>CAVBWZ010000001.1:0-206987 GCA_963599445.1 Bacteroidaceae bacterium
CCTGCAAACAGGATGTACAGGATGTTGAGATTAAGACCTACACTGTGACGTTTGATGCAAATGGTGCACAAGGTGATGTTCCAGCCCCTATTGTTGTGAAGGAAGGAGAGTCGTTCACAATACCTTCAAAAGGAGATCTTCTACTTGAAGGATTGTACTTTCTTGAATGGAATACTCGTAAGGACGGCTCTGGAAAGTCTTATGAAGCATCCCAACAGGTGTCGGTTGATGATGATTTGAAACTCTATGCCATTTGGACATCAAGTTGTTTGAAATTCAACTTACATGATTATTACTATTCTGTGTCTTGCATAGACAAAACTGTTTCTTCTGTTGTTATTCCACATACTTACAATGGGTTATCTGTCGAAGAAATAGAGTCCAACGCTTTTCTGGATTGTAAGGAACTTTCAAGTATCTCTATACCATCAAGTATCAGGCGCATAGATGAGTCTTCCTTTTCCGGCTGTAGTGGACTTGAATCAATAAATGTTGAAAAAGAGAACGAGTACTATTTCAGCGAAGGAAACTGTTTGATTGAACGTGTTTCCAAGACCCTCATCCTTGGATGTAGGAATAGTGTAATACCCGAATGTGTCACTAGTATAGGAAATTATGCCTTCTCTGGTTGTAGCGGTCTGACAGGAAGTCTTGTGATACCTGAAGGTGTGACGAGCATAGGAGATTCTGCCTTCTATGGCTGCAGTGGTTTGACAAGTATAACGATACCATCTAGTGTTTACACGATAGAAGCTAATGCTTTTTGGGGTTGCAGCGGCCTGACAGGAATAACGATACCTGAGAATGTTGAACAAATAGAGGATGGCGCTTTTTCAGCTTGCACTGGGCTTAAAAAAGTTTCGGTGAACAGTTGTATGGTGGGCGGGTTTTCTAACTCCATGGAAAGATACTTCCCTGATTCGTATAAGACAATTGAATCTCTAACGATATCTGAAGGCGTTACGAGCATAGGCGATGGCGCCTTTCGTGGCTGCGGCGGTCTGACAAGCATAACGATACCTGATGGTGTGACGAGCATAGGCAATTATGCCTTCTTCGAGTGCAGCGGCCTGACGAGCGTAACGATACCTGAAGGCGTGACGAGAATAGGTTCTTCCGCCTTCTCCGGCTGCAGCGGTCTGACGAGCATAACGATACCTGAAGGCGTGACGAGAATAAGGGATTCCGCCTTTCGTGGCTGCAGCGGTCTGACGAGCATAACGATACCTGAAGGCGTGACGAGAATAGGGGATTCCGCCTTTCGTGGCTGCAGCGGTCTGACGAGCGTAACGATACCCGAAGGCGTGACGAGCATAGACATTGAAGCCTTTCGTGGCTGCAGCGGTCTGACGAGCGTAACGATACCTGAAAGCGTGACAAGTATAGGTATCGATGTGTTCAAAGATTGCCGCAGGATCAAATCGGCTTCCATAAACAGTTATATGATGAGGGATTATAACGATCCGATAACGACTTATTTCTCCAGTTCATACGAAACAATTGAATCTATAACGATATCTGAAGGCGTTGCGAGAATAGGTTCTTCCGCCTTCTCCGGCTGCAGCGGCCTGACGAGCATAACGATACCAGAAAGCGTTACGAGCATAGGGTCTGAAACCTTCCGAGACTGCAGCGGTCTGACGAGCGTAACGATACCATCAGGCGTGACGAGCATAGGCGATTCAGCCTTCTCCCGCTGCAGAGGTCTGACAATCGTAACGATACCTGAAAGCGTGACGAGCATAGGTTCTTCCGCCTTCTCCGGCTGCAGCGGCCTGACGAGCATAACGATACCATCAGGCGTGACGAGCATAGAGAAGTGGTCCTTCTCCGGCTGCAGCGGCCTGACGAGCATAACGATACCCGAAGGCGTGACGAGAATAGGGGATTCCGCCTTTCGTGGCTGCAGCGGTCTGACGAGCGTAACGATACCTGAAGGCGTGACGAGCATAGAGGATTGGTCCTTTTACAACTGCAGCGGCCTGACGAGCATAACGATACCTGAAAGCGTGACAAGTATAGGTAACAATGTGTTCAGAGATTGCCGCAGGATCAAATCGGCCTCTGTAAACAGTTGTATGATGAACAGTGGGTTATGGACGTGTCTCCCCAGTTCATACAAAACAATTGAATCTATAACGATACCTGAAGGCGTGACAAGCATAGGCGATGAAGCCTTCTACAACTGCAGCGGTCTGACGAGCATAACGATACCTGAAGGCGTGACGAGAATAGGGGATTCCGCCTTTCGTGGCTGCAACGGTCTGACGAGCGTAACGATACCCGAAGGCGTGACGAGCATAGGTTCTTCCGCCTTCTCCGGCTGCAGCGGCCTGACTGGAGATTTGGTGATACCTGAAGGCGTGACGAGCATAGGAGGTGGTGCCTTCTATGGTTGCAGCGGCCTGACTGGAGATTTGGTGATACCTGAAGGCGTGACGAGCATAGGAGGTGGTGCCTTCTATGGTTGCAGCGGCCTGACTGGAGATTTGGTGATACCTGAAGGCGTGACGAGCATAGGAGGTGGTGCCTTCTATGGTTGCAGCGGCCTGACTGGAGATTTGGTGATACCTGAAGGCGTGACGAGCATAGGAGGTGGTGCCTTCTATGGTTGCAGCGGCCTGACTGGAGATTTGGTGATACCTGAAGGCGTGACGAGCATAGGAGGTGGTGCCTTCTATGGTTGCAGCGGCCTGACTGGAGATTTGGTGATACCTGAAGGCGTGACGAGCATAGGAGGTGGTGCCTTCTATGGTTGCAGCGGCCTGACTGGAGATTTGGTGATACCTGAAGGCGTGACGAGCATAGGAGGTGGTGCCTTCTATGGTTGCAGCGGCCTGACTGGAGATTTGGTGATACCTGAAGGCGTGACGAGCATAGGAGGTGGTGCCTTCTATGGTTGCAGCGGCCTGACTGGAGATTTGGTGATACCTGAAGGCGTGACGAGCATAGGAGGTGGTGCCTTCTATGGTTGCAGCGGCCTGACTGGAGATTTGGTGATACCTGAAGGCGTTACGAGCATAGGGTCTGAAACCTTCCGAGGCTGCAGCGGTCTGACAAGCATAACGATACCTGATGGTGTGACGAGCATAGGTTCTTTCGCCTTCAAGGGTTGCAGCGGCCTGACTGGAGATTTGGTGATACCTGAAGGCGTTACGAGCATAGGCGATGGCGCCTTTCGTGGCTGCGGCGGTCTGACAAGCATAACGATACCTGATGGTGTGACGAGCATAGGCAATTATGCCTTCTGCGAGTGCAGCGGTCTGACGAGCGTAACGATACCATCAGGCGTGACGAGCATAGGCGATTCAGCCTTCTCCCGCTGCAGAGGTCTGACAATCGTAACGATACCTGAAAGCGTGACGAGCATAGGCGATTCAGCCTTCGTCAGCTGTACAGACCTAAATAGCATTGTTTATTCAGGGACAATGGTGCAATGGCATTCCATACAAAAGGGCCTCATGTGGCGAGCTGATACTGGCTACTACACCATTTATTGTACCGATGGAGAAATAGCAAAGAACTAAGTTTGTAACTGTCTGTAACTTGAGCCGCTTGGCATTTGATGCTGGGCGGCTCATCTTTTAGTTGCTTGCAAGGGTGTATTCTGTACTTCTAGCTTTCCCATAAGGTACGAGTAGTCCTTCTTCCACCATTTTTCGAATGATGCGAGAGGCGGTGGATGGACTTGTATTGAGGATGTCTTCTGCTTCAGTTCGTGTTATGGAACCATTCTCTTGGATGTAGCTGAGAATCTGGGCTCTGCTTCCGTATGCAGCCGTCTCTCTTACGCAGTCAGTCGATTGGTGTACATTGTAGATTGCGGGCCTTTTGGTTTCATGCTTTGCATTTATGTTGGGGAGTATGATCTTGAAGGTGTTCCTTGTGGTCTCCATGGTGGGCTTTGAATCCTCGCCTTCATATGCTTTCATGATTTTTCCCATTCCTGTTCCGTATGCTTCGATCAGGTGCAGTCGATAGAATACGTTTGCAAGGTTTTGGTTCCTGCATATGGAGATTCCGGCCATGACATCGTCAAGGCCTATCCCTGGCATGAGACCTCCAATCGATATGAACTCTATTCTGTCTTCGTAGATGCTTATCAATGCACTTGCACTGAACGAATAGTCCCTATGAACCAAGAGGTTCAGCATGGCTTCTCTGACAGCAACTTCCGGATAGTCTCTTACGTCTATTCTGACAAGACCTTCGATTGTCGAACGTGTCTGGTTCCTGAAGTCTATGAAGTCATACACTTCATTCATCTGTCGCATAAGAGAACCTGAGAACTCTCTACGATCTCTGAAGATCAGTTGGTCCGTTCCTTGGAATACTGCAACCTTGATGGTGTGGATGCATTGGTCGGACAGAAGCAGTGCAAGATTGCTGTATAGACCGTCATTGTCGATTAACTTCAAGGTCTTCATTTGAGACCGTCCAAACTCCACGTTTCTAAGTTTGAATTCCTTTGCGGTTGATTCGAACGTAAGGTCTTGGTTAAGGCTTCGCATATCCTCGAAACTATCTCCGTCCGTTTCCTTGATCATGCATCGTATTGCCGTGTCCGTTGCAGGAACGGATGAATAACCTTGTCTTACGTATACTCCTTCTGGTCTCATTCCTTTCTTTGCGACATAGTATGGGCGGTCGGTTCCTCTTTGGACATCCACTGCGACGATTTTCTTTCCGTTCTCGTCTATAGTTTCATAGTGTAGGAACATAGTTACATCTGGTTTTATGGTGTTCCTTACGATGTTGCTTATCTGCAATGCCGTTCCATCCGGGTTTTCAAGACCTACTACAGAACCATCATCATCTATACCGACATATAGTTTGCCTCCGTCAGTGTTTGCAAAGGCGATGATTTCCTTCTTTATGTCTTCTGTGACGATTCTCTTCAATTCTACTGTTTCACTTTCTTGATACGGCATAATCATCTCCTTTTGTCGAGTATCTAATCATATTATACCAAATCAAATCATTGATGACAAGAAAAATGACAAGATTTGACTTGATTATGACTGGATTTTGACGAGATATTGTGAGTTAGCTTTTTGTTTCAAGTTCGGAGGCTTTCTTGAGCTTGAGGCCTTTGGCCCCAAGCTCATGGACGGCTTTGTCCATCTTGCGTTTCTTGTGTTCATCTTCGAAGAAGAGGTTGTCCTGAAGGGGTTTGTCGCCTTCGTAGGTGTTGTACAGTCCCAGCCCTATAAGGCGTATGCCTTGGCCCGGCTTCCATTTGGAGGCAAGCAGTTTCTTTGCAATGGCGTAGATTGCATTTGCATTGAGGATTGGGTCGTCAGGAGAGTCTTGGACTGTTATGGTCCTGAAATCGCCCCAGCGTAGCTTGAGTCCAACTGTGCGTCCAATGATGCCTTCGTCTATCGAGCGCCCCATGAGTTCGTGGCTCATGCTGAGCAGTACTTGGTGGAGGGTCTCTTCGTCTGTGATGTCCTCAATGAATGTGGTTTCTGAAGAAATAGAGTGGCTCTTTGCCTTTTGGACCATCGTTCCAGGATCTATACCCCTGCACGCATCGTAGAGGTATTCTCCAAACGAGTCTCCAAGCATGAGTTTGAGTTGATCCAGGGAGTATGAACGGGCCTGCTGTGTGGTCGTTATCCTGTGCTCCTCCAAAGTCTTCTTGCCGCTTTTTCCAATGCCCCAGATCTTGCCAAGGCCAATGGCGTCTATGAAGACCTGCTCCTTGCCGGGGGAGACGGCGCAAAGACCATCGGGCTTGTTGTAGTCGCTTGCCATCTTTGCGATGAACGGGGATGTGGAGATTCCAATGCTCATGGTGATTCCAATCTCGTCCTTGACGCGTTGCTTTATCTTCATGGCAAGTTCGCGTGGTGGTCCAAAGAGCCTTTGGGTCCCTGTCATGTCAAGGCTTGCTTCGTCTATGGAGCATTGTCGCATTGCAGGGGAGTACTCGCGAAGGATTGCCATGACCTGGCGGCTGACCTTTGCGTACAGCTCCATGTTGCCAGGTATGAAGATGCCGTTTGGGCATAGCTTCTGGGCCTGCAGACTTGGCATTGCGGAGTGCACGCCGTACTTCCTCGCTTCATAAGAGCATGTGGAGACCACGGCCCTTTTGCCCGGCATTCCTATTATGAGGGGCTTTCCCCTGTATTCGGGGTTGTCTCGTTGCTCTACGGAGGCGAAGAATGCATCTAGGTCTACATGGAAGAACACGGTATGCTCGGGCATGGCCTCATTCTATCACAATGGTGTGCTTCTTGTGGATATCAAGCTGGTTTTCTGCTATATTCAAGGCATGAAGAAACTAGAGTATACACCAAAGGGAATATGTGCCAGACACATCACGGTTGAGCTTGATGACAACGATGTCATCCAGAACGTTGAATTCGTTGGTGGCTGCGATGGCAACCACAAGGGGATTATCTCCCTGTGCAAGGGCATGAAGGCAAGCGATGCCGTGGAGAGACTCAAGGGTATAACATGCGGTCCAAGAAGCACTTCCTGTCCAGACCAGCTTGCATGTGCGCTTGAGGGGTGTCTTTCCAAGAACTGATGCATTTAATGGATGTACATGATTGATGTATATGAATGATGTATATAAATGATGCACATGATTGATTCGCGTTGCCAAATGAAGAGGATGTTTGCTGCCTTGCTAATTCTATGTCTCGTATGTCTTTGCGTTTTTGCGGACTTCTCCAGCGTGCGGCTTCGCTCGATGGGAGGTCTTGGAATTGCAGTAAGCGATTCAAGGCATCCTGTGGTTGCAAACCCGGCTTCATTGTACTTTCTTGAAAACGACAGTTCGTTCGTCCTTGATGCAAGCTACAGCGATTCGTTCCTTCCAAACAGCGGAGAGACGTTTCCAACATATCCGGGATCAGGCCTCAAGGGGACGTTCATGGGAAAGCGCATATCTTTTTCCATTGGATTTGACTACAGCGTGGAGTCCACTGGCGTCGGCGATGGCATAAAGTACTACAACGTGTATCAGACATCTGAGATAAGGCTTGATTTCTGTGTTGGCTACGGAAGCTTTGGAGCTGGTATAGAGGTGTACGGAGGTTCTACCAAGCAGAGGGTGAACGTTCCAATACACCAAGGCACTGCGTTGAGCGACTTCGTAATCCAGACATATCTTTCGCCATACGATAGGAGGAGCGACAGCGAATACCTTCAGATAAACCTTGGTTTCATGTACGGTATGGGAGGTTTTACCTTTGGTCTCATGTTCGATGACATATTGGACAACCAAGGTTCGAAGACTGCTCTGAGTTGGGATTCGTTCGTAGGCGAGACTGGAGTTGGCGTCTATTACGTGAGGGATGAATACGGAAGGCGCGGAAGCCTAAACCACTTTGGATTCAGTGCAGGGGTTGAGATTTCAAATCTTTTCATAAGTAGTACAAGAACCTTCCATGCGGGGCTTGAGTTTTCGTACATGTTGCTCAAAGATTATGGTTTCTATCTTAGAACCGGCTACGAGGCTCTTTTCGACGATTTCTCCCTTGGAACGCACTCGTTTGGCGTTGGTTCCAGATTGGACTACGTTGAGCTTTACCTCAATTTCCGCTTCCCTTTGGCTGTCTATCGTGGACTTGAAAGCGGCGACAGATTCACTGTGGAGCTGGCGGCTGCATTTTCGTTTTGAAGCGGACTAGCAAAACAACCTACTTTTGTGTTTGCCTTGATTGCCATGATAATAGATTGGTTGCAACCGAGTTGACAACCGGGTGGTTGGATGCTTATTATTGACGTGTAAGGAAAAGGCCACCCGAAGCGGTGGGCTTGCCCCTACCAGTTTATTTTACGAGAAAAATCGCCGGGAGCGGCAAACTAGCGGCGATTTTCTTTGTCCTTACGAATTTGGATGAGCATCAGAACGAGCTGAAGTACACCTACCGCAAGACCTGCGACCCCGACAACAACCGAAATCATCGTCAAAGTTTCCAAGTTCCCTACCTCCTCTTATATCAAGATTTGGCAGAGGCAAAGCCAACCGCCCCGTTTGGGTGGTCACTTATCATTCTATAATATATTGTTTCCTTGTTCTATACTTCGACCTGCCTTTTGCAACCACTTTTTGCTGTCTTTGGAATCTCCTTTGAAATTGTAAGCTTTTTGTAGCGATGGTGGGTGTGGTGAGCATTGTGAGTGTGGTGGGTTGGTAAGTTTGGCGAGTGTGGTCGCAATGGTTGTGGCTTGCAATTGATTGTGACTTGTAATTGACATGGAATGAGTTGGCGGCTAGAATTGCATGGTAACGACAAGTCGGACAAAACCATACCTATAGGAGAAGCATTATGTCAAAGGCACATAGAGGTACAGGAATAAGAGAACAGGTCAACTGCGGACGCGGTGCATGTCCAGTCTGCAAGAGAGACGGAATCAAGGTTCTCTATGAAGTATCCTTGGACGGCGAGACCAAGAAGGTCTGCAAGCAGTGCAAAGCAAAGCTCGCAAAGTAAGTCGATCCGTTCACATTGAAGGGCTGCCTCTTGGCAGCTCTATTTTTTCGTAGGAAACCCTCCGTGGAATGATCTGGAACAACCTCTGAAGAATCACAGGAGAAACGCAGAGGAAACACGGGGAAACCACGAAGCCAAAGGTCAAAAGGAGTCCTCCCATGAAAAGCATGACGGCCTACGGGTACGCAGAGTACCAGACTGAAAGCTACATCCTCACGATGGAGCTCAAGAGCTACAACAACAGATACCTCGAGATAGGCTATGCATCGCCATCGTCACTGAGCGCATACGAGGCGGAGCTCACAGCCCTTGTGAAGGCGAACGCCCAGCGCGGCCACGTGGATGTCTCCGTAAGGGTCAAGAACCTCAAAAGCGATGTGGAGCTTCATTTGGACGAGGCCCTTGCCGGTTCATACCTTGACGCAATCGCCAAAGTCAAGGCCATTGCCGCCTCAAAGGGCATGGATGTCATGGTCACAGCTACAGACATCCTTTCCAAGGATGGGGTTCTGAGCAGCGTCAAGACCGATACCCTTGAGACCTACCGCGAGGGACTGGACCACTGCAGTGCAATAGTCATGCAGCAGTTCAGGGAGGCAAAGGCCCGTGAAGGCGAAGCCACAAGGCGGAACCTTTCGGCCATGATAGACAGCCTTGAAGCATCGCTTGAGGTCGTCAAGGCGAATGTGTCCACACTTGAGGTCATGATAAGGCAGAACCTTGAGACAAGGATCAAGGAGATGCTTGGCGACAGCTCCTACGATGAGAACAGGATCCTTACGGAGGTTGCCGTAATGCTGAACCGCTATACCATAAATGAGGAGACCGTAAGGCTCAGCACCCACATAGCGGAGTTCAGAAAGCTCCTTGCAAGCGACGATGCCGTTGGAAAGAGGATGGATTTCCTGAGCCAGGAGATGAACAGGGAGATAAACACCATAGGCTCAAAGAGCCAGATGGTGGAGGTCAACATGCAGGTGGTCAACATGAAGGACTGCCTTGAGAACATAAGGGAACAGGTGAGGAACATAGAATGAGGATTGCCATTTCAGGAAAGAGCGGATGCGGGAACACCACCGTGTCCACCATGCTGGCGCAGAGGTTGGGGTATGACCTCATCAATTTCACATTCAGACAAATGGCTCAGGAGAGGGGCATGGAGTTCTGGGACTTCTGCGCGCTTGCTGAGAAGGACGACAACATAGACCGTGACCTTGACCGCAGGCAGGTGGAGATGGCAATGGCCAAGGAGAACTGCATACTGGGTTCCCGTCTGGCCATTTGGATGCTTAAGGACGCTGACTTCAAGGTGTACCTCAAGGCGAGCGACCAGGAGCGTGCGAGACGCATCACCAAGCGCGAGGGCGGTTCGTTCGAGCAGCGCCTTGAACAGACGCAGGGACGCGACGGACACGACAGCGCACGTTACAAGAGGATATACGGAATAGACAACTCTGACACCTCTTGTGCCGACCTTGTCATAGACACTGAGAATCGTACACCTGAGAGCATCGTTGATGAGATCGTCGCCGCAGTAGAGGCTGCATCCAAGGCTCAGACTGTACAAAAGAATTGAAAACAGCTATAATTCGGAGAAACTTGCAAAACAGGGCTTTGTGAGGATTGATGATGGATTTCCAGGAAGAAATCCATTTTTGGCAACTGAAATAATACTTTGTGTATTATGAAGTTAGCAAAAATGCGATTTATGCTGGAAAGGCAACGTCAGGACTCATGAAGGAGGTTTTGGAAGCTTCTCATCTACTACTGATTTTACTGTCGTGTAAGGAGAAAGATCTTGAGCATTCCACTTGATACGCTTATTGACAAAGACACCAACGTTTACGAAATGACATGTGTGGCCATCAAAGAGGCTGCAATCATGGCGGCAAAGAAGGAGACGGAGGAAGAACTCGAGAAAAACCACGAAAAGATCGTCTCCGTGGTCCTTGAAAAGGTCCTCAACGACGAAGTCGAGTACTCCAAGCCTGAAGAGTGATTTCCAAGGCGACGTGAACTCTGAAACCAAAAGGAACGTAGTATTTCTCTTTGGACCCACAGCGGTTGGCAAGACCCAGCTGCTGTGTGATTGTTTCTCCAAAGTAGGGGAAGTCGTGAACGCGGACTCCGTCCAGGTCTATAGAGGTTTGGACATTGGGTCCGCAAAGGCTGACCTACATGTTCAGTCCAGAATCCCGCATCATCTTATAGACATCCTAGACCCATGGGAGAGTTACAATGTAGCGGATTTCATCTGTCTTGCGGATGCAGCATGTGAGGATATTTGGAGCCGAGGACTCATCCCTGTCGTGTCTGGAGGAACTGCCTTCTACTTCAAGCATTTCCTATACGGTCTGTCGCAGGCTCCAAAAAGCGACCCTGCGACAAGGGATGAAGTTGCATCGTATATTTCCAAAGTGGGATTGATGGAAGCTCACGAATATCTGTGCACCGTAGACCCGGTCTCCGGTGCAAGGATAAACCCAAACGACGGCTATAGGATTTCAAGGGCCCTTGAGGTGTACAAGGCAAGCGGTAGACCTCTTTCCTCATTTGAACTTCCTCATGAACCACGCAATGGAATGAACGTCGTGAGCATAGGATTGTGCAGGGACAGAGATGTCTTAAGGACAAGGATAAAGTCCAGAGTTGATATCATGTTCGAGCAGGGGATTGTAGGGGAGATACGACACCTTCTTGAAATTGGGGCCTCCCCTTCGTGGCAGAGTATGCAGGGCATTGGCTACAAGGAGTTCCTTGACAGGGTCTGGAAAGGTGACAGCACTTCTTCGACAAAGGCTCTGGACTCCCTTTCTCATGATGACCTTGAAGCCATTAAGGGTGAGATAGAGATGAACTCCATACACTATGCAAAGAGACAGATGACCTTCTTCAAAAGCTTTGCCAATGTGCGATGGCTCGACCCTGGAAAGGATGAATCTCAAAACGAATCGGTCCTCAGGACCATTGTGGAGACGGAGCTTTCAGTCTCCTTATAGGTTACTTCGAATACACTTGTCAGCGTCTCTTCCAATACATCTATGCTTGAAATTTCAAGCCATGTTTTGCGTTGCACGAACGAGAATTTGACTGTCTCGTGATAGACTCCTGTGAATACGCTTGAAGCCGTTGTCACATCCGATTCCTGTGCGTAGTCTTCATATGGTCTTAGGAAGTCGAACGTTGCAACTGCAGTCTCATCGTCCATCACCTGAACCTCAAGGTTTGCAATGCCATAGACCATTGAGCCCTGTGGTATTGCTGGCATTCCCTCGTCAAGCCAGCTTTGGGCTTCAACGATTGGGTCCATGCCTTCGTAGGCGTAGCGTACTTTTTGGGTGACCTCAAGGTTCGTGACCGTCATTTCGTCAGGGCTTTTGATTCCTCGTGCAAGGGAGTCCTTCACGCCTTGCAGATCAAGGTCGTTCACGGCTTTGTAATAGGCCCTTACTATCTCCTCCTTTGGAAGTCCAGCCGTTGCGGGAGGGGCCAAAGCCAGAGCTATGTAGTACCAAGCGATTGATATGACAATTGCCGCTCCTGCTATGGCGGCGGCCAGCATCGCCCCTTTTTTTCGCAGGAACCTACGCAGGGAAGCTTTCTTTGAAAGTTTTTGTAAGTATTCCTTATAAACTCTGGATTTCATTACTACAAAATCACTTGCGGCGATACTACCTCCAACATTTCTCAAAACCATCAGGAAGTATTCGTAAGGAGAGCTTACTTTATACATGTCCTTTCTTGTCATGGAGAATGCTCTGTCCACAGCGTTGCAAAGCCTCTCAACTTCCTTGTTCTGAACAATTCCATCGTTGTCAGCAAAGAAGATGCTCAAGGGTATCGGTCTATAGCCGTAGTCCCTTACGTCCTGGGATGCGAACGGTATGGTGGAGGCCAATGCGTAGTAGAGAAGTTGGAACAGGAAGTGGGCTTTGCCAAAGTCGTTTGCCTCGTTGTGGACGTACCAGGCTTCGCGGTCAAGGAAGCGGTCCTCGTCCGGCATGACGCTGTCTACGAAGTCGCTTGCCCGTGCTGGCAGGAGTAGGACGGCGTCCTCGAGGAAATATATGCTTGAAAGAGGTAGGGCGCTGAAGTTCCAGTCGAGTTCGTATTCCTTTGAGCCTTCAAGCTCCCGCAGAGCATGGGCTAGATTTTCCAGGTGGTCGAATGCATTGGAGCGTAGGCTGTTTGCAAGCTCAAGGGCCGGGGCGGGGACTTCTTCTCCTAGGGGGCTGGTATCGAAGCATAGGCATCGCTTGTCGTCTTCAAGGCGCACTCCAAACCATGCCACTTTGGTGAAGGTTCCATCCTTGTACATCAATGCGGGTGGACGCTGTGACGAGAGCTCAAATCCCCGCAGGCCAACGGATGGGTCCGCCACCGCTATGCAAAGCCTGCCGTCCTTGATGAATATGTCCTTGGAAGCTATCATCTCGTTCTCCTTCTTGGTCTTCTATGCTTGATGCCTATATCGTGTCTCAGGCCCGATATCATACATTAGACCGATGCCGTTGCGCTCAGTACCACATGGCTGCACAATGTGTTTCTTCGTTGTCACTTATGAATATTAGGTTGTCACAGGCCATACGTCCAATGGTTTGCTTTATTTCGCCAAGCTTGGCGTTGCCTTCTGGTGCCAGAAGGTATGCTACAGGAGTGTTTGGATATACCACGGCAAGGTATGGGGCTATGATTTCAAGGCTGTGCTCCTCTGTGCACACATCGTTGCTTTGCTTTATGCAGTTGAAATCTAGGATTTCTTTTGGAGTTTCCAACTGTATTTCCCAGTCCGAGCCTTTAAGTGAGCCGTTGGTAGGTGTGTACACTGCAAAGGGTTCTCCAATGATGGGGCCTTTGTGAAGTGGCGCCAGAACGAAGATCCTTTTGGGACTTTTGTCTTGGATGCCGACGAATATCCTGTCAAGTTCGTCCTTGCAGAGAGCCCATGCCCTGTGGGGAACCTTTATGTAGCTGCAACTGTTTGAAACCGTTTGCTGTGGGTCTGTGGTTGTGCTTTTCTGCGAGGCCTTTACAATGGCCGCCGCATCCTTTGGATACATGACTCTTTCGCATGCATTCTTCATAGCTGCTGTTCCTTTGGAAGGAGCCTTGCAATTCGCTGAGGATCCGGCTTGATTGTAAGATTCTTTTCCTGGCTCGGAAGGACAAGGCCTGTCTTTCCATCCTTGGCTCTTCTAAGATGTTTGACCTGTGTGTAGTACAGATCCACGCTTTGTGCGTTGCGTCCCTTTGAGTAGAGCACGGCGATGTTCGCAGCATCCAAAAGCACTTCAAGGGGGACCGTTTTGTCCCTGCGGTACTTTATGAAGACATAGCCGCCGGGAAAGTCCCTCGTATGGAGCCACATGTCGTTTCCCTTTGCATGATGCCTCAAAAGTTCGTCGTTCTCCTTTGCGTTCCTTCCTGCAAGGATCTGAAAGCCTCCGCTTGTACATCTTATTCCAGGTCCTTCCTGCTCCTGCTTGTGGGGCTCAGTCCTCTCAAGGATTGCCTTGAGCCTTCTTATGTCCGCCTGTTCGTCGTCTGTAGGTGCAAGTGCCTTCTCGAATTTGGCCTTCGTGGCTGTGTACTGTGCCTCCAGTCTTTCAAGTTCGCGGCATGCATTCTCGTACGTACCTTTCGCCTTTTGGTAGCGGTCGTAGTAGTTCTGTACGTTTGCACCCGGTGTAAGGCTTGGATCCAGCTGCAGCATGACCTTTGCGTTTCCGCTTGGATCCTTGTTCCAATCGGTGACGGTCACGCTTGTCATGCCTTTCTTTATGAGGTACGAGTTTGCAGAGAGTATGTCTCCATCGTATTTGAGCTCTTCGTACGCCGTGTTTGCGTCCTTTGTGCGCTCTGCGCTCTTTATGGATGATGACAGTCGTGACAGCTCGTGCTCCATCCTGCCCGAGACCTGCTTTGCAAGCGTTGCCCTTAGGTCGTCGTTCTGTTGCTGGGAGCAAGTTCTCTCTATGTATTCGTTGAAGGATTCTCCATCGTAGGGACGGACTGTGAATTCCTTTGTACTTTCAGTTCTTTCCTCTATCTCAAGTCTGCTCGCACTTGTCTCGTCCCGTCCGGGCCTTCTAAGGAGCAGATCCTGTATGACAAGGTTTTCGTCAGTGATGATTATGTTGGCTCCTGGTCCGCTGTACAGCCTTGTGAATACTTTGAGCTGCCTTCCGTGGTTGTCAAGGTCCCATACCATGACCCTGTCGTATGGAAGCTGGTAGCACTTCGTTATGACTGAGCCTTCAAGGTTCTTTCTTGCATATTGCTCGAACCTTTGGAGCTTCTTTGTCTTCTGCGGCTTTGCATTGACAGATACAAGGTTTATCCTACTAAGTTGAGTGCCAATCTCTGTATAGAAGCTGAACCTTCCTCTTTCCCTGTCGTAGAGCTCCCAGGTTACGGAGTGGAAGGAGTTCTGGATGACTCCTTGGATCTTGCATCCGTCAAGATGGGCCTCCTCTATGATGAGTTCCATTTCCTTCCAGTTCAATGACATGCTATGCCTCCGTTTGATTCTAGGCTTTGTCCTTTCGCCTGTCTTTCAAGTTCTTCCTTGATCGCTCCTGCAAGATAGAACGAGCCGCATACGAGGATTGGCTCGTCTGCTTTTGTCAGTTTCCTTGCATGGTCAAGGGCGTCCTTTGCCTCGCATTCAAGATATGCTTTCTTTGTGGATTTTGCGGCCTCGTTTTCTTCGATATGTTTCTTTATCATTTCATACAAGGCTTGGGGGTCGCTTTTCTTGAACGTTCCAGGTCTTGCGACTATCACAGTGTCGAACGCTTCAAGTATGGCCTCTACCATGGCCTCGTGGTTCTTGCCTTCGACAGCGCCAAAGATGCAGACACCTTTGGCGTTTGGATACATCTGCTTGAAGGTTCCAAGTAGGTGCTCCATGCTGCTTTGCGTATGGGCTCCATCAAGGAGCAGGGTTCTATCCCACTTTACGGTCTCCATCCTGCCTGGAAGACGGTTGTCTTCAAGAGCCTTCTCGGTTTCACTTTGCCTATAGAGTCCAAGGCTTCGTAGAACCATGAGGGCAAGTACGCTGTTCTGGGCCTGTACATCACCAAGCATGGCAAGGTCGTATGAAGTTACAAAACCATCATTGAACTGTACTTCCACGTGTTGTCTGCCGTCTTTGAATGCGGTTTCAAGGTCTTTGACTTCTTTGTCGAATTCATGGAGCTTGCTTTTTTGGCTGTTGGCTTCGTTGCGGAACACTTCAATGGCATCTGGCTTCTGAGGTGATGTGAAGACGGGTACGCCTGGCTTTATTATCTTGGATTTCTCTATGGCTATCTTTGCAATCGTGTCTCCAAGGATGTTGGTGTGTTCGAGTTCTATCGGCGTCAATACGCAGGCCTGTGGCGTGAGTATGTTGGTGGCATCAAGCCTGCCACCAAGCCCCGTCTCTATGACGGCCCATTGGCAGCCAAGTTCCTTGAAAAGGAGGAATGCAAAGGCCGTGTAGAGCTCAAACGTCGTTGGTTCGTTCTCTCCAAAAGTGTCGCAGAAACGAAAGCCCTGGAGCTTTCTGCAAAGAAGATTTCCAGTCGCAATCAACGTCTCATCGTCAACGAAACGGCCGCAAAGGGTGAATCTTTCCCTGTAGTCGCTTACATGAGGCGACATATACAGCCCAACTCGGAATCCTATAGCTTCAAGACCCTTTGCAATGAAGCTTGCAGTCGATCCCTTGCCTTTGCTTCCCGCCACATGTATGGTTTTGTAGCTGTCCTGAGGATTGCCGAGAACCTTCATGAGTGCCTGCATCCTGTCAAGTCTGTAGGTCCTTACACTGTACTTGTCGGTCTTCCTTTCAAGGTTTGTGAACCCTTCCATGAAAGACACCACTTGGTCGAACGTTCTGAATTCCTGCCTTTCTTCAAGCGCCATGAGGACCTCCAACTTCCAAACAGTTTCCAAACAACCCTGCATTCTAGTCCATTGGTGTTGGGTTGTCCATTGTGGGTTGCAATGAGGAACATTCAAAACTCCTTCATGCGTCCTGGCCATGCCCTGCACGGCTGGAACCCCGCCTTCAGCAACTTCACAATACACAAAGTATTGTCTCAGCTGCTTCAGACGGCTTCCATCTCGGCAATCCATGTCCAATCCACACAAAGCATAGTTTTGAAAGTTCCTCCAATACGTTTTCTTGACAATATGTTGAAAAGTGTCAATCAAAGTCTTGAATTTGCATGTTCTCCTTTGATATATTTTGCAGTATAATTTTTCATGATTCACGCATAGTCCTCGATAAGAAGGGCTCATAAGGAGACAACGATATGGGAAATAAGCACAACCCAAGACCATGGGACTTCCTTGACAACTATAGAGGCAAATTCTTCGAAGGCGATTGGCCGTCCCTTCCTGAAATGTTCGACATAACGGTGGAGCGTTGGGGGAGCAGAAAATGCTTTGAGGCCTTTTCTCCAAAGCACATACTGTTCACATACACTGAGGCCAAGGCCCGGATTGAGAAGATAGCCGCTTGGCTCTATGCCCAAGGCATCCGCAAAGGCGATAGGGTTGCCGTCACAGGAAAGAACAGCCCGGAATGGGCCCTTGCATACATGGGAATCCTCTACATGGGCGCAATCGTCGTCCCTGTAGACTATTCGCTGACCGATGAAGAGATCGAGCACCTTGTGGATTTCGTCGAGATAAAGGGCCTCTTCGTGGACGGCGAACGCTACGAAAGGCTTGGCAAGGACAACAAGTACGGTTTCAAGGTAAGCCTTGAGGAGAAGGGCCACGAAGAGCAGTACATCCTCAACCTCCCTGACGTTGGACCTCAGCCGACCCAGAAGCCTGTCGCCGATGACCTTGCGGCCTTCCTCTTTACAAGTGGAACCACCGGCACACCAAAGGCCGTCATGCTCACACACAGGAACTTCGTGGCAGACTGCTACTCCGCCCAGAGTCAGATGAACATATACGAGACCGATGTCTTCTACGCAATCCTTCCAATCCACCATGCGTACACAATGCTGGCCGTATTCATCGAGGCCATGTCCGTAGGTGCGGACGTTGTCTTTGGAAAGCGCCTCATCGTCTCGCAGATCTTCAAGGAGATGCGCGAAGGCGAAGTCACCATGTTCCTTGCAGTCCCAATGCTCTACAACAAGCTCATCTCTTCAATGATGAAGGGTGTGAAGGAGAAGGGGCCAATCGTCAACGGCCTTATCCATGCGATGATGGGTTTCTCCGGATTCTTCAAGAAGGTGTTCAACGTCAACATTGGAAAGAAGATGTTCGGCTTCCTTCTCAAGAAGGTGTCGCTTGACAAGAACAGGATATGCATCTCCGGCGGCGGACCGCTTCCAGCATCGACCTTCAAGCAGTTCAACCAGCTTGGAATCGATTTCGTGCAAGGTTATGGCCTTACGGAGACGAGCCCGATCATAACGCTTAACCCAATCTTCGACTACGAAGAGACGAGCATTGGAAAGTGCATTGCGAACGTAGAGATCGAGTTCAGGGACAAGGATGAGCACGGCAACGGAGAAATATGTGTGCGCGGCGTCAACGTGATGCAGGGCTACTACAAGAACCCTGAGGCCACGGCCGAGATAATCGACAAGGACGGATGGCTCAGAACCGGAGACATCGGCTATATGGATGACCGTGGTTTCGTGTATCTCACAGGAAGGGCCAAGAACATAATCGTCACGGAAGGCGGAAAGAACGTGTTCCCGGAGGAGATCGAGGACCACTTCCAGCTCTACTACGACGTGGATCAGATCTGCGTCATGGGCTATGTGCTTGATGCCAAGATGAAGACGGAGGGCGTGTGCGCCGTAATCTATCCATCCCAGGATTGCCAGAAGTCCATTACGGACAAGGCTGCAATGCAGAAGCACATGGAGGAGATTGTCGATGCTGTCAACAAGGAGCTTCTTCCATACAAGAGGATAAGGAAGGTGTTCGTCGTCGATGAGCCAATGGAGATGACATCCACCAAGAAGATAAAGAGGTTCGTCGTAGCCAAGAAGTACAAGGAGCTGGTCAATGGACAGTAAGTTCAGAGCAAGCCTCAGAAGCAAGGCCCAGCTGTTGGATCCCGTTGTCATGGTAGGCCATGGCGGCGTTTCCAGTGGAGTCGTCGAGGCTTTGTCTCAGGCTCTTGAGTGCCATGAGCTTGTAAAGGTGCGCTTTCAGGACTTCAAGGACCAGGTGAAGGTCCTTGCTCCTGAGCTTGCACAGGCCACACAGTCCGAGCTTGTTGCCACTACTGGTTTCACCGCCGTATATTACAAGAGGAACGAAGAGCTTCACAAAAGGGGCTGAGGCCTAAGGCCTTGCCCTCTTTCAGTGGTGTTTTGGCTACTTTTGGCAACGGTGCCTGTTTATGAGGAAGGGAAAACCAAAGGCTGGGGAGCCTTTGAAGACAGTCTACTATTCAGACCCTGTGAACGACGACTTTGCGCTTACGCATGACCACATAAACAAGCGTGAGATCGACTGCAACGTGGAGTACTCCAATAGAGGCGTGTTATGGAACACTGCCTCGTTTGTCGTCTACAGACTCGTTGCGACTCCATTGGCGTATGTACTGTGCAAGGTTGGCTTTGGCCTTAGGATAAAGGGTCGTAGGAACATCAAGGTCCTTCGCGGTCATGACAAGTGCGGCTATCTCATCTTTGGAAACCACACCCATTTCGTTGATGCATTCATACCAACGTTCCTATCGTTCCCTCGCAAAGCATCCATCGTCACATCACCTGACGCCGTATCCGTGCCCCTTCTCCACAACATAGTCGAGATGCTTGGAGCCGTTCCCATAGCTTCTGGATTGGGAGGCACAAGACAGCTTGTGGGCGTCATGAAGAAGAAGGTCAGGACACAGACCCTCACTGTCTTTCCAGAGGCACATCTTTGGCCGTACTACAACGGAATAAGGCCGTTTCCTGCAAGCGCATTCTCGTTTCCATATATGCTGGACTCACCGGTCATAGCATATGTCACCACCTATAGGAAACGCAGGGTTCTTTCAAATGTGCTGCCTCCTGCAATAACGGTTACCGTTAGCACACCTTTCTACCCTGAAGACTACAGCAACAAGCACGAGATGCGCGATGCCGTCTATTCCTACATGTGCAGCGTCGTTGAGAAGGAAGGCAGCTTCGCCTACATAAAGTACGAGCAGCGCCCTGAAGGCTCTGAAGGTCCAATCGAAGAGCGACCTCTTTGAAATTTTTTTCCGCTGTTTGTTTTTGTTCTTTTTGGATGCTTAACAAACAGCTTGCAGGCCTTTGTGCTGAAACGCCTGTTTCCAATCATTTTTTCGTATGTCTTTCATATTGGCCTTGCATTCTTGCGTCTCTTTTTATTGAAAAGTCTTAAAATTGCGGAATACCTCAATTTTGAGATTTTAACTCAATGTTTGTTTTCTTTTTACTAAAATTCCATTCTATGGAATAAAACAAACAAAAATGAGAATAAAAGAACATAAATTTGTTCATTTGAACTAAAAAAGCGGTTTTTTATGAGTTTTTGGTCACAAAAAAATTGTTGACAGCTTGAAAAATGTGATTGTAGGATGAAGGCGTGTTTTGAGGTTTCCCTCAATTTGCGAGTCTGAAAGAGGAGGTCTTCATGGGAAAGAGGTATTCGCAGATCCTTAGGCTCTTGGACAATCAGGAGTTCATGTCGGTCTCCCAGCTGTCCCAACTCCTTGGGGTGAGTCCCATGACAATAAGACGAGACCTTGACGAGATGGAGGAGAAGAAGCTCATCCGTAGGCTGCATGGAGGAGCCGCTGCCATAAAGACCCAGAACAACGAACCGTTCTACAAGGACAGGGCTGTCGTGCAGGTGGATGAGAAGAGGCTCATAGCCCAGATAGCCAACGAACTTGTGCAGGACAACTCCATAATAGCCGTCGACAGCGGTTCGACATGCTTTGAGCTTGTGAAGCTCCTTCAGAACAGGCCCATAACCGTTGTAACCAACAGCTTCCCTGTAATGGAAGGCCTTCTGTATTCGAATACGGTCAAGGTCATCGTTCCCTGCGGCAACCTTCGATCCCATGAAGGTGCCATATCGGGTTCGGATACCATAGAGTACCTTTCCAAGCTCCATGTGGACCAGTTTTTCATGGGGGTAGGCGGAATCGACAGCAATGCGGGGATAACGGACTACAACATCGAGGATGCGGCGGTTAAGCGGATCATTATCTCGAACGCTTCCAAGGTCATAGTCCTTGCGGATTCCTCAAAGTACAACAGAGTGACATTTGCAAACATATGCCCGGTGTCGGAGATAGACGTTCTTGTCTCGGACTCCAGGCCTGCGGGGAAACTATACGAGAACTTACAGCGCTCCGGTGTACAGATTGTAACGGCATCGGAAGCCAAGGAGGATAGATGAGCAAGAAATGGCTTAAGGATGTTTACGGCGCAGAGAAGCCAATAGTGGCTATGTGCCATTTGGATGCACTTCCCGGCGATCCCAGATACGACAAGCAGAAGGGTATGCAGTACGTGATAGACCGTGCGCACAAGAACCTCAAGGCCCTTCAGGACGGAGGTGTGGACGCAGTGATGTTCTCCAACGAGTTCAGCCTTCCATACCAGACCAAGGTGGATGCAATAACATCCATGGCCATGGCAAGGATAATAGGCGAGCTCATGGATGAGATCCGCATTCCATTTGGAGTCAACGTCCTTTGGGATGCAAAATCCTCATGCGAGCTTGCAGTCGCAACCGGAGCCCGCTTCGTGCGTGAGATATTCACAGGTGCATATGCAAGCGACTTTGGCATTTGGGATACGGACTGCGGCAACACCGTGCGTCGCAGAAACGCCGTTGGAGGCGAGAACGTAAGGCTCATGTACAACATCCTCCCCGAGGCCAGCGTGTACATAGCCGAACGCAGCATTGAGGACATAGCCAAGACCACGGTCTTCAACTGCCAGCCCGATGTCATATGCGTCTCAGGCCGCACCGCCGGGGCCAAGACCGATACCTCAATCCTCAAGCGCGTGGTCGAGGCCATTCCAGACACGCCGGTCTTCGCCAATACAGGAGTAAGGGTCGAGACCATAAGCGAACAGCTTTCCGTGGCCGATGGAGCCGTCGTTGGAACGGCCTTCAAGAGGAACGGGGACTTCTTCGATATGGTGGATCCCGAAAAGGTAAGGATATTCATGGACGCCGTTATGGCCGTCAGAAACAAATAAAAGGAGAAATGCAATGAAAAAGATTTTCACACTGCTTTTCGTAGCTATCGTCTCTGTCTCGATGATCTTCGCCGCCGGTGCAAATGAAACCGCAGCCAAGGACGAGAAAGTGATCGTTGCCGTCGTTATCCCAAGTCCACTTGGAGATAGATCTTTCTGTGACAGCGCCAACGAAGGCGTCAAGAGAGCCAACGCCGAGCTCAATGCAAAGGTTGACCTCATTGAAACCCAAGGCGTCCACGAGCATGAAAATGCAATGAGAGGAGCAATCAACAAGGGTTACGACCTCATCCTTGGTGTTGGACTCGACACTCAGATGATGCTTGACCTTGCAAACGAGTATCCAGAGCAGGCATTCGCCTCTCCAAGCGAGCTCTATGCCGATGTCCTCCCGGACAACCTGGCCTCCCTTCTCATCAATGTCAACAAGTCCAGCTTCCTTGCCGGTCTCATTGCCGGATACATGACCAACACGGACAAGGTTGGTGTCGTTGCCGGTGGAGATGCTCCTGGCATCAACCAGTTCGTCTACGGCTTCAAGCAGGGCGTCCTCGTAACGAATCCTGACTGCAAGTTCTATGTCAACTACCTTGGTTTCGACTTCTCCAACCCAACGCTTGGAAAGGAAAGCGCAATCGCCCTCTATGACGAAGGCTGCGACATCATCTACAGCGTATGTGGACTTTCCGGTGAAGGCGTCCTCGCCGCTGCCGCCGAGACCGGCAACTACGCAGTTGGTGTGGATACGGTCCAGGACGAGTTCTATCCTGGTTCCATCATCACATCAGTCATCAAGAGAGTCGACAATTCAACGTACGACCTCATCAAGAGCTATGTCGATGGCAACTTCAAGGGTGGATTCAGAACGCTCGACATCGAAGACGGTGCAACGGGCATCTCCTGGGATGTTGGCTACACGACATTCAAGGACAACGCTCCTGCCGACATGGCAGCAAAGGTCGATCCAGCTGCAAAGATCGTAGAGGAATACAAGGCCAAGATCCTTTCTGGAGAGTACAAGGTATACGATGCTCTCACGGAGGAGCTTTGGGATTCTCTCAAATAGCAGGCCAAGGGGGACTTCCAAGGCGCGTGAAACGGTTTTTGAAGTCCCCTGTTCAAGGTCATCGGCCTTGCCTTCCTGTGGCGAAAACGGGCGGGCGAGGCCTTTTCTAGGAGGATGAATGAAAGAGGCAATCAGGTTCGACCATATTTCAAAGTACTATGCTTCGACATCCGTGCAGGCGTCGGACGACATTTCCTTTTCCGTGCAGGAGGGGGAGATCCATGCCATATGCGGAGAGAACGGGGCTGGCAAGAGCACCCTTATGAACATCCTTTTCGGATTGGAGAAGGCGGACTCGGGTTCCGTGTTTCTCCACGGAGAGAAGGTTGTATTCAAGGGGCCAAGCGATGCCATTTCTTGTGGAATAGGAATGGTGCATCAGCATTTCAAGCTCGTTTCGTCGTTCACTGTAAAGGAATCGATTCTCCTAGGGATTGAGAAGAAGGCTGTCCTGAACGGCAAGGAGGAGGCGGACTTCGTCCGTGAGCTTTCTTCTCGATTCAATCTTCCAATAGACCCTGAGGCTGTGATAGAAAGCCTCCCCATAGGTCTTCTTCAGCGCGTAGAGATATTGAAGATGCTTGCGCGCGACGTTGACATCCTCATTCTGGACGAACCAACTGCTGTCCTGACCCCTCAGGAGGTTGGGCCGTTCCTTGATACGATGAAAGGTCTTTCAAAGATAGGGAAGGCGATTCTTTTCATCTCCCACAAGCTTGGTGAGGTTCTTGAGGTCGCCGACACCATAACCGTCATGAGGAAGGGTCGTGTCGTCTCTACTGGCATCAAGGCAAGTGAGACTGACATTCCGTCCCTTGCAGACCTCATGGTTGGACGCAAGGTCCTGCTCCAGGTGGACAAGGGACCTGCGAATCCAGGCCAGACGGTGCTTGAGGTAAACGACCTGTCGGTGTTCAGCCCAATGGGCGTGCAGTTGCTTTCCAATGTCTCAATCCATGTCAGAGCCGGTGAAATATACGGCATAGCTGGTGTTTCAGGCAATGGTCAGGAGGCTCTGGTAGCCGCCATTGCAGGCCATGTGCACTCCATGCAGGGTTCTGTGAAGATAAACGGCGTGGAGATAGGCCACATGTCCATAAGAGGCAAGAGGCAACAGGGCATAGCCTATGTGCCAGAGGACAGAATCCATACAGGACTCAACACTCTTGCGAACCTGTCGGACAACTCCCTTATGGGATTCCAAGGTTCGAAGGAGCTCAACAAGGGCTGTTTCCTTGATTGGGATGCCATAGACGAGCGTGCGAACAGGATGATAGAGCACTATTCCATAGCAGGCTCTTCCCCAAAGGGGCTTGTCTCCAAGCTTTCAGGTGGAAACATGCAGAAGGTCGTGCTTGCGAGGGAGCTTGCATACGAGCCTCATCTTTTGGTCGTTGAACAGCCCACCCGCGGGTTGGACGTAGGTTCCATAGAGGCTGTGCACAGGATGCTCATAAAGGAACGCGACAAAGGCGTTGCAATCCTGCTTGTCAGCGTTGAACTTGAGGAGATCCTGTCCCTCTCTGACCGTGTGGGTGTCATGTATTCTGGACGGATACAGGGCGAGCTCGAAGGCTCCGATATAAACGAAACCGATATAGGACTTCTTATGGTTGGAAGCGAAAGGAGGGCACAGTGAAAAGGAAAAGCTTTGATCCAATGATTATTGTGATGCCGGCGGCGGCCCTCCTTCTTGGAGTCGTAGTGGCGGTGCTTCTCATTGCAATAACGGGCGTCTCGCCGTTGAAGTCCCTTGGGGTTCTGATTTCAAGCGGTTTTGGATTCTCCGGCAAGGTCTGGCCCATCTTCATGACGTTGGGCTCCTCGACGCCCTTGATCCTTACCGGACTTGCAGCCATGCTGTGCTTCAAGGTTGGTGTGTTCTGTATAGCCCAGGAAGGTCAGTATGTCTTTGGAGCCATAGTGGCTGCTTGGCTTGGCGCATCGCTCAAGCTTCCTCCCGTCATAGCCGTGCCTTTCATAATGCTTGCAAGCATGGCTGCAGGTGGCCTATATGGTGTGATTCCGGCGGTGCTCAAGGTCAAGCTTGGCGTCAACGAGATAATTTCGTCCATCATGCTCAACAACATCTCCACCCTTGTGCTTGAGTACATGGTGGCGTTCCCCCTCAGAGCCGATGCCGGTCAGAAGGCCCAGTCAGAGGTCATATCCAAGGGCTACTGGCTGCCTCAGTTCATATACGGTTCCCGCTGGGGCGTGAGCTTCGTGATAGCCATAGCCCTCATAGTCTTCTTCTACTTCTACATCTACAAGACCCGTTGGGGCTATGAGATGCGCATGGTAGGGGAGAACAGGCGTTTTGCAGACTACGGCGGAATAAAGAGCGGCAACGTGATAATACGCTCGCTTGTGATAAGCGGTGCAATAGCAGGTCTTGCAGGATGCATGGAGGTCCTTGGAAACTACCATAGGATAATGACTGGCTTCTCTTCCGGCCTTGGATTCGACGGACTTTCAGTTGCAATGCTTGGAATGTCCAATCCAATAGGCGTCGTGATAGTCTCGTTCCTGCTTGCTGGAATACGACAGGGCGCTCAGCTTGGCCTTCAGCTCAGCCTTCAGATTCCTAGGGAGCTTGGAGGAGTACTCATTGCAATGGTCATATTCTTCGTCGCCATTGGCAATGTCTATAGACCGTTGGTGGAGAAGGCCGTGCGCAGCATCTCAAGAGGGAGGAAGAGCGATGAATAGCATTTTCGACATAATTACACTGAACGTTCTTGCAAGCGCCATAAGGCTTGCAACTCCGGTCATTCTAGCCGCCCTTGCCGCCGCCATGTGCAACAAGGCGGGCGTGCTCAACCTTGGTATAGACGGTTTCATAACGATATGCGCCTTCGCAGGTATCGTTGGGGCCTACATATTCCGCAACTTCACTCCTATAGGTCAGGCCCATCCTGTGTTTGCAACCTACATGGGCGTTGTGTGCGCCATGCTCGTTGGCGCTTTGCTTGGTCTTTTGTTTGCATTCCTCAAGGACAGCTACGGGGTGGACCTCACGGTCCTTTCGATTGCAATGAACATGCTTGCAGTGGAGATCACCGTCTACCTCATGAGGACGATCTTCCACCAGTCCGGTACGTGGTCCGACCCTTCCATAGTCCAGCTTCCTTCCATAAGGCTTCCTCTCATAGAGAAGATCCCCGTGCTTGGAGGGCTGCTCAGCGGCTACAACATAATCGTCTACTTCACATGGATTCTGGCGTTGGTCCTTGTATTCGTCATGCACAAGACCAAGTACGGTAGGTACATAACGGCTGTTGGCGAGAACCTTGAGGCTGCAAAGAGCGTTGGAATAAACGTATCGAAGGTCCGCTACGGGGCATTGATATTCTCTGGAATCCTCTCTGGACTTGCCGGTTCCTTTCTCTCGATAGGACACCTCACGCTGTTCACAAGGGACATGGCGTCGGGTCGTGGATGGCTTGGGAACGCCGCTGCACTGTTTGGGTTCAACAATCCGGGCGGGTCGTTCTTCGCAGGCCTTTTCTTTGGCTTCGCCGATGCCCTTGCCCTTAGGCTCCAGAACGTGACCAAGATCCCACCTTACATAATCCAGGTCATGCCTTATGTGCTTACTTTGGTCATTCTCTCCATCGTTTCGTATCAGTCGATAAAGAAGAAGCGCAAGAGATCCATATATTGATGTAGTTTTCAGAGACATCGGTCTTGAAAGAATCGGTCTTGATGATAGGAGGTCGTACAATGAGAAAGGTTATAAAGGCATCCGTGGTCCTTACCATGAACAAGGCTGCGGGGATATACAAGCCGGGTTACGTCGTCGTGGACGGCAACAGAATAGTCGAAGTGGGGAAGGGAGAGCCCAAGCTGGGGCCTGACGACGAGCTTGTGGATTTCACTGGAAAGCTCCTCATGCCGGGCCTCATCAACGCCCATGCCCATACTCCAATGGTGCTTACGCGTGGCATGTGCGAGGGTGTGTCCCTGTTCACGATGGACGGCTTCCTCAATACGCTCAGGCGCTTTGAGAAGTATGCCGACTCCGACATGGCGGCCATGACGTCTCCGTGCAACATCGCGGAGATGATAAGGATGGGTACGACGTGCTTCGCGGACCAGTATTTCTATGCCGACCGCATATTCAAGGCTACGGACGAGGCTGGCTTGAGAGGCCTCATTTGCTACGGCATAGTCGAGCTTGGCGACGAAGAGACCCGCAAGCGCGAGACGGCCCGCTGCGAAGCTTTCCTTGAGATGTGCCAGAGGCATCCGTTCATCCGTGGTTGGGTTGGCCCCCATGCGTTCTTCGTGGACAATTCCCTGGATTTGATAGAAATAGAGAAGAATCTGGCCAAGAAGTACAATACAGGCTTCCATATCCACTTCGCCACAAGCAACGAAGAGAACGACTACTGCATGGCGCACTACAACAAGAGCGCCGTCACCATGATGAAGGAGCTGGGGATTCTTGAGGTTCCAATCCTTGCCGCCCATGCCATTACGGTGTCGGAGGGGGACATGGAGACCATGAAGGGCTTCCCGTTCACTCCTGTCATGGCACCTACTTCGTCCATGAAGAGCGGTTTCCCTGCAGCCCCTGTGAAGGCATACAGAGAGCATGGCATAAACGTGGCTCTTGGAACGGACAATCTCTGCTCATCCAGCGCCGATATGTTCGGCGAGATGGCAACAGGTGCAAAGCTCATAATCCACAGGGAACATGACGTCAAGGCCATAACGGCGTTCGACATGGTCAAGATGGCCACGATAGATGGTGCAAAGGCCATAATGATGGAGGATCAGCTTGGTTCCCTTGAGAACGGAAAGCTTGCTGACATGATAGCCTTGGACCTCTCGGATCCAGGTTGGGTTCCATTCTGCGGTCAGGACTACTATACTCAGCTTGTATACTGGGTCTCCGGCATGTCTGTCACCGATTCAATGGTCAACGGCCGCTTCCTCATGCGTGACAGGAAGCTTTTGACAATAGACTATGGCAAGGTAGCCGCAGATGTCGAAAAGGCCACCGCCGAACTCAAGAGGAGGATGGGAGAGTAATGTCTTCGCTTGTCATGGGGATTGATATAGGTACGACCGCCATAAAGGTGATTGTCGTCGATGCTCTGTCTTTGGACAGGATGGATATCGTGGCTGTGGACAGCATTCCCCATGACTTGGTGTCGTTGCACCCCGGTTGGGCAGAGGAGGATGCCCTTGTGTGGAGGGACCACATGTATGAGATCCTGTCTCGCATGGCTTCATCTGTGGATTTGTCGTCGTTGAAGGCTATAGGCCTCACCGGCATGGTCCCCGCCCTTGTTTGCTTGGATTCCAACTGCGTTCCGATTCGTAATTCAATACAACAGAACGATATGCGAACCGGTTTGGAGCTTGGGGAGCTTTCCGCCGCTTTGGAAGGGCCTGGTTCCAGTTTTGGCTCTGAGACTGAGGGCGGCTCTGGGGCGAGGGGTGCGAGCTATTTCAAAACTACAGGCTCCCACGTAAACAGCCAGCACATAGCGCCTAGACTTATGTGGCTGAGGCGCAATGAACCTGATGTCTTTTCCAGAATTTCTTGGATAATGGGTTCCTACGACTATGCTGCATATCTTTTGACGGGAGCAATGCACATAGAGTCCAACTGGGCGCTTGAAAGCGGCCTGTTTTCGTTGGATGGTTCGCTTTTGGAGCCTGTGCTTGGGTATGCGGGTCTTCCTGCCTCTGTTCTTCCTCCTGTGATAGAAAGCCACGGTTTGTGTGGTGTGGTTACGGACTCTGTGTCCCGCCTGACGGGCCTTCCTGCAGGCGTCCCTGTCTATGCAGGTACCGCAGACCACGTTGCATCTGCGTTCTGTACCGGTGCCCACGAGAACGGGGACCTTGTGCTCAAACTTGGAGGAGCAGGGGACGTTTTGCTTTCTCTGGACCACTTGGCCATTGACGACAGGCTTTTCATAGACTATTTCGTTTCTTCGGCATGTCCTTTCATCATAAACGGTTGTACCGCTGCAAGCGGTTCCCTCATAAAGTGGTTCAAGAACGAATTTGGTGGTGACTTCAAGGAACTGGACGAACAAGCCGCCTTGGTTCCCGCTGGATCAGACGGGCTTGTCATGCTTCCATACGTCCTTGGTGAGAAGACTCCAATCTTCGATCCAAACGCCCGTGGAGTCCTCTATGGCCTTATGCTTTCCCATACGAAGGCCCATGTGTACAGGGCTATGCTCGAGTCCGTGGCATACGCATTCAGGCACCATGTCGATGTCTTCAGGGAGATGGGCGTTGGGATAAACAACGTCTACATCACGAACGGAGGCTCCACCAGCCCGCTTTGGCGCCAGATCATGGCCGATGTCCTTGGCATGCGTGTCGACTATATAAAGACCAATCCCGGTTCGTGTCTGGGTGCTGCATTCATTGCTGGAATCTCCCATGGTCTTTGGACAGAGGACGTCATTGGATGCTTCACATCCCAGAGAATACCTTCGTATCCCAATCCTGATGCAAAACGTGCGTATGACAAAGGCTATGCGATATATCGCGAGCTCTATCCAAGGTTGAAGGATTTGTTTGCAGATTCAAGTTCGAATTGTTGAGTATTGCTTCGTTTTGATGGCTTTGTATGGCGCTGTATGGCGTTGTGGGACGCTGATGGCAGAGCGGACAAACCGCACAGTGTGCACATCACGGGTTTCACGCACGAAAACGCACTGTTTTGAGGCTTTCGCTTGGAAATTGTCAGTGTTTTGTAGTGATGGTGAGTTTGGTGAGTGTGGTGGGTTTGTAAGCATGGTGAGCAAGGTGAGGGTGGTCGCAATGGTTGAATCTGTAGCCAATCTGTAGAGGCTGTAGTGGTTGTGGCGTTTGTAGGATTCGTGGCGGTTGTCGGGTCTGTGGCAACTGTAGTAACTGTTGAAGCAAGAAGCCAAAATTACAAAAAAAGCGACCCAAAACTGAGTCGCTTCATCTTCGAGATCTACGGGGCTCGAACCCGTGGCCTCCACCGTGACAGGGTGGCGTGATAACCAGCTTCACCAAGATCCCAATTGACTTCTTGAAGTTACAATAAAGGCTTTTCTTTGTCAACTATGCAGAAAAAAATTTTTCAAAGAGAAATCTCTACCTGATTTGGTTGCATTCAATGCCCGTTGTATGCTTGTTTGATTTGAGTGAAAAGTGTGTTATATTCAATGTATGCCCAGCGTGCTTATCGAAAATGGCTATAGATTCTTTTTCTTTTCCAATGAGGGCAATCCTTTGGAGCCCTGTCATATCCATGTGCGTAAGCATGGAGCATTGGCCAAGTATTGGATAGGAGAGAGCGTCGAACTTGCAGACAACGCTGGCTTTACTGCAAGGGAATTGAAGGAAATCGAGACGATTATTCTTGGAAACAAGTCCAAACTAAAGGAGGCCTGGAATGAATTTTTCACTGAATAGCGCAAAAGCGCAGAAAGTCTGGAGCGATGCAGACAATCTATGGATTCTCCTTGTTGATGGACGCCAGCTTTCCATTCCAATGGTTTGTTTCCCTCGTTTGAAGGATGCTTCCGCAACCCAGATTCTTGACTATACGCTGAGTGGGGGAGGCTTGGGCATCCATTGGGACGATCTGGATGAGGACCTGTACGTGCCAAATCTTCTGATGGGAATCACATCAACTCCACATCGTGAACACATTGCTTAGCTTTCATCCGTGAGCTGTCGTTATCTTCTGTTTCTGAGCGACAGCAGCGTGTCGTTGGCTTTCTTCATGCTAAGGGTGATGAATACGGGAAGGAGTACAAGGACTTTGCGTATGCCGCGTTTGCCGCATCTGGCTCTCCATGCTTTGTCCAAACCGGTCCATATTGCAAACAGCTGAGGGAGGAAGTTGAGGAACAGTGCAAACGCCCTTGAGAACGAAAGGTGGGAATGTCCAAACGATACAGCCAGTTCAACTCTCTCCAATGACTGCCGTATTTCCAGATTGCTTGTGGTCCTGAAGAACAGTGAGGTATAGGACATTGCAACGACAAGACGTGAGACAAGAAGGACTGAGCTGTTTGTCCTCCACATGCCATTCCCAAACGACTCCAAGAAATTTCCTCCATAAATCATAGCTCCAACAACCTCGACAACTGCAATGAAAAGACCGTAGAACGCCACCGGCTTTAGGTCATGTAGAAAATCCTTGAATGGAATGCCGGATATCAGAACCGCAATCAGTGAAATAGCAAAGAGGATTCCATGGATCTCCAAACCTGTAAGATACAACGCCACAGCCATGCCCAAAAGCACCAAAAGCTTCAGCAGAGCAGGTGCTTTGTGTATGAGGCTGTTTCGTTTCTGGTACGAGAGGATTGGACTTGGCATTCAAAGAACCTCCAAGGACACGTTGTCAAAACCTATTTCCATACAAGTGAGTCCAAAGAAGGGTATGCGGACAATGGAAACTTTATCCCCCAGTCCTCCCAGGTCTCGACTCCAAGCGACAACCCCTCCAACGGGGTTCCGTCGAACACAAGACGACCTGCCTTCAACACGATGAACCTATCCGCCAACGCAAGGCATTTTTCTATCTCATGCGTCAGAATTACAAGCGTGACTCCAGAGGCGGACAACTCTCCAATCAACTGGTTCAGATCCTTCACCCCTGCATAGTCAAGATTGCTGTATGGCTCGTCCATGATGATGGTCTCGAAACCAAGGGCCAGTATTGAAGCTATGGCCAAGCGACGTTTCTCTCCTCCCGAAAGGAAATGCGAGGGGCTGTTGCGCTTTTCATACAACCCAACTTTCTTCAACGCCCCACACGCCGCATCATTCGCAGCTGCCCCTCGAACCCCAATGTTGGAAAGGCCAAAGCACACATCCTCCAACGGGGTCTCGCCAAGGATTTGGGAATCGGCGTCCTGAAACACCAACCCAACCTTGGAATCCGTCTCGACACAGCCCGATGTCGGCTTTTCCAAGCCTGCGATTATATTCATAAGCAGGCTTTTGCCAGAGCCGTTCTGACCGCTGACAACGCAAAGCGAACCCTTTGGAATTGAGAACGACACTCCATCCAGGGCCATGAATCTCTTGCCGTCAGCGTCAGGAAAAGCCTTTGAGATTCCATGGATTTCTATGGCAAAGCCTTCCTTTGCAGAATCAGCCATTGGACACATCTTCCTTTGGATCGTCCTTGAATATGTACGATGCCGCAGCTGTCCTGAGCTTGGAGGAAAGGAGTATTGCCACGACCATCTTTACAATATCTCCAGGAATGTAAGGTATGACGCACAGCGTCATTGTCTGTGAAATGGTCTTGTCCATCACCCTCATGAAGTGAATGACTCCTGGTATGTACATGACTACAAAGCCCAAAACCGTGGCCAAAACGAGCCTAAGAACCGGAGTTCTGACTCCATACTTTGGCCTTTGGGCTATCATACCTGAAACTAGAGTTGCCAAGGCGTATCCGTAGAGGAATCCTCCCGTAGGCCCCATGAGCCTTGCAATCCCTCCTGTTCCTCCAGAGAACACCGGCAGTCCCAATGCTCCAGCAACAAGGAACAGCCCCGTGGACGCCACCCCCCAGACTGGTCCCAACATGAGGCCTGTGAGCACCACAAGCATGTTCTGCAGGACTATTGGAATTGGTGTACCTGGAACTGGTATGGAGATGAATCCGCACACTGCAATCAATGCCGCAAACAGGGCTGTGAACACGATTTCCCTTGAAGCATTGGCCTTTGGGCCATCGTTTGGTACGGTTTTCATAAAACACATTCCTCCCTTCCGTTCTTCAGTATTTCATCTATGATGGCGAACGCCTGCGAGGGCGACTCGTAGGGATGTATCACGAAATAATCGGTCCCTGATATCATTGCCGACAAGCTGGTCTGCGATTTGCGATACAGGATGTGGCATGGTTTGCCAAGGTTCTGTGCGTATGCAAGTTCATAGCCCACTCCTAGGGAGGAGGTGGTGCATTCGGCTATGACCAAGTCGCATTCTCGCAGCCATGCGGTGTCCTGCCGGTATATCTCCTTGTCATGGCGCTGGTCCTCGAGAAGGCTCAGCGAAAGGTCCCCTATGTGCTCTGTGAGGACCTCTGCGGTTTCCTTGATGTGCGCTATGAGCTGGCTGTAGAGCTCTGCATCCGCCCTGCCTCCGCGGATGGAGCCTGCAAAGTAAACTTTCTTCCTTTTGCTTCCAATAGTGCTTTCCATGGCTGTGATACTAGCACAAAACACCGCTTGTAATAAACTCGTGTTACACTGTACATTTTCAAGGAAATCGGCTTTATTAAGACCTTTAAGGAGAGTCGAGGCCGGTTTGGAGGAGCTAGGATGGAGAAGGTTCTCGTTGGTATGAGCGGAGGCATAGATTCGTCGGTCGTGGCATATCTTCTCAAGGAGAAGGGCTATGACGTGCAGGGTGTCACAATGACCATGTGGAACGACAAGATTCCGTTCAGGGGAGACCCTCACAAGGACGCATGCTTCTCTCCTGGAGAGGTCGAGGATGTAGAGAAGGCCAAGGAGATTTGCTCACGTCTTGGCATAGAGCACACAGTGCTTGATGTCTCTGAGCTCTACGAGTCCGTGGTCCTTGAGAACTTCAGGCACGAATATCTCAACGGCCGTACCCCAAACCCATGCGTGTGGTGCAATCAAAAGATAAAGTTCGGCGCACTGGTGGACTACGCACGCAAGGCCGGCATCCAGTTCGACTACTTTGCAACCGGCCACTACGCACGCATAGAGCACTTACAGGACGCCCACAACGGCCGCTATTGCCTCATGCGCGGCGTGGATCCCCGCAAGGACCAGAGCTATTTCCTCTACAGGCTTTCACAGCAGCAGCTTTCCGGCATACTCTTCCCGCTTGGCGACATGGAGAAGACGGAGACCAAACGCATAGACCGCATCCTTGGCTTCCACCCCGCAGAGCAGACGGAAAGCCAGGACTTCTACAGCGGCCACTATTCCGATCTCCTTGATGTCAAGCCCACACCCGGCGACATCGTGGACACCCAAGGCAACGTTTTGGGCAAGCACGAAGGGATATGGAACTACACCATAGGCCAGCGCAAGGGACTTGGAATCGCAGCCCCACGCCCGCTTTACGTCATAGCCTTGGACCCAAAGCGCAACGAAGTCGTGGTTGGCTACGAGGAGATGACGGGCAACACATCGGTTACGGCCTCGCAGGTCAACTGGGTCAGCGCAGACTCCTTCGAAGACGGACTCGTTGCACAGGCCAAGATTCGCTCCACGGGCAATCCTGTACCATGCAGGGTCTTCAACACACAGGACGGCTCAATCAAGGCCGATTTCTTTGCGCCCGTCAAAGCCGCTACCTGCGGCCAAAGCCTCGTCGTCTACGATGGCGACTACGTCCTCTTTGGCGGCATAATAGACAAGGTTGACCACTAGAAGCTTTTGTTTAAATTTCGACTTGAAGCTTGATTTATACTTATAAGATAATTATAATCTATGTATGGAATCCTTGAAGTTCGAATGGGATGAAAACAAGAACCTCATAAACATCAAGAAGCATGGCGTCTCCTTCGATGAGGCGAGTACTGTGTTCTATGATGAGGATGCTTTGGTTATTGACGACCCATTGCACTCTGTGGATGAAGATAGGTTCATAATCCTTGGGTTCAGTTCACATGCAAGGTTGCTTGTCGTGTGCCATTGCTTGCGGGACAAGGACTCTGTGATTCGCATAATATCGGCTAGGAAAGCTACAAAGAAGGAGAGTTTGGGTTATGCAGGAAGAAAGGACTGATATGCTTGATGAATATGATTTCTCGCATGCTAGGAAGAACCCCTATGCAAAGTTATTGAAAAAACAGATAACCATAAACATAGATGTTCCCACTGTTGACTACTTCAAGAACATGTCGTCCGACAACGGCATTCCATATCAGACCCTTATAAACCTCTATCTTCGTGACTGCGTGGAAAACGAGCGGAAGATACGGATAAACTTCAATTGATATAGCTGCATTGTTGCAGTAAAAGAGAGGAGGGCCTTTGAAAAAGCCCTCCTCGTGTTTTTTCGCTTCAAAGCTTTGTTGGGATTGGAGAGTTGCTCTAGAAAGCCCAATTGCCTTCCTTGAAAATTTGGACCGTTCTGCCGTCGCGTGTCTTTGCTACTATGTTGAGGTCCTTGCATCCAATCATGAAGTCCACATGGATCATGGAGTCGTTGATTCCCATCTTGCGGCACTCGTCGAGCGAGTACTTCTCAAAGTCCTTGATGGTGTCCGCAAAACCCATTCCAAGTGCCAGGTGGCAGGCGGCGTTCTCATCGAACAGGGTGTTGTAGAAGAGAATTCCACTGTTGCTGATCGGTGAGTCGTATGGAACCAATGCACATTCGCCAAGGTAGGAGGCGCCTTCGTCCATGGTGATCATCTTTGTAAGAAGCTCCTTGTTCTTCTCTGCGTCCCATTCCACTGCCTTGCCGTCCTTGAAGCGGATCCAGAAGTTCTCTATGAGCTGGCTCTGGTAGCTAAGAGGCTTGGTTGCATATACGATACCATCGGCCTTGCCACGCATTGGGGATATGAAGCACTCCTCGGATGGGATGTTTGGGTTGAAGAAGATGCCTTGGAGGCTTGTGTCTCCGCCGCCCTTGAACTCGGCCTGTGGAATCATGCCCACGGTGAAGTTGGTGCCGTTGGAGGCTTCGTAGTGCAGCTCTTCGATTCCAAGTGAGTTGAGGTATGCACAGCGGTCGTGGAGGTCCTTGTTGTGATCCGCCCATGCCTGGATTGGGTCGTCCGTCACACGGCTTGTGTAGAGGATCTTCTCCCAAAGCTTCTCGATGGCCTGCTTCTTGGAAAGCTCAGGGAAGAGCTTCTTTGCCCATGCGGCTCCCGGAACGGCTGCGATGCACCACTGGTACTTGTTCTCAAGCTGGTCGCGGAACGGTTTGATGATGGGGTAGAGCGCCTTGCGGGACTCGGCCACCTTGTGCTGGTTTATGCCCTTCAGTCCATCTGGATCCTCTGACTCTATGTAGATGCGGCATGGAATCTTGTCCACGTAGTGCTGCCATCTTTCAAGCTCCCACTTCTCCAGTGTCGTAAGGGTCTTCATTGACCTGTAGCGGTAGTGCAGCTTTGCAAGTGGCTGGTATGACCAGTCCACGATTACCTTGCCGGCTCCTGCCTTGTAGCATTCGTCGACGAGTATCTGGATGAACTCCGGCTGGTCCAGGTCGCAGCCTATTATGACTTCCTGTCCCTTCTGGATGTTGACTCCGCACTTTGCAATGAGCTGTGCGTATTTGCGTAGAACTGTCTTTTTCATGTTCTATTCTCCTTTGCTTTTTTGGCTTTCCAAGTGGCTGCTGTTTCAGCTCTTAGTTTATCTTGCACTCTACAAGTTCGTAGTCCGCACTTCCAAGTCCAAGTTCCTGTGCGTAGCGTATTGCATCCTTCCAGTCGGTGGCCTTGCAGTTGTTGTAGATGTTGTCAAGATTCTTGTCGTATGGGTTGTCATCATCCGTAAGGTGGCTGTGCTCCATTGGATGCTGTGCGTTCACGGCGTCTATGCAGGCCTTGTCTATTGCGACCGGATCTCCGGATGCGAACATTCCAACGTCTGGTACTATTGGGGTGTCGTTGCAGCCGTAGCAGTCGCAGAAAGGCGATACGTCCACCACCAACGAGATGTGGTAGTTCGGCTTTCCTGCAAGGAGGGCCTTTGTGTACTCTGCAATCTTTCTGTTGAGGATTCTGAAATCGTCGTCGGTGTGGGTTGAAAGCGCTCCCGTTGGGCATGCTTCAAGGCAGCGTCCGCATCCTGCGCACTTGTCTTCGTCGAACACCATCTTTCCGTCCTTGAAGGTCTGGGCTCCATGGGCGCATACTTTGGCGCAGCTTTCGCATCCTACGCAGAGGTCTTCGTTGTAGAGCGGCTTTTCAGATGTATGCATGTCCTTCTTGCCGGCCCTTGAGCCGCAGCCCATGCCAAGGTTCTTCATGGCTCCGCCAAAGCCTGCGGCTTCGTGGCCCTTGAAGTGGTTGAGGGATATGATTATGTCGGCATCCGCTATGGCGCGTCCTATCTTGGCCGTTGGGCAGTAGTATCCGTCTGGAACGGGGAGGTCGACTTCATCGGTACCCTTAAGGCCATCGGCTATGATGATGGGGGCGTCCGGGCAGCTTACAGGATTGAAGCCGTTTGCGTATGCGGTGTAGATGTGGTCCACGGCGTTGGTGCGGCTTCCCGTGTAGAGCGTGTTGCAGTCTGTGAGGAACGGGATGCCTCCGCGGGCTTTGATGTGCTTTGCAAGCGCCTGTGCGTAGTTGTGTCTGAGGAACGCCAGGTTTCCCAGTTCTCCAAAGTGGAGCTTGATGGCGACGAATTTGCCTGAAAAGTCGATCTTGTCCATGTCGCTGGCGCTGATGAGCTTTTCGAACTTCTCTACGAGCGAAATCCTGCTGTAGGTCCTGAAATCTGTGAAATAGACTTTGCTTTTCATGTTCTCTCCTCCCTTGTCGTTGGTTCTGTGTTTGTGTTTGCATATCTTGCTATGTTTCTGGTTTTGGTGAAGATTTTCTCCATTCTTTGGATCTCGCCTTCCGTCATGGCCGCCCTTGCGAAGATGTCTCCAAGGAACTCCTTTGTGAAGGTTTTTTCGTCATAGTTCTTGAAGTATCCAATGCTGTCCATTGCGTTGGTGCAGGTCTCCACGGCCTTGTCTGTTCTTGCGGTGTCCACTACATTGCTTGTTCCTGCGTAGGGGTTGAGCCGGCAGAAGAGCGAGTAGGTGATTATCTGAACGGCCTGCGAGAGGTTGAGCGATGGGAAGGCATCGCTTGTTGGAATCGTCACCACCATGGAGCATTCCCTGACCTGCTCGTCTGAAAGGCCGTTGGATTCGCATCCGAATACGATTGAGACTTTGCCGTCTCCCATTTCGTTTATCCTGTCCGCCAGCTGCTGTGGGTTGACCCTGCTTGTCTTTCGTCCCTTTCCAACACGCCTTGTTGCGGCTACGGAAAGGATGCTGTCCTTCAGCGCCTCGTGCAGGGTGAGGAACTCCTTTCTGTTCTCGTAGAGGTCATAGGCATGCAGCGCAAGGGTTCTGATGCGGTCTTCGTCGTAGATGCGGTCCGTCACAAGCGTAAGGTGCGTAAGGCCCATTGTCTTCATTGCACGGCACACGCTTCCAATGTTGGCTCCGTCCTGCGTATCGCAGAGGATGATTTCGATTCGGTTAAGGTTTTCCGTAAAAGACGCCTGTGGCGCCTTTTTGGCAGCTTTTTTGGCGGTTTCTTCCGCAGTTTCCGCAATATTGTCAACAACATTGTCCATACGCGAATGATATGTCATATTGAGACTTTTTCCAAGGTGGGTTATCATTTTGAGCATGATTTCAAACATGAACGGAACCCCTGACAGGAAAGAAAGGCTGCTCAAGCAGATAAAGACCCTTCTTAGTGCAATACTTGTGGTCGTGGTCATGGCCATTTGCAAGGTCACAGGCGATGTGAGCATAACCATAGTGCTATCCCTCTTCCTGTTCATCCTCATGCTTCCAATCGTAAACTCGCTTGAAAAGGCCAAGTTCCCCAGCTGGCTCGCCACCTTGATAGCCGTACTTCTCGTTGTGGTCCTTATGCTGGCCGTGGTCTGGTTCCTTTTCTATACGGTCGATGTCCTTGTGCGCAGGGTTCCTACCTACGCCTCCAAACTGAACGATTTGGATGTTTTCCTAAAGGGGCTTCTAGGTGAATGGTTCGATATTCCTGATGATGTGTCTGTATTCTCCATAATGAAGATAGACTGGGTGGGCGGTGTCATAATGCCTGCGTTGAGGTCCGTATCCAGCTCCGCTGTTGGAATAGGACAGAACGTTCTGGTTACGCTTCTTATGTCCGTGTTCCTCCTCTTGGAGCGCCATACCCTCATTCCAAAGATCACATATGCTGCATCCAAGGACAAGGAAGACCGTGTTCAAGTCATTTGGGACAGAATCAATCGTCAGGTCTCCAAGTACATTGGAATAAAGTCGATTGTGAGCGTCATAACCGGGGCTTTGTTCTATATAGTCGGCAAGAGCGTTGGACTTGACTTTGCGTTCCTCTGGGGGGTGCTTGCTGTTGTCATGAACTTCATACCAACCATTGGAAGCATAGTCATAACCGTTCTGACCATATTCATGGCAGTGGTGCAGTTCCTTCCAAACTGGACTCCAATACTTATCGTTGCGGCCGGAACGATTCTTACTCAGAACATCATTGGAAACATAATAGACCCAAGACTTCAGGGAAACCAGCTCAATCTGAGTCCTTTCATCATCCTTGTGGCATTGAGCGTCTTTGGCTATATCTGGGGCATAGTTGGAATGTTCCTTGCCGTTCCTCTTCTCAGTGTCCTTCAGATTGTATTCGCCAACATGGACGAGACCAAGCCGATTGCTATGCTCATGAGCTCCGGGAACTCTTTCAGGACGGAGACCGGTGCCAAGCCTTCTAGGATCCAGAAGCATTCCAAGCCTCAGGATGAGGACTTCAGGGGGGACATCCTGTTTCCTGAAGACATGAAGAAGTAAAGAAGACATCAAAGAAGAGACAAAGAAGGACGTCGTCAAGTCTGAATCGTTGTGTTGAAATTTGTACGTTTGCGGGTTTCTTTCCGTTTTTTACATGGAAGTGTACAGATTTTCCTTGACGTTTCCCTGTTTAGGTATACATATTATGTGTCTAAGAAAATTCAGGGGAGCTTGCAGAACTATGCTTTGCGTGGATTCGAGTTCCTCGCTGGGAGGTTTTGACGTATGTCCTATGAGATGACTCCTTTTGAAAAGGAAATGGAGCAGAAGCTTCTTGCAATGAGGGCCGAGCTGCTTGAAAAGATATCAAAGTCCGACGACGATTTCAGAAACCTGGTGGGTACCATGGGTGGCAGGGACAGCATAGACTTGGCATGTGATGACATGGCTTCCAAGAAGATGGAAGCCATAAGCAAGATGGACGCAGGCCGCCTCAACGCCGTAGACCAGGCTATAACTCGTGTTCGCAACGGCAAATACGGCATATGCGCCAAGTGCGGGAAGAAGATACCGGAGGAGAGGCTTAGAGCCATCCCCTACGCGCTCCTGTGTATCGACTGCAAATCCCAGAACGAGCGCAGGTAGCATCGCAATTCTGTGAAATACTTCATCTCAACTCATTGGCATACAGCATAGTATGCCGGCTTCGTTTCGATTTTGTCTTTCGCAGAACTGCTTGCTCCCTTGTGACTACGTCTCCATTCGAAATACTTCGCTTCGACTCATTGACGTACATCTAGGTACGCCTGCTTCGCCTCAGCATCGTCTTTCGCAGAACTGCTTGCTCCCTTGGTGACTGCGTCTCCATTCGAAATACTTCGCTTTGGCTCTTTGATGTGGCTTATGGTGTACTGCAACCTTCCTTTTCGGCAGTTGCGGTATACTTTGGTGTATCGCAGACAAGAAAAAAGACGTTTGCAGTATATCTTGATAAATGGTTTCTAAAGTTGCAGATAAAAATGTGCCATTATCCAAAGTTTAAAAAGCTCAAGTAGACACAAACGACCCAAAACAAAGGTTTATAGGCATTTTGTTGCCTATAAAATGATGAAAAAAGCAATTTGTGTGCACTTGTTTTGGCAGTGAATCTCCTAATTACAGAGATTTCTAAGCATCGTTTCCATCCAATTAGGGAAACAGTGTTTACCCATTTCGACAATTGCAGAGATGACTTTTGCAAAAGGTTATGAAATAGGATGGTTAAATTCTCTTCCAATTGTCGTGGAATCACCGTGGCCGGGGAGGACTTTCGTTTCGGGTGGCAACGATGAAAGGCGGGCAAGTGAGGCCTGCATGTCGGCCATGGAACCTCCAAGGTCCGTTCGTCCCCAGCCGCGGCAGAAGAGGGTGTCCCCGCTTAGCAGTAGCCCGTCCTTTGCACTGTATAGGCAAATGGAGCCTTTCGTGTGACCGGGTGTGTGGATTACTGTGAATGGCCCAATGGCATCGCCGTCTGCAAGCGCCAAATCCACTGAAGGAATTACCAAATCAGGATGGCTGTAGAACGTATACACACTGTCCAAAGGTTCGTGTTCACCAACTGCGAACAGGGCTCCTAGGTGTGCTTCGTGCACAGCCTGAAGGGCTCCAACGTGGTCGAAATGGGCGTGCGTAAGTATGATGTGGGTCAAATTGCGAGGAAGGTTCTCCTCTATGGCTTTGGGATCGTCTCCCGGATCTACCACAGCGCAGAACCTTCCGTTTGGGGTTTCATCCTCGATTATGTAGCAATTGGTCTGAAGCGGACCCACGCAGATGCGCTTAGTTCTCATCCTTTTCCTTGCTGTAGTTCATCTTGACCTTGCGGTTCTTGTAGGACTGTCCGTTGACGGCCTCTATGACACCGTTCGCTGCGTCCTTCTTGATATAGATGAAGGAGTAGTTGGGCTTGTAGGCGATGGTCACAATGTCATCGGCCTTGAGATTGGCCTTTTCGCATACGAATTCGGCTAGCTCCTTTGCGGTGCCTTTGCTGGCCTTGCCTACGTTGATGTAGAAGGAGACTGCGTTTTCGGGTGCCTGCTTTGGGGCTGGGCGTCTTTCGTCCTGCTGTGGCCTTGCCTTCTGCTGTGCGGCGGTGTGGCCTGTTCCTTCGTGGCGTGTCATGTAGAGATAGGCAAGGAGGTAGCCCCTCATCGAGAGAGGGACGTTCTTGCGCATGACCCTGCGCATCTCTTCAAGTTCCTTTGGGTTGTTGTAGAGCTTCATCTCTTCAACAAGTTCCTTTATCTTCTGTCCTCTGATATCGGCAATGGATTCTGCCATTTCTATGCTCCTTATTGGTTTTTTGTGAAGTGCCACACAAGTCTATCACATTTTCCTTTTTATTTGCAGACGGTTTTTCGTGGATATGATACAATTCGTCCTATGGCTGGTCTTACTGCTGAAATAGAAGTACTTAGAAAGGAGATGGACAGGTCTCAGGTCGAGCTCTCCAATATGCATCTTGAGCTTGGGGAGGTGGCTGCCAGGTGGCATGATGCCATAAACTATGCGCCAAGTCAGGAGGCCTATGAGAAACTGTGCGAGATCGTCTCCCAAAAGGATGAGATCGACGGCAGGATAGATGCCCTCCAGAATGCGGTCAACGAGATGTCCGCCGGTGGTGAGCAGATGGCCAGGACCAAGTCTTCGATGAAGGATCTGGACGCTCGCCTTGATACCCTCATCTCCATGTTGGGTGCAGTTGCAGTGGAGGTGGAGGCTTCAGGACGCCTTCCCCAAAGGCTTTCACGGTGCCTTGAGCCTATGCGCGAGTATGAGCGGAAGGTCAAGGAATATGAAGACAAGATAGCGAAGGCCGGCTCTGATTCCAAGATGGCAGGTTCCACGACAGTAGATTCCAAGTCGGCGGGTTCCAAGACAGTGGGTTCCAGGATAGTATGTGCAGTCTATGGAAGGAAGCTCGATAGGCTCAAGAAGAACCTTGACTCCGTGTTCGCGCAGGTTGGCATGAAGCTGTACAAGTCCGGCGATTTCAGAGAACTTCCCGGCGACCATGCCAAGGAGATCCTTGATGAGATGGAGAGCATCCGTCTTATGAAACGCAGCTTCAAAAACACCCTTCTTGACCAGAAGTCCATAGTTGACGGAGCCCAGGACTCGCTTATGAGCATGGGGGCCTACGGGGAGGAGGGGCGCAGACTCAAGGAGCTTAAGACGCAAGAGAAGCAGATAATGGCCGTCCTTGGCGAGCGCTTCACGGAATATGGCAAGGTCCTTTCCGATGGAATGCAGTACTGGTTGGACAAGGATGCTCCGGATGAGCTCATGCAGTGCTGTTCAAGGATCATGGATCAGGAGAACGCAATAGCGCATCAGGGTTTGGTCATGGAGCACCTTCTGATGGAGCGTGATATTGAAATCCACAACATGAAGCTTTCGCAGCTGTCCGAGCAGATGAACCATCTTAACGGTCAGATCCAGGCCATAGAGAACCAGAAGCGAGAGCTGCAGCAGAAGGTGGATGCTGAGCTCAAGGCTGTCTCTGATCTTAGAATGAAACAGAACAAGCTCGTACAGGAGAACCAATAGGCGTGGCTTTATGGCCTCTTCGCCGTAGACGATAGGGAGGAGTCGTGTTTGACAATCTTTTGAAACAGGTGGCCGCTTACTTCGAGAACTCGGGGTTTCAGCTCATCACGGCCATAGTGGCGGCGCTTTTCGGCACGTTGATAATCAAGAACATCCTAAAGCTCGTAAAGGTCGGCGTCCTTGCAAGCGACTTGGACAACGCACTGGTGCACTTCGTGCTTGCAATCGTCAAGTACATCCTGTATCTGTTCCTGATATTGTACTGCATGAGTACGCTTGGGATCCCCCTTTCTGGGTTCATGAGCGCGATATCGGCCTTGACGCTGGCCATTGGAATCGCCGTCAAGGACCTCATTGGCAGCGTGGCCAACGGACTCATGCTTGTAAGCACGCATCCCTTCAAGGAGAACGATTACGTTGAGATAGGAGGCATTGGCGGCACCGTGAAGGAGCTCACCCTCATGCACACAGTCCTCTTCACGCCCGACAACAAACGCATCATGCTTCCGAACTCAAAGGTCTTTGGCTCCGATATCGTAAACTTCTCCGCAAACGAATTCCGCCGCATCACGATTCCAATCGAGGTCGATTATGATGCCGATTATGTTGAGGTCCAGAAAATCCTCCTCAAGGTTGCCAACGAGCATCCTTTGGTGTGCTCGGACCCGGCGCCAAGTGCCAGATACAACTTCAATGAGGACTCCGCCGTGCACTATGACGTGAAGGTGTGGTGCCGCAATGAGGACTATTGGCCTGTGACATATGATTTGAGCGAGCAGCTGTACATGGAGCTGTTCAAGAGGAACGTTGAGATTCCGTATCCACAGCTTACCGTAAGCTACAGAAAGGAGGACTCCAATGACTGATGCCGTCATAAAAATGATTGTGACCTGTGTCGTTTGGGTCGTTGCATACCTTGTCGTCCTCTTCATCACCAACAAGGCCGGTGTTGGATACAACGTCCTCAAGAACGCCCTCAAGTGGTTGGTTGAGCTTAGGAAGCTGTGCGTTGGATTCAGGACCCAGCTTTCGTCCAAAGGCTTTACACTCCAGTCGAAAGGTGCCATCCATGGCTTGAAGAAGGTCGTAAGGTGCGAGAAGGGCATTGCAAGGATCCTCACCGTGTACATGTTCGACAACAAGGACGACAAGAACGTGGCGCAGGCCATGGATTTGGTTTCCAGCGTTCCTGAGCTGTGCCGCAAGGCTGTGGTGATAGCCGGCGATGGCAGGTCTGCTGATCTTGATGCCGTGTTCTCTCAGGTCGATGACTGTATAAGCCGTGCAGGTTCCCTTATAAAGCAGTCCATAGAACGGGATATGAAGGAAGAGCTGTTGAAGGTTTGAGCTTGGAAAGGAGGGGTTGATGGCTTCAAAACGGGTGATAGAGCTGTTTTTTGTGTTGTTACTTGCGTTTGGAGCTATCTTTGCTTCAACTGCTCCTACTTTATCTACTCATGCCGATTCTACAGGTGTTTCCAGATTCCTTGAAGTCTCTACGCCTCATTTCAAGGTCATATACGAGCCTGAATGTGCGGCTACTGCAAAGGTGATTGCAGACGGCTGCGAGGACGAATACTTGCGGCTGTGCTCCTTCTTTGGAGTTGACCCTGACATTGTGATACCTGTCTATGTCACCTCCAGCTACAAGGTCTTGAATGCATACTACACGCCATATCCTTCAAATAGGATAGTGATGTTCGACACAGTTGCGGACAACGATGGCCTTGCAGTGTTTCCAGATACAATCCTTTACATCTTCAGACACGAATTGACCCATGCATTTACCATGAACATAAGAAGTGGCTTTTGGCAATTCGTTTCCACTGTCTTTGGAGATGGGGTCTCTGTATCGCCTGCATTGTATGCCTATGATTCCCTGGTGGAGGGGGTGGCTGTACTGTCCGAGAGTACAGATGGCCATGGAAGGTTGAACGACCTTCGCTCCACAAGAGTGCTGCGTCAGGCCAAACTGGAAGGCCGTTTCCCTTCTTGGATCGACATAGCAGGGGCAATGGATGTGTATCCATCTTCGAATCTGCCGTATATCTTTGGAGGCGCATTCCTTGGGTATCTATATTCACAGTACGGGGTGGATGTAGTCGGTGAGATATTCAGGCGTTTTGGCCGTGTGAACTGGTTCCAGTCAACCGAGGCTGTGATCGAGGACTGCGTTGGTGTTCCGTTTGAGGATTTGTGGAATGGATTCTATGACTCCATAGAGGTTCCAACCTCGTTCGTTCAGGCTTCGTATGTGGATGCGTTTGATTCAAGATGCGTGATAGAGGGCCTTGCAGTTGGCTCCAATGGCAAGGCCTATGTGATGGACAGGGCTTCAAGCGGGGTCTATGAATTGGAGGCAGCGTTTGGCAGCGAAGAGGGCTGTGAGGATGGCGATGAAGAGGGAGGAGCAGTTTCCAGCTGTCGCAGGCTGTTCTCCGTTGTTACATACGGCCAGGGGCTTAGCGTTTCATCCCGTGGTGAAATCATGGTTCCCTATGTTTCAAAGGGTTCCTCATGTGTGAAGGTATATGATTGTGACGGCAATGTTCTGCGTTCATATGCGTTTGATGATAGGGATGTAAGGGGTGGATGTTTCGTAGAACTTGGGTCTTTAAGCTATGTTCTTCTATATGCAGCAAAGGGGCAGGAGACTTGCCTTGAACTCTGCAATGAGGATGGGGAGGTCCTTTCTTCCATTGCCTTGGCTTCTGGTTCGACTGCAAGCGGTTTCACATGTTTGGAAGATGGTCGTGTTGCGTTCATACTGACGAACGGTGGTGTGGATGGTATTGCCGTTCTTGGTGTTTCCAAGAGCTCTGAAATCTTGGAGCTGTCCCTTTCTTTAGCGACGCTTCCATCTGGAATAAGATTGGCTTCGATGTCTCGAGGGTTTGATGAGACTGGCAGCGGAGTGATTTCCTTCTGCTGGTTTCCATCAGCTTCCAATCTGGATGGTGGCGTTGACTTAAACGATATTCCAATTCTGGGAGGATATGGTGAATTCTCCATTGATGACTGGTCTATTAGGCTATCGAATGAGAATGTGTCTGGAGTCGTCAACAATCCTGTAAGGCTTGGCAACACGGTGTTGTTCTCCTCTTCGTTGTATGATGGCGACCGACTGTGCTTCGTTTCCGTGGACGAGTTGCGCTTGGGCAAAAGCATTGGAATGGAGCCTTTTGAAGTTGCGAGTACTCAGGCTTTGGATATGGATGTTTTCATTGAAGGTTCCAAACCATACAATCCAATTCTGAATGTCAGCAGGGGCGTCCTCCTACCGTTTGGAGTCTATGGTCCGTTGTCTGATGTCAGGAACATCGGTCTAGGACTTACGTGGTATGCATCGGACCCGACAAGCATCGTTGCGATTACGACGTCAGGTGCATATTCACCCAGTGGTCCGTCCGTGTGGACCGATGTTTCGTGGAAGGGTTTGGTCGATATTGGCGTGGGTGCGAATGTCATCATGGCTTGCGAGGGCAAGGTCGTGGATGCCTACCTGTTCACGTTCCATGCTGGTGCCAACTTGGATTTCGACTTTGGCAACGAGAGGCATATCTCAATTGAGGATTCGCTCTTTGCAAATTGGCTTCGCTTTGTGGATGGAGGGTGGACGCATGGCCTTTCCAACACGCTCTCTCTGACGTACAGCTATGGCATATCCACAGGTCTTGGCAAGACCGATGTCTTTGGCTATGCGTTTGGCTTTGGCCTTGCAGGTTTGGATCCTTCGTTGTCTGCTGTCCTTGTTGTCCCAAGGCTTCTGCCAATTCGCTGTGACGGTGCCTTCACCTACAACCTTCCTTTGAGGATTGAGTGCGGTGTGGGCTATTCGTTTGGTATTGAAGACGTTGTTCTTGCTGGAAGCGTCAAAGCCACTGTGCTTTCGTATGAGATACAGAGGGGTGTCAGATTGCTTGGACTCTATTTCCGCAGAGCGGCGCTGGATGCCAAATACAATACCTCATATCAGGTGTTTGCCGAAGATTTTGAACATTCGTTGGAACTGCAGGCCTTCGTTGAGCTTTCTCCCGTTCTTGGACAGTATCTCACGGGTGTAGGTGTTGACGTTGGTGCGAAGCTTTCTTGGAACTTTGTAGACCCTTTGAGCGTGGAGTTTGCATTTTCATTGAAGTAGTTTTTGAAGTATATAGTTGAAGACTGGCGCATGTTGGCTTATGTGGACGTATGTGGATGTAGTTTCTTCTCGTACTGTACATACTTCACGTGCAACACTCGCTTCACAGACTTCTCACACTACACGCACATCACGGACTGCCCGTACCAAAACGCACTGTCTTTATGCAAAACCAAATATTAATCTAAACTCTTGATAAGCTGTAGTATATGTGCAATGATATAAGTGGCACTGCCATAAACGGATAGGCGGTTGTTCTGGCTTCATGTCGTTTCGACAGCATGGAGGCCTGCCTCCAAATCTTCAAGATAAGGAGGTGACTGATATGACGGCATACGAGATACTTAGTCTTGTTGTTGGGATAATCGGTCTTGTGTTCACGGCGATACTCGTCGTGGTCACAATCATAAAAGACAATCGCCGCTAGCGGCCACTAGCAGCGATTACACTTCGTTTGTAATTGCATCTTGAGGTCAGCAACCGTCTACCGGCAGTGTCTCTTTTCATTTGAAGTATCGCAAAACAATTTGTACCTGTCAAGTTTGGCCAATGTATTTTGAGGTTCATCCGTGCTGAGAGGTGGGTGTATGTCTTTCTTCTTTTTCATTCGTTTTTGACCCTACTGAAGAAAACTTTCTTCATAAACCTGCTTTTTTCGATTTGGTGAAGAACGTTTGTTTCATAGCGTTCCTTGCGTGTCCATTTGCGATTTCACTTGACGGTTTTATTCCGGGGGGGGGTAGAATCGACGTATCGATTCAGGGGGCTTTCAAGCTCCCAAAGGGGTAAAGAATGAAGAAAGCAAGAATCATTGCCGTACTGCTGGCAACCCTCATGGTCATTGTAGCTGTGTCCTGCAAGGAACCGCATGTCCATGATTTCAAATGGGAGGTCGAGAAGGCCGCTACCTGCACTGAGAAGGGAACCGAGGTCCAAATCTGCTCCGAATGCAAGGAAAAAGGTGAGACAAGGGAGATTGCAGCCCTTGGCCACAAGGAAGTCGTAGATGCCGCTGTGGCTGCAACATTTACTGCAAAAGGAAAGACCGAGGGCAAGCATTGCTCAGTATGTAAAGAAATCCTTGTCGCACAGCAAGAAGTTCCTATGACTGGTCACACATACGTTCTTTCTGTGAATGAAAAGGGTGAAGCCGTAAACAAGTGCTCTGCTTGTCAGCATGAAGAGGCTGTCGAAGGTGTTGATGTTGTCAAAAGTGAAGAAGAACTCAAGGCTTTCTTCTCTGCCACAGATGAGAAGAAGTCAATCCTTGCAAATGAAATCACCCTTACAACTGCCATCACATCAACAGGTACAAAGGTCCTTGAACTCAATGGAAAGACCATTAAAGCTGAAGGGATATTTACAACGGATATCATTACGAATGAGGGGACGCTTGCAATCAATAATGGAACCATTTCCTATGAAGGACTTCATATCAACGGTTACAATGTTGGTATAATTTGCAACTACGGAGAATTCAAGTCTTCCAAGTTGAACCTTACAATGGAGATTAAGGAGCATTTGGAAGGTGAGAACCAGACAGGTACAGGCAACAATGTTGTATTCGTCAACAGAGGTGCTGGTGTTGCAGAGTTCAATGAGACCAGTGTCGTTATGACGGCTGAGGAGTTTGTCGCAAAGGATGTCAAGTTCCTTGGAGTTTTCAATCTTGGTAAGACAGTCTATGTGAAAGACTCGACAATTGATGTTTCGTCTGACAACCAAGGAAAGGTCTATGGCCTGTATTTGGATATTGAAAAGGGAGAGACCTCTGACAGAAACGCTGTAGTAACGAATAGCAAGATTACGGCTTTTTGTTCCAAGGTTGCAAGCGTAACACCTGTGTTTGCAGAAAGCTATCGTGCAGATTATTCTTCAACGATAAAAATCACCGATAGTGAGATTATAGGCCAGAGTTCTCTTGAAACTGCATCGGAAAAGAAGGTCTATTCTGTCAGAGCCAAAGGAAATGCTTCGATTGACCTAAACAATGTGACCTTGAAGGTCGATGTTAAGACTCCAGGTGCTACTGCAGTGGTTAAAATTGCGGATGCTTGTGAATACTCGGAAGCTTGTGCTCGTACTGGTATAATAACTGGTAAATAAACCGTTTGTTCTTTGGTTTTCAACCCTCCTTGGCCGAGCCTTGGAGGGTTTTCTTTTGATAAGTACTTGCAAAAAGGTTTTACTTAATATATATTAATAATACATACTTCCTTGGGAGAGACATCATGCAAAGGCAGTGCGTCGCCATAGATTTGAAGTCGTTCTATGCCTCAGTGGAGTGCTCCAAGTTTGGACTTGATGCCTTGGACACTCATCTCGTTGTCGCTGACGCCTCCAGGACTGACAAGACCATCTGCCTTGCAGTGTCTCCATCCCTCAAAGCCTATGGAATAGGTGGAAGATGCAGGCTGTTCGAGGTCAAGGCCGCGGTGAAGGCCGTAAATGAGGAACGCAGGAGAAGAGCTCCAAACCATAGGTTCACAGGAAAGTCCTGCAGTGCCAAGGAGCTGGGGGAGAACCCTTCCCTTGAACTTGATTTCAAGATAGTTGCTCCAAACATGGCCCATTACATGGAGGTGAGCGGGCAGATATATGGAATATACCTAAAGTACGTTGCTCCTAGCGACATACATGTGTACTCCATAGACGAAGTGTTCATGGATGTCACGCATTATCTTGGAATGTTCAGGATGACGGCCAAGGAACTTGCAATGGCAATGATAAAGGAGATTCTGGAACAGACTGGAATAACCGCCACTGCCGGGATTGGAACGAACCTATACCTATGCAAGGTCGCCATGGATATCATGGCAAAGAAGGTACCTGCCGATGAGCACGGGGTGAGGATAGCACAGCTTGATGAAATATTGTATAGAAGACTCCTTTGGAGCCACAGACCAATAACGGATTTTTGGAGGATTGGCCGTGGCTACAGGGATAGGCTTGCAAGTCTTGGCCTGTATACAATGGGTGATGTCGCTAGGTTCTCGCTTACGAACGAGGATGTACTTTACAAGACGTTTGGAGTGAATGCGGAGCTTCTCATAGACCATGCCTGGGGCTATGAACCTTGTTCTATGAAGGACGTCAAAGCCTATAAGCCAAAAAGCGGAGGGTTCTCCACTGGCCAGATCCTTCCTTGTCCGTACAAGGCTGACAAGGCAAGGCTTGTGCTCAAGGAGATGATGGATTCAATGGCTATGTCCCTTGTGGAGAAGGGCTATGCCGCGGACTCCGTAAGCATATACATAGGATATGACTCGGACTGGCCTGAAACGTACAAAGGTCCAATCTCCAAGGACTATTACGGACGTCTCGTCCCCAAAGGGTCTCATGGCAGTACAAAGCTGGGAGCATCGACCACTTCGTCCCAGATTCTCATCAAAACAGCAATCGCTGTCTTTGACAGAATCGTCGAGAAGGAACTGCTGGTGAAACGTCTGGGGATTGGCGTCGAGTGCAAGGACAAGGGCATGAAGGTTCAGCCATCGCTGTTCGACTTTGGGGAAGACTCCACACTGCCCCATGTCTCTGAGGAAGCCTCTCAAATGGACAATGACGAGAAATGCAATGACAAAGAGAGAAAACAACTTGAGGTTGCACTTGCTTTGAAGAAGCGTTTTGGAAAGAACGTGATTCTAAGGGGTATGGATTTGGAGGAAGGCGCTACGGCAATGGAGAGAAACAGCCAAATAGGAGGACATAAGGCATGATGAGGGAAGATGTGGATGGACAGCCTGACATGCCGCATGGCAGTGGCTTCCAGAACGGAGAGAGTGTCAAAGGGAATGCCTACGACGATATCATCGGTCTTGGAAGATGGAATCCAAGACACCATGCGAGGATGAGTATGGATGACAGGGCTGCCCAGTTTGCGCCTTTTGCGGCCTTGGTTGGGTTCGAGGAGGTGATTGGAGGTGTGCAGGCCCGGCATGAAGCTGAGTTCGAAAAGAAGTAGGTCCCTCGGCTGACTCTCTTTTACAAACAATTTACCGTATATCGCTATGTCTTTTACATTCCTGCTCTATCTTGTGGGCGTAACAGGAGATGTAAAAGATGAAAAAGACAGTTGCATTGATTCTGATGGTTGTCATGGCAGTGTCCGTGGCATTTGCAACAGGTAACAGTGAAAAGGGCGCGAACGGCTCAGTGTCCAGCTCTGTATCAACCGACGGTTCCACTTCAATGGAGAAGGTGATAGGCGCTCTTGGTGAGTCGTTCATGCAGCAGCACAGCTCGGTAACGTTCACATACAATCCAACGGGTTCCGGTTCTGGAATAAAGGCGGTGCTCGAAGGACGTTGCGACATAGGGCTTTCGAGTAGGGCCCTCAAGGAAGAAGAGAAGTCACAGGGACTTGTTGAGACAGTCCTTGCATACGATGGGATAGCATTGATCGTAAACCCCAAGAATCCAATAGACGAGTTGGATGTAGACACAATCGCCAAGATGTTCAAAGGCGAAATCACCAACTGGAATGAAGTGGGTGGCGACGATGCAGGTATAGTTCTGATAGGGCGCGAAGCTGGAAGCGGCACTAGGGATGGGTTTGAAAGCATAACCAAGACAGTGGACGCCTGCCGCTACCGCCAGGAGCTTACCTCCACGGGGGACGTGATAACGACGGTTTCACAGAACCCGTATGCAATAGGATATGCATCACTTGCAGCCATAAAGGATTCGGTCAAGGCTCTTGCTGTGAACGGAGTGAATCCAAGCGAAGAGACCGTCAAAGATGGAAGCTATGCAATCCAGAGACCGTTCGTGCTGGTGACAAAGCAGGGTGTAGCCCTTTCGAACGCAGCCCAGATGTTCTTCGAGTATGCGACTTCCGCTGAAGCGGCGCCAATCATAGGAGCAGCAGGTGCAGTCGCTGCGAACTGAGCGGAAAGGGATGGTGCAGACCAAAGCCAAAAAGGCCAAGGTCCTGCAAGTCCCCTGCGGACAATCAAAAGGAAAAAGATTCGAGGCCGTTATGCATGGAGTATTCCTTGCATGCGGTCTTTTGACCATTGGATTCGTACTGCTTATAACCATATACCTTGTTGTAAGCGGCATACCCGCAATCCACAAGATTGGTTTTTTCAAGTTCATGTTTGGAACCAAGTGGGCGTCCACCGCAGCAGAGCCTTCCTTTGGGATTCTTCCATTCATACTTACGAGTATATACGGCACTGCAGGGGCCATGTTCTTGGGCATTCCAATGGGCTTCTTCACTGCAGTGTATATTTCAAAGTTTGCGCCAAAGCCTGTTCGGAACATCCTGATGGGTGCCGTTGAACTTTTGGCGGGGATTCCATCGGTCGTCTATGGTCTGGTTGGAATGCTTGTGATTGTGCCGGGGATAAGGACCTTGTTTGGACTTCCTGATGGCGCAAGCCTTCTTGCCGCCATAATCGTCCTTTCTATTATGGTGCTTCCTTCCATAGTGAAGGTGTCCGTCAACGCTTTGGATGCAGTCCCCAGGGAATATGAGGATGCTTCGCTCGCTCTGGGTGCGAACGAGGTGGAGACGGTTTTCAGGGTATCGGTTCCTGCGGCGAAGAGTGGAATAGCCGCATCCATAGTCATGGGTGTTGGAAGGGCCATTGGCGAGGCCATGGCTGTCATGATGGTGTCAGGCAACGTAGCCAACATGCCGCTTCTTTCAAAAGGCGGTCTTTTCGAGAGTGTCAGGTTCCTGACGACGGCGGTGGCCAGTGAAATGGCATACTCTGCCGGACTTCAAAGACAGGCACTCTTCTCAATCGCCTTGGTGCTGTACCTGTTCATTCTAATGGTGAATGCGATTCTCAATTCCATCCTCAAGAAGGGAGGTGGGAAATGAAGAGATCCGTATATTCAACGGTTTTGAAGGCTGCAATGTACGCATCCGTCGCCATCGTGCCCTCTCTCATAGTGGTTTTTGTCTGCTATGTTCTTGCAATAGGGGTTCCCAATATAAGCTGGAACCTATTGTCAACAAAGCCAAGTTACCTAACTGGGAATATTGGAATTCTTCCTGACATCCTCAACACGGTGTACATGATAGTCACGACCCTCCTGATAGTCCTTCCATTGGGGGTTGCGGCTGCGGTGTATCTTACCGAATACGCTACGAACAAACGTGTGGTGGGTGCTATAGAGTATGCCGCCGAGACTCTGTCTGGAGTCCCTTCCATAGTCTACGGCCTTGTGGGAATGCTGTTCTTCTGTCAGTTCCTTGGAATGAAGACCTCACTCCTTGCGGGTTCGCTTACACTTGTCATCATGAACCTTCCAACCGTCATGAGGACCACTCAGGAAAGCCTCAAGACAGTACCCCAAAGCTATAGGGAAGGTGCATTTGGACTCGGAGCAGGGAAATGGAGGGTCATAAGGACCGTAGTGCTTCCCTCCTGTGTGGATGGAATCGTGACAAGCTGCATCCTTTCGTGTGGAAGGATATTGGGGGAGTCCGCAGCGCTTCTTTTCACTGCAGGCTTTGCACACTCGCTCAATGGCTATTTCAAGGCATTGCACAATGCAGGGGCCACGCTTACCGTTGCGCTCTACTTCTATGCAAAGGACCAAGGCGAGTTCGAGGTTGCGTATGCGATTGCAGCCATACTTCTTGTCCTTGCGCTTGTCATAAACCTTGCAGCGAACCTTGCCGGACGCAGACTCAAGAAACGGAGATGAAAAATGGAGAACATTGAAGCAAAAAGCGTGGAGACGCAGAACATGGAAGGTATGGAAAGCATAATCCAGGTCAAGGACCTAAGCCTGTGGTATGGTCAGAACCAAGCCCTCCACAATGTATGCATGGACATAGGAGCTGGTCGGATCACCGCCCTGATAGGGCCAAGCGGCTGCGGAAAATCCACCTTCCTCAAAACGCTCAACAGAATGAACGATTTGGTGCAAGGGGTCCGCATCCAAGGCAAGGTGTCGTTCGAAGGCCAAGACATATACTCACCTCAGACCGATGTCTCTGAGCTGCGTCGCAGCATTGGGATGGTGTTTCAGAAACCCAATCCTTTTCCAATGAGCATATACGACAACGTTGCGTACGGGCCAAGGACCCATGGAACCAAAGCCAAGGCTAGGTTGGACGAGATAGTGGAGACCTCTCTTAGGGACGCCGCAATATGGGATGAGGTCAAGGATAGGCTCAAGAGCAACGCTTTGGGACTTTCCGGAGGGCAGCAGCAGAGACTGTGCATAGCACGGGCCCTTGCGGTGCATCCAAAGGTCCTTCTCATGGACGAACCTACAAGTGCGTTGGACCCAATCTCCACTTCAAGGATAGAGGAGCTTACACTGCAGCTGAAAAGCGACTATTCGATAGTGATTGTGACACACAACATGCAGCAGGCTGTGAGGATATCGGACGATACGGCGTTCTTCCTGCTGGGGGAGCTTGTTGAGTTCGGCGACACTGAGCGTATGTTCTCACAACCTATGGACAAACGCACAGAGGACTACATAACGGGGAGGTTTGGTTGATATGAGAAGCAGATTCGACGAGCAGCTTGAGTCCTTGAACAGGGCCCTTATAGAGATGGGGTCTCTGTGCGAAGAGGTCATAGACATAGTCATAAAGGCACTTGCGGATGGAAACCGTCATTTGGCAAAGAAGGTTGCGCCGCTTGACTGCGAGATAGACCGCATGGAGAGGTCCATAGAGTCCATGTGCCTCAAGCTCCTTTTGCACCAGCAGCCGGTTGCACGGGACCTTAGGATGATATCGTCCGCACTCAAGATGATAACGGATATGGAGCGCATTGGCGACCAGGCTGAGGATATAGCGGAGATAATAGGTTTTCTGGAGAAGGACGCCGGTATGAAAGGGACTTCCCTGCAACGCATGGGGGAGTCTGCAAGAGGGATGGTGGCTCAGAGCGTAGAGGCGTATGTTGGCAAGAACCTTGAACTTGCACGTAGTGTGGTCTCCCAGGACGACGTAGTGGATGCCCTCTTCATAGAAGTCAAGAAGGAGCTCATAGGAGATATTGCATCGAATCCTGATGAGGGGGAGTACATACTTGACCTGTTGATGATAGCGAAGTACTTTGAGCGTATAGGCGACCATGCGGTGAATATAGCCCAATGGGTTGTGTTCTCCGTCACCGGCGAACACGAGGAGGAGTGACATGATTTGGTGTGTGGAAGATGATCCAAGTATCCTTGACGTTGAGCTTTACGCCCTTGGATCCACAGGGTTCGAGACACGTGGCTTCGAGGATGGAACCTCCTTTTGGAACGCTTTGGTGGAAGTTGAGGAAAAAAGCGAACAATGGCCTGAACTTGTAGTCTTGGATGTGATGTTGCCAGGTATCGATGGAATTGAGCTATTGAAACGCATTAGAAAATCAAATTCCTTCTCTCTTGTCCCTGTCGTCATGGCTACTGCAAAGGGGTCTGAATACGACAGGATAAAGGGACTGGATGCAGGTGCGGACTACTACATTGCAAAGCCTTTTGGAGTCATGGAGCTCGTCTCCTGCATCAAGGCGGTGTTGAGACGCTGTAAGCCCATGGAGAAGGATTCAAACATACTGAAGGCGGACGGCCTTGTGCTCAATGTGGACGAACGTACCGTGAAGGCCGGAGGTCGCGATGTGATTCTCACCTACAAGGAGTTCGAGGTCCTTAGACTCTTCATGGCCCACCCGGGAATGGTGTTCTCCCGCGACAAGCTCTTCAACGAGGTCTGGGGGTTCGACTACTACGGGGAGTCCCGTACGGTTGACATGCACATAAGGACGCTTAGGCAGAAGCTTGGTGACTACGGCTATCTTATAAGGACTGTAAGGAACGTGGGCTACGGCTTGGCATCTGAAGACGCTGTTGACGACCCTTCCAAGGACGAGCCTTCCACGGAGCGATAGCGAATGACCCGCAGGATAATGATTGCGATAATATCGGTCTCTACGTTCGCCTTGGTGCTTGGCCTCTCCCTCGTGGTGGGGCATGTCTACCTAAGCTATGCCAAGTGGACTTCGAACCAGCTTGAGGACGACTTGGCATTGGCGTCCAAAGGGGTTGAGCTTTCCGGCTTGGAATACCTGAAGGCTATGGGAAAGACCAATTCGATTGGAGCCGAGGAATACCGATTCACTTGGATCTCAAGCGATGGGCAGGTTCTTTTCGACAACGAGACCAACCTTGCATACAGCGAAAACCACAAGGACAGGCCCGAGTTCATACAGGCTGAGCAGACGGGAAGAAGCTCCATTACAAGGTATTCCTCCACTCTCCTTGAGACGACTACGTACTATGCCGCAAAGCTCTCCGATGGTTCCATACTTAGAATCTCTGCAAGCAGGGAGTCCGTCCTTAGGATGGTCTTGGTTGCAATGCTTCCGCTTTTGCTGGTGCTTGCCATTGCGTGGGTGTTCGCATTCACCCATGCAAAGTACATAGCCCTCAAGATCGTTAGGCCTTTGAACTCGCTTGACTTGGACAACCCTTTGGACAACGACGTCTATCCTGAGATAACCCCTCTTTTGAAAAGGATATATACGCAGCGCCAAGAACTTGACACCCAAATGCTCGCTTTGCAGCAAAGGGCGGATGAGTTCGACCAGATATCCCGCAGCATGAGCGAGGGCCTCATGGTCCTTGACGTGAACGGCAGCATAGTGAACATCAACGATGCGGCTATGGACATGTTCGATCTTGACGATTCCTGCGTTGGCCATAGCTTCCTTGAAGTCTACCGCACGCATGACTTCAGCGCCGCTGTGAAGAGCGCCCTTGCAACTGGGCATGAAGAGCTTAGGCTTGAGCGCAACGGCCGTGTCTTGAGGTTCTCCATGAGCCGCATGATGTCGTCCGGCACAGTCCTTGGCCTTGTCATCCTTGCGTTCGACATAACGGAGAAGGCTGCAGCCGAGGACATGAGACGCGAGTTCTCCGCAAACGTCTCGCACGAGCTCAAAACACCTCTTCAGGGCATAATGGGAAGTGCCGAGCTCATTGAGATGGGGATAGCCAAGGGCGACGACGTGAAGCGGTTCGCATCCAACATACGAAAGGAAGCGTCCCGAATGGTCAACCTCGTTGAGGACATAATGGGTCTTTCCCAGCTTGACGAAGGGGTCTCGTCTGCATACGAAGTCATGGACGTTGCATCGATTGCAGACGATGTCAGGGATGAGCTTTCAGATGCAGCCAAGGTGAAGGATGTCTCCATTGCAGTCGATGCACAATGCCGTCCATTGGAGCTGATGGGAGTCCCCCGTCTCATACACGAGATGCTCTACAACCTTGTGGACAATGCAATAAAGTACAACATCCAGGGCGGAAAGGTGGATGTATCCGTCTCGTTGGACGATACGTCCAATGTTGGAAATTTTGTGGTTCTGGAGGTTTCAGACACAGGCATTGGGATTCCAAAGGAGCATCTTCCAAGGATATTCGAACGCTTCTATAGGGTGGACAAGAGCCATTCGAGGGCTTCAGGCGGCACGGGTCTTGGCCTTTCCATTGTAAAGCATGTCGTCATGTACCATGGAGGCAAGGTGTCCGTGGAAAGCAAGGTTGGAAGCGGAACCAAGTTCGTAGTGGTCCTTCCCTGCAGCCCCAAAAGTCCAACCGTGTAGATTTTGTGTACTTGTCGTTTGGAGTCGTTGCCTGCGTTGCCTGTTTGTAGTAACTTCCTCGTATGAAAAAACGATTGGTTCTGTTTTTGTGTGTGCTTCTGTGCATACAAGCCATGGTGTTCGCCATTGACATAGACTCCCTTGTGGAGAGTGCGGTTGCAAACAGCGACTCCATTGAGAAGCTTAGGATCACCAAGGAGAATTCCCTTGTGTCCTCTCAGTTGGCGGATCTTGAAGACGAAACGAAGGTGTCCGTTTCATCCGGTACGATCCTTGTCCAGAAGGATTCCTTTTCCATGAATCCTTCCGTCAATGTGTCCCTTGGTGGACTTGACGATGACCTCTCAGTGGATTTTGGTGTTGCGAACTCTACCTCCATTGGCTTTGGCAACGAGTTGAAAAGCTCAACGATCACTCCAAGCGCCAGCGTTTCGAAGACGTTCGACCTTTCGTCCTTTGTGGATGAGAGGGACTCCATATCAAAGACCATAAACGCTCTTCAAAGAGAGCTTAACTATTCGAAAGGTGTCCTGGAATTTGAGAACGGTGTGATAAACGATGTCATCTCCATAATCCAGACCACCATTTCAATCGAAACCTCACAGAGGGAGCTTGATAGAAGGCAGAAAAGCTACGAATCGGACATAGCCCTTGGAGTTATAAACGAGGGAAGCCTTTCCGACATGAAGGCGCAAATGGAGCTCTCCAAGCTTTCTACGTCCCTTGAAAGCAGCAAGACTCAGCTTGAGACTGCAAAGCGCAATTTCTACAATGACTACGGCATTGCCTACGAGGATGTGGACTCAGTGCGTGAGGCTGTGCTTGAGGTTTCAGCGTCAAGTGAAGGGAACACCAGCGTAATGGTCGCCAGACTCAATTTGGACAAGGCGCAGCAGGAACTGGACGCCAAGACCGGAGATACGGGTGAGACTCTAAAGCTTTCCTCTTCCTTTGAAACCCCCGTCACGTTCTCAAACGGGGCGGATGCAAAGGCATCGGTCTCAGGGAATGTGGGTGCAAGGATATCGGGCTCGAACTACAGCGTGTCCGCCACTGCAAACGCCAAGTACGATGGGTCCTTCACGCCATCGTTGACGATTCAGGGGACGTGGTCGAACAGGACGGACAGGAAGGCGACGGACTTGGAGGTCCTTACGTTGGAGAATGACCTTATCGTGGCCCAGATGAACTATGACAGTGCAAAACAGAGCTATGATGACACTGTCAGGACATTGTCCATTGAAGTGCAGAACCATAGGGCGACCGTGGAGGCGTTCGAAGTGGAGGCCAAGTACAACAAGATGATCCTTGAATATACGACGACGTTGTACGAGAAGGGCATGGCATCGGATTCCGAACTGTCGGACGCCCAGGCTTCCGTTGCCAAGGACGATGCAAACCGCATCGTGTATGCGCTTCAGGCTTTGGTTCTTGAGAACAGGATAAAGATAAACGAACTGTAGGGGTTCATAGGATACGATTATGGCAAACATGACGAACGACAACGAAAACAAGGTTCTGAACGAAAGGAAGAGAAAGCTCAAGAGAAGGAAGATAAGGACCGTGGTCATTTTGGTCTTGGTCGCGGTTGTCCTCTTTGGGCTCTTCGAAAGCTACAGCTTCTATATGCAGAACGGGCGTTGGCCTTGGAAGAATGAAGCTACCCCCTCTGTAGTCCAGGAGCTTACGACCCAGGCCTACGAGAGTAGGTACAGCACTCAGATAGACATATCGGGCTCGGTGCAGGCCATAGACACCCAAGAGGTCAAGATAAGGGCCACGGGTGCCGTCACCGGTGTGTATGTGGAGGAGGGCGATAGAGTTGTCAAAGGTCAGCTTCTTGCAACCGTGGATGATACCGACCAGCAGTACACCGTTGCCAACCTTGAGAAGCAGATCGAAGTGGCCCGTGTAAGCGGTAGTACAAGCAAGAGGGACATCGAGCTTCTTGAGATGCAGCTCGACAGTGCAAAGAAGAAGCTCGAGTACACGAAGGCGTATGCCAACTTCGATGGCGTGGTGGTCTCTGTGTCCATAAGCGAGGGCGACTATTTCGATGCCGGCTCCGCCGTCATGACGATAATAGACGACAGCAAGCTCAAGGCCACCGTTGAGATAGATGAGATAGACATCCAAATGGTTGAGCTTGGCATGTCTGCATCCCTTACAAGCGATGCCGTTCCCGGCCAGTCCATACAGGCTCGTGTCTCATACATTCCAATGATTGGACGCTATTCAAGCCAAGGCATTGGCGTCATGGATGTCGAGATCGTCATAGACGACCCGCCTGCTGCGCTCAAACCGGGTTTCTCCTTCGAAGGTACGATAGACATCGAGTCCGAGCAGGTCATGCTCCTTGTCCCTCAGTCCGCCGTCACTACAAACAACGGGGTGAGCACTGTTGTGCGTCTGAATGCAGACGGGACCCGCGAGACCGTTGTGCTTCAGGTCAAGTACCTTGGAGAGAGCGTCTATCAGGTTCTCTCCGGTGACATAAAGGCTGGGGATACGCTGGTGTACACTCCTGGATCAGGTGGTTCTGTCGGCTTCATGTCAATGATGGGAGGCCCTTCGATGGACAGTGCTCCTAGGGGTGGATCCTCCGCTGTGATCGGCGGTGCAGACGGCCCGGTTGTGATGTTCTGAGCTCATAGCTTATGATGGTTTGAGTTTGCGAGGATCTGAGTCCGCTCTGTGAAATGGAGGCCTGCAATGCCAAAGAATGTTAATGGAAAGGTGGAGCTTCCACCTGATTTCCCCGTCATATACATAGAAGACGTCCACCGCTACTATGTCGTAGGCGACTTTGTAGTGAAAGCGCTCGACGGTGTCTCGATGCGTGTAGGACGTGGCGATTTTACAGCCATAATGGGTCCTTCAGGCAGTGGAAAGTCAACTTTGATGAACCTCATAGGATGCTTGGACACCCCAACCGGCGGCAGGATACTCATAGATGGAGAGGACACTTCAGGCCTCAATGAGACGGAGCTTTCCTACATAAGGAACCGCAAGATTGGTTTCGTGTTCCAGCAGTTCAACCTCCTTGCAAAGATATCCGCCTTGGAGAACGTGATGACGCCTTTGCTGTATACAGGAGGCGTTGGAGTGAAGGAACGTCGCGAGCGTGCCGAGTACGCCCTTGAACGTGTAGGCCTCAAGGACAGGATGAAGCACAATCCAAACGAGCTTTCAGGTGGTCAGAAGCAGCGTGTCGCCATTGCAAGGGCCATGGTGACGCAGCCATCCATAATCCTTGCAGACGAACCCACCGGTGCATTGGACACTGCAACCGGCGACCAGATCATGGAGCTCTTTGGCGAGCTCAACGTTGAGGGCAACACAATCGTGATTGTGACGCACAACGAAGAGATTGGACGAGCATGCCCGTATCAGATTCGCATCCGCGATGGTAGAAGGGAGGCCTGACATGTTCTTCGAAAACGTAAAACTTGCCTTTAATTCAATGCGTGGCAGCAAGATGCGTACAATCCTCTCCTTGCTTGGCATCATAATAGGCGTAGGCTCCGTCGTGGCAATCCTCACTCTTGGAGAGAGCGCCACCAAAAGCATCACGGAAAGCCTCGTCTCAAGCGGCCTCGAAACCATATCCATAACCACCATGGGAGGGGCGAAGCAGTTCGACGAGCAGTTTGGTTTCGTCCTGGAGCAGAACGTCGCCGACATCAAATCCGTCCTCCCCGTCAACTCGTCCAGCACTCGTATCCGCAGCGGCAAGGAGATCCAATCCACCACGCTGTATGGCGTTTCGTCCAACTATGCCGATGTCCTTGACTATGCCTGCGCCCAGGGTTCCTGGTTCAGCGCCGAGGACAACATCTACAAACGCCAGGTGGTCGTACTTGGTGCCTCCGTGGCGGAGGACCTCTTTCCAAACGGCGATGTAGTAGGCAGCTATGTGAGCATCTTCAGAAACCAGAGCAAGCGCTATCTTGTAATTGGCGTCATGGAGGAGAAGGATGCAACCCTTGGATCATCCTTCAACGACAACATCTATATACCCTACAACACGTTCACCCAACGCTTCCGTAGGGTGACGACCGTAGGTTCCTATGTCGTCCGCATAGCGGATGGCGCCGATGCCACCAAGGTTGGCGACGACATCACCGCTTTCCTTGACAGCTACGTGGGTGAAGACTACTACTTCCTGATCTCCGCAGCCTCGCTTGCAACGATGGCGGAGTCCATAACCGGCACGTTCAGCACCTTCCTTGCCGCAATAGCTGGGATCTCCCTGCTTGTAGGCGGTATTGGCATCATGAACATAATGCTGGTCTCAGTTGCAGAAAGGACCAAGGAGATAGGCATTCGAAAGGCCCTTGGCGCATCCCCTAGAGTCATAAAGGGGCAGTTCCTCATAGAGGCCATAACCCTTACGTCCATGGGCGGTCTCATTGGCATACTCTTGGGCAACGGGCTTGGAAAGATCGTGACGAACATAGCCGGCTGGACATTCCACCTCTCTGTGAGCGCATGTCTGATCAGCATTGGGTTCTCCATGCTAATTGGAGTGTTCTTTGGACTTTATCCTGCGGCAAAAGCGGCCAAGTTGGATCCTATAGAAGCATTGAATTACGAGTAGTCCTTTTAGGTCTTTTGATGTTAAGTCATTCTAAGTTTCGACCAAAAAACGAAAAAACAAGGTTTTGGTTGAAAATTTTCAACCAAAAGTCCAAAAAACGTGTTTTTGGTTGAAATACCATGGACATTTCAATTGAACCGAGGACTGCAAAAAGGAACCAGGGCCTTTCACAGCCCTGGTTCTGAATAGACGTTGAGGTTGCGACCTCAGAGACATCGGTCTATGAAAGGCCTTGTCTCTTAGAAATCGACTTCTGTGTCGTAGTAGCAGCACTTGAGGAGCTTTTCCATTTCCTCGACGCTTGGCTGTCGTGGGTTGGAGCCCGTGCAGGCGTCTGCGATTGCGTTCACTGCAATGTCGTGCAGGCGTGAGAGGAAGACATCCTCTGGTACGAAGCCCTGCTCGGTTGGATAGCTGTCTGCGCCGTAGTTCTTGATGCAGTGAGGGATGTTGAGGTCGTCGTTCATCTTTCTGAGGGCCTTGATGAGGAGCTGGACCTTCTCCTTGTCGTCCTTGCCGCCAAGCTTCATGTCATCGGCTATCTTGCCGTAGCGGGCGAGTGCAACTGGATCCTTTGCGTTGAAGGCGATGACCTTTGGCAGGTACATTGCATTTGCAGCGCCGTGGATGATGTGTGCACCGTAGTCCTCGAATGCTGCGCCGGTCTTGTGAGCCATTGAGTGCACGATTCCAAGAAGTGCGTTGGAGAATGCCATGCCTGCGAGGCACTGTGCGTTGTGCATGCTGTCACGCTTTGCCATATCACCGTTGTAGGATGCGACGAGATCCGACTGGATCATCTGGATTGCATAGAGTGCAAGAGGATCGGTGTAGTCGCAGTTTGCGGTGGAGACGTATGCCTCGATTGCGTGGGTCATTGCGTCCATACCTGTGTGGGCGACGAGCTTCTTAGGCATGGTCTCTGCAAGGTCCGGGTCTACGATTGCGACGTCTGGGGTGATCTCGAAGTCGGCGATTGGGTATTTGATTCTGTCGGCGTAGTTGGTGATGATCGAGAATGCCGTGACCTCTGTCGCTGTGCCCGATGTCGAGGAGATTGCGCAGAAGTGTGCCTTTCTGCGGAGCTTTGGAAGTCCAAAGACCTTGCACATGTCCTCGAATGTGACCTCTGGATACTCATACTTGATCCACATGGCCTTTGCAGCGTCTATTGGAGAACCGCCGCCCATTGCAACGATCCAGTCTGGCTGGAACTTGAGCATTGCATCGGCGCCCTTCATTACGGTCTCGACCGATGGATCCGGCTCAATGCCTTCGAAGACCTCTACTTCCATTCCTGCTTCCTTGAGGTATGCAATTGCTCTGTCAAGGAAACCAAAGCGCTTCATTGAGCCGCCACCAACGCATATCATGGCTCTCTTGCCTTCGAATGTCTTGAGTGCTTCAAGAGCGCCTTTTCCGTGGTACAAATCACGTGGGAGTGTGAATCTTGCCATAATTATTCTCCTTGTCTGTAGACTTTTTCGGATGGGTTCTGCGGACATATCCTCATTCGTGCAACTCGTTTGGGAACTCGTCCGGGAATCTCATCTGCGAAAATCATAGCAAGGTGTTTGCCATAGTAGAAATGCCAATTATGCATAGGGGTAATGCTGTTTTGAATGTGTTTTTTTGTGTGTTTGCGTGTTGGTCGTGTTCCATTGTCCCATGCTTCCATTTGGCTAAGGTTTAGTACAGTTCGCGCCTTCTTTACTAAAATTCATTGCCTGCACCGTTTGGATTTCGTACATTCCCAGTGCTCATTTGGAAGAGGAAGGGGCCGTACAACTCAATGACAAGCGTCCTTCAAGGAGAAAACTATTATGAATGGAAAAACGATCAAAGTGCTAAGCGTAATCGCCGGTGTGCTACTCATAGCCGCAGGTGTCGTGTGTCTTGTAAACCAGGACGTTGCAGTCCTGTCCGCAGGGGTTCTGATTGGGATCTTCATGCTGTGTTCTGGAATCCTTGAGATTGTCATGTTCTCATATGGACGCAGACTGATGCTTGGCTCCGGTTGGCTTCTCTTGGATGGAATCCTAACTGTGCTTCTATCCATGTTTCTACTGTTCAACCAGGCGTTCACCATGGTGTACCTGCCAATCCTGTTCGCCATGTGGCTTCTGTTCTCAGGCGTCTCCAAGTTCGTCACATCGTTCGACCTGCAGGCCCTCAGAGTCCGCGGATGGGGTTGGGTCATGGCATTTGGCCTCATCCTCATGGTCTTTGGCTTCATCGCACTCATGGACCCATGGCTCAGCACGATTGCAATGGGCATCACGATTGGAATCGTCTTCATCCTTCAGGGCATAGACGCAATCGTGTGCGTGTGCATCGCAAGCAAGCGGGACTGAGACAGACATTTATTATTTAGACCGATTCCAAGACCGATGTCCTTGAGAAGGGAAAAAGGCCGTAGCAGAAGCTGGGTTTGACAGGCAGGGTGCTACGGCCTTTCCTCATGCATATAGGACGACTCCGTCTCTTGATATCTTTCGCTCAAGCGAAGCTGATTTCTGCCTTTCAAGGAAATCGGAATTCCTATAAACGACGATATCCAATGGTATGTCTTGGATAGGGTAGAGTACTCGTCTAATGGTCTTGATTGCATCGGCAGGTCTAATGCCGTTGTCTGGTATTATAACGCAAATGTCGAAGTCACTGTCTTTCGTAGGAATGCCATAGGCGTAGGAACCAAAGAGATAAATCCTTTCAGTCTCAATTGACTGCTTGATTGCATCGCTAATCTGTCTCAGTTTTTCCAGTTCTTGAACACTCATGACTGAACTTTTCCTTTTTGCATCCTCCTAATTGATTATACAAACTATCGTTTTTATCGTAAACTAAGCGTTGTTAATCATATCTATTTGCGCAGGTCTAGGTTGTATTTCTCGCAAATCTCCTTAAAGCATTTCTCACAGACTCCATCCAGTAATATCCTATCCTCCTTGTTGTCGAGGATTTTGAAGACTTCATTCCATGCAACCGTTGTCTCTTCCTTTATGCTGTGCAGGTCATCGGTTTCTGCTAGGCATCTGCCGCACCTGCAGCCTTCCAGGCATTCCACAGCCTCGTACTCGTTTCCATCGCACCAGTGGACTCCCTTTTCTATTGTGCACAACAGTTCCTTTGCAATGGTGAAGTCGATTCTTCCCTCGTCGTACAGTTCCAAAACCTTTATGGATACCGTATTCAATCCGTGTCCAATGTCATGGCAACTCATGGTGTCACCCCTCCTTATAAAAGTTTTCTCGTTTCTACAATTCATGTTATATTCTGAAAATACAGATTTCAACAAAAAAAATTCTTTGTTTCTTCAATTCCATGCTAGACTGTGTCCCTGTTGAAGTTGAAGAAGCGGGATTATATTCGTAGGTATTACTCATTGGGATTGTTCACCTTCGTGCTGTTGTCATGTGTGGTCTTGGGATGCATTCCCGCTATACAGATTGACATTGAGCGAGTTTTGATGGATTCGGCAATCCAAGGGTTCGATGGAGGAGCTCTTCGGACGTTCATAGCCTGTCTGGTTCAATTCATTGCTTTGATGCTTGCAAATTCCATCCTGAAGGTCGTAGTCCAGTATGGAACAAACCGCCATAATCTGGCCGTTTGCAAAAGGCTTGATTCCCAACGTGTCGAGAAGTGCAAAAGGATTTCCTTTCCTGTCCTAGAGTCCAAAGAATTCCACGAATTGTATGGACAGGCCGAGAAAGCAGGGGAGAATGACAGCACGTTCTTTGCCGCACTCCAAACAGTGTTCAAGTGTGCGGTCCAAGTCGTCACATCGTTTGTCGTATTGGCTTCCATTGATATCCGCACTGCAATTGTAGTCTATGCAATGCTTGCTGTTAGCATCGTACTCAACAGAAACGCTGCAAAGAACTCCGGCAGTATATGGGGCGACTACATCCAGAACATGCGCCATGCGAACTACCTGTCGTCCCTTCTTCTCCATAGAGAGTATGCGATAGAGCGCAAGGTGTTCGACTACAATTCCGAAATCGAAGCCCGATATTCAAAGGACTGCACCTGTGCAATAGAAAAGAACAGTAGTCTGGGACGCAGACGATTCGTTTCGGAGTTCTGGACCACGATTTTCTCTGTCATTTACAGCATAACCGCCATTCTGCTACTAGGTTTTTCCGTAAAGGATGGCAAAGTCTCCGTTGGTTCGTTCATCGCCGCATTCACTGCTATTGGAAGTCTTCGCAGTGTCGCAAACCAATTGTATTCAGGAATCTTCGATATATCGGATAGCTTTGGGAAAATGTCAGGGTTCTTCTCCTTCATGGAGTTAGGAGAAGATGAACGTGTACAGTCAGATGAGCCAATCGACTTGGAGAAGGGAATTGAGTTCCAACACGTCACCTTTGCATACCCTGGAGCTATAGACCCTGTTCTTCAGGATGTTTGTTTCACTTTGAATCCCGGTTTGCATTATGCGCTTGTAGGTGAGAACGGATGTGGAAAGACGACTCTGGTGAAGCTCCTCCTTGGTCTGTATCAGCCTACGGAAGGACGTGTTCTGGTTGGAGGCAAAGATGTCTCGAGATTCTCCCCGGATGAAAGGAGGCGGCTTTTCTCCGTGATGTTCCAGGACTTCTACAGGTATCCACTTTCCATCCTCGAGAATGTCTCGTTGGGGTCGGAGGAACTTCAAGGCACAGAGACGATTATGAATGTTTTGGATGTCCTGGGCTTTGAATCACCCATCCGGTTCAAGGAGGATGGAATAGATACGAATCTAGGATTTCTGAAGCATGGAAGCTCCAATCTGTCGGGAGGGGAATGGCAGAAGCTTACCGTTGCCCGGTCTATTCTATCTCCCTCGCAAATTGTGGTTCTGGATGAACCAAACGCGGCGTTGGATCCCGTGTCGGAAATGGCGTTCTACAAGGTCTACGAGGAAGTGTTCTCTTCCAGAACGACGTTGTTCATTTCCCATAGACTGGGAGCTGTGAAGACGGCAGATTGTATTCTTGTAATAAAGGATAATCATCTGGTCTCCATGGACTCACACGGCAGACTTATGGAGAACTGCGAATACTACAGACAGCTGTTCGAGACCCAAAGGGGGCTTTACTATGAAGCAGAATAGGAGAACCCAATGTTTCCGCTTCATCTTCAAACTGTCTCCAGATAGGTTTGTGGAGATGCTTCTCTGGGGACTTCTCAGCTGCATGTTGTCCGTCTTGGGTGTATGGTCTACCAGACGTGTGGTTTCGTTGGTCTCCGGAGGATACAATGAATCCTCTTTCTGGGCGTTGCTCACATATGGTTCCACATTGATAGTATCGGCATTGTATTCCGTCTACTACAAAAGATACAGGGTCCAGTTCCAGGTAATCCCGGCGTTCGAGCAGAGGATAAGGTCAAGACTGTTCAGGAAAGGGCTCAGGATATCCAACGAAGTCTACGAAGATGCATCCTCCTCAAATAGAATGCGTTTGGCCGATGGCGCAAGGCAGAACATGTTCCGTTACGTTGGGATATGGGTCAGCATCCTGATGGCGATTCTGAATGCTCTTGTCGTGACAGTGTATGTCTCCTCCTTTGATGTCTGGCTTCTGCTGCTCCTTCCGTTTTCAATCATTCCTCCATGTTTGAATCTGCTGTACCAATCGAATCTCTGGAAGCGTTACCATGAAGCCGTCGAACAGTGCAGAAAGGAGGAAGGCGAGTATTTGAAGGGGCTCATCGATGAGGTTGCCTGCAAGGAAAGCAGGATGACCTATGCATCGGATTTGCTGTCTTTGAAATGGAGCGAGAGCAGAAGACAACGGGATTCGATTGAGAAGGAGAAATCTAGGAAAACGGCACTTCTTCAGATGCTTCTTGTTCCTGTCGATTTCGTTGGTTCTTTTGGTGGATATCTTGTATCCGTTGTTCTTCTTTTCCTTGGAAAAATCGATTATTCAGCCTGCGCCGCAGCCATTGCTGCATATGCTTCAATCATGTCCGCTCTCGATTCTCTTGTCTCCATGGTTGGATATGAAGGGCAGTATTGGAAGATGATTCAGCCTTTCTTCGATTACATGGATACTGCTGAGAGGTCCGGTTTCCAAGAGGACGTTTCCTTCCAACGCGAAATCAAACTTGACCATGTTTCATTCAAGTATCCGAATCATGAGACCTCTGCTTTGGATGATATAAGCTTGACCATAAAGAAAGGCGAGGTGATTGCAATCGTAGGGGAGAACGGAGCCGGCAAGACGACGTTGGCCAACGTCGTCCTAGGGCTTTTTCTGCCAAGTAGCGGTGCGGTCTACCATGATGGTAGGAACATCGAGACGGTGTCTGAATCAAGGTTGCATAGGATGCAATCCGTTGTGTCGCAGTCGTTTGTCCGCTATAAGATGTCTGTCCATGACAACATTGCAATCGCTGATTTCAAAAAGGTTGACGGAGAGGGAATGGCACAGAAATATCGGGCTTTCCTCGATGGCTCCCTGGTGTCGTTGGATACCATGTTGGGTAAGGAGTTTGGAGGACAGGATCTTTCCGGTGGACAATGGCAGCAGTTGGCTTGCGCAAGAGGGTTCTACAAGGACAGCGATTTCGTTGTCTTGGATGAGGCGACCTCTGCAATCGACCCTTTGAAGGAGAAGGCCATGTATGATTCGTTCCGTCGTGGATTGGAAGGTCGAACTGGAATCATCGTTGCACATAGGTTGGGAGCCATCTCGTTGGCCGATAGGATTGTTGTTTTGGAGCATGGGCGCATAGTACAGGAAGGGACGCATAGGGAGCTTCTCAATGAAGACGGGGTGTACGTGCAGTTGTGGAATGCCCAGGCCAAAGCCTTTGAGAATGAGAAGCGTAATTCGTAGATGATTCGTGCTCACCAAACTTACAACACCCACCACGCTCACCACGCTCACCATCGCTACAAACGACTCACAATTATAACAAGAACGGGTGCGCTAAAGCGTGGTAGTAGGAGTAGTAGGTCTAGTGGGAGTAGTTGATGTAGTGAGAGTAGTGCACATGCCCACCTCATTGGCAACATCATTGGTGCAAATATGGTTTTGGAAGTTCCTCTTGAAAAAAAGGTTCCTTTGGGCTACCATAGCCCAGTACGTGCCGGAGTGGCGGAATGGTAGACGCGCTAGACTCAAAATCTGGTGTCAGTAATGGCGTTCGAGTTCGAGTCTCGTCTCCGGTAAACTTTTTGTGCAACAGCTCCTTGTATATCAAGGAGTTGTTTTTTTTATACCATGGGGAAAGGTACACGAGAAGGTACACAATGGCACTTTCTCAGTGCTTTTCGTTACCTTTATGTGTTTGGATTGTTTCTACATTGGTGTCCCTTGGAAGAGTTGTGGAGATTACTCTTTACCTGTTTTTGGTTGACCCTATGGACTAGGTCCTTTACTTTCCATATATCTTGAAGTACGTGAGGTTTTGCCATGAAGAAATCGTTCGTCATAGTCCTTTTGCTGATGGCAGTGTGCTTTGGTGTGTTCGCAGAGGATTCGCTTCTTCTTGCAGATGTTCCTATAATCTACGGCGAGGAGAACTTCATCCAAAGGATCGAGGCCAAGACAGGTGGTGAGCGCGAACCAATAGGAGTTGTGCTCAGTGGGGGATCTGCCAGGGCGTTCGCTCACATTGGAGTGCTTCAGTACCTTGAGGAGCAGGGGATATATCCGGACTACATAGTCAGCAACTCCATGGGAAGCATAATTGGCATGCTCTATGGCGCAGGCATGAGCCCAGCCCAGATACTGGACGTTGTGACTTCGTCTGACTTTGGACAGCTGTTCGACTTTTCCATACCTCTGAACACTGGACTTCTCAATGTATCGAAGTTCAAGTCCCTCATAGGTGCCTATGTTGGAGAGGATCTTAGGCTTGAAGACCTTGCCATACCTGTAATGGTTGTGTGCGAGGACATGGTCACAAAGAGACAGATTCTTGTGACGGAGGGCGATTTCCTTGACGTGCTGGCGGCGAGCTTTGCGCTTCCCGTCTATTTTGGAAGCGTGGAGTACGAAGACCATGTACTTATAGACGGCGGCATTGCAAACCTTGTTCCTGTTGAAAATGCATACAGGTATTCCAGCAAGGTTCTGGTTTCGACCACCTTCTACGCAGGCAAGGATCTTAATCTGAAGAACCCTCTCACAGGCTTGAACGTAAGCATAGACATTGGAAAGAGAAGGCAGGGCGTGGAGGAGCTCAAGGAGCATCCGGATGCGGTCTGGGTCAGGTGCAATGTGGAGGACTTCTCCTTCATGGACTTCAAGGAAGGCTCTTCCTTGGCGCAGCATGGGTACGATTCATGTCTTGAAAAGAGCGAAGAGATAGCTGCGCTTGCCAAAGTTTATGTTGGAGACGGAACCTCTCCTGCCAATGCGGAGTTCAGAAAGGCCTTGGAGAAAAAACGTGTCTCATTCGCTTCAAGGATTCCAAAGCTCAAGCGAAGCTATGCGCTGTACAATAGGACCAAGACCGTTGGAACGGCCTCCAACATCGGTCTTTCGTTCGAGTCGTATGACAAGGATGTATACTCGTTCAGAGACGATGCGGTGCTTGGATTGGACTATTGGCTTTCGTCAGGCAATCTTGATGTCAAGGTTGCCGCAGGTGCATCTTTTGATCTTCAATCCTATGGGTATGGGGTGTATGAAGAAGACACCTTGTTGTATCCGCACGTCCTTCCAACCGTTGACGCCAGCGTCGACTACTATCTTTTCAACCATCTGAAAGCCAATGTGAGAGGTGCTATGAACCTTTCACGGCATAGCACAGGAAAGGGCGTTGCCTTGTACTTCGATGCCCTTCAGTCCCTGCAGTACCGCTCCGGTTCATTCTCCATTGGAAAGGTTCCTGGCTCGTTCTCGTTCGTAGCCACACAGACCTTCGAAGTCCTGTTCCCCGGCAATGGAACTTCCAAGGTGTACTTTGACAGCTCGTCTCCGCTTCTTGATGGAAAAGCCAACCTTTCGTATGACTCGAACGTCTTTTCAAGCGACCTTGGAGTTGGCGTCCAGCATCTTGGATGGTTTGGAAACGACTATTCAAGGCTCTTTGGAACGGCTTCGTTGGATTTGGGGCTGAGACCTACAGGAACAACCAGCGTTGGATTGGGAGTTGCCTCTCGTTTCTCGTTCGATGGAAAGGGGAATGTTCCAGTGCTTGCAAAGGATGGATTCCAGCTTGCGGATTCTGTCATCAAGTCGCAGGGTTCTCCAAAAGCCTTGAAGGACAACGAGCAGCAGTACATCATTGCTGCACATTTTTCGTTCGACTACATGTTCCTGTCCAGGAAGATTGGCATAGCTGAGCTTTTGCTTCTGTCAAAGAGCAGCGTAGGGGCTTTCTGCAATCTTCTTTGGTACGATGGTGCAATGCCTGCAGTCCAGGCGGGGGCAAGGATTTCCACCAACATCGGATTCCTAGGCCTCAAGGACACTCCTTTGAACGTTGATGTCTCCTACGACTTCTCAATAAAGAAGGTTCTTTGGAGTCTGTCTCTGAGAAGTTCGTTCTAAGACAAAAGGCTTACTAGAAATCAGAATCCAACTCAAAAGCCATGTGCTCTCCTGAAATCGGATGGTTGAAGGAGAGTCTTTTTGCCTGCAGCATCATCCTGGGGGCTTTGCACTTGGCATCCAGCCCGATGTTTCCGTAGAGGGCATCTCCAAGTATTGGATGTCCAAGTCCATAGGTGCAGTGCATCCTTAGCTGGTGGGTCCTTCCTGTAAGCGGCTCCAGTTCAAGCCTTGTGCATTTTGTTCCGTATCGGTTCTCGATGCTCAGCCTTCTCCATTTCGTCACGGCTTTCTTCCCGTTTTCGAAATCCACCACCTGGTATGGCCGGTTGGAGACGTCGAGCCTTATTGGAAGGTCCACAACGCCTTCCTTTTCCTCGACGATTCCATGTACAAGGGCTTCGTATGTCTTGTACACCTCCTTCCTTTCGAAGGATAGGGAAAGCCTATCGTGCGCTGTCTTTGTAAGTCCAAGTACCAAGAGCCCGCTTGTTGCTTGGTCCAACCTGTGGACACATGGTTGCTGTATGCATTCTTCGTACAGGCTGCGGACCCTTGATGCTATGCAGTCCTGTTTGTCAGGGCTTCTGCCCTCTATGCTCAGCATTCCGCTTGGCTTGTCCACCACTACTATGTCACCATCGTAGTGGACTATGTCCAATCCCAGCATATACTTGAGGATTGGTTTGCATCTGAAGTCGCAGGGAGGGTGGAATCCCATGTGCCCATGCGAACCTGCGCCGTAGAAGAACTCGGCCATGGAGAGCGGCTTCTTTCCAAGCATGTATGCGTGGTTCAGCAGTTTGGGTGCACAACAATCGCCTGTTCCTGATGGGGCGTTTGGGAAAATTGTATCAAGTGTGCGTACAAGGCCATCGTAGCAGTGGAAGCTGTAGAGTTTTTGGACTTCGTTCCAACACTCACGCGATGCTTCCTTTGAATCCTTGGGATCTTTCGTACCTTTGATTATGCCATCGTGAAGCGCCAAAAGATCCTGCATCTCCTTCGTTGGGAATACCGGAGGCACGAAGCCTTCATATTCGTACTGGCCTTCCAGCAATCCTGAAAAGGCCTTGTAAATGGTCCCGTCCGTGCACACGAGGACTCCAAGCATGCGTCCGTGGCCGGGTTGTTTCAAGGCATCCCCCAACGGGGAGGAGTCAAGCTTGGCGGCAAGTTCAAGGCATATGGGCTTTGCTGGTTCCAAAGGGAGGATGTTAGTCATGGGTCAGTTCTCAGAGACATCGGTCTTGGATATGGTTGGGGCTTTGGCTTGGCCGTAGACGTTGCCAAAGAGGTAGTAGACCAGAAATGCAAGTGATGTGACGATCCAGGTCGCGGGATAGGATGCCACGACGGAGGTGAGCGTGCCGTAGATTGGTGGGACGATGCGGATCCACACGACCCTTAGGATGCAGATTCCAAATACTGTGAAAACCGTTGGCATGAGGGCCTTGCCTGTGCCTCGGATTGCACCTGAGAGGATTTCTATTAGGATGTACGTGAAGTAGAATGGTGCTATGCTGTTGAGGATTCCAACTCCTGCGTCTATGACGGCGGCGTCGCTTGCAAACAGCATGAAGCCGTAGCGCGAGAACGAGATGTACAGGGCTTCTATGAGGAGTGTTGCTCCCAACGACATGAGCAGGCATTCGCGCACGCCTTTCTTCGACCTTTCTATCTGACCCGCACCATAGTTCTGTCCTACGAATGTGGTTATGGCTATTCCAAAGGCCGATAGCGTCATCCAGAACAGACTGTCGAGTTTGCCAAACGCCGCCCATGCCGCCGCTGCATTGGTTCCAAAGCTGTTGATGGCGCTTTGGATTATGAGGTTGGACACGGTGTAGAGTATGGCCTGGATGCCTGCCGGAAGGCCTATGCAGATGGTCTTTGCAAGCATTTGCCTTTCAAAGCGTATATCTTTGTACACGAGTCTGCAGCAGTCCGTGCGGCGTCTTAGGAAAACTATCACAAGCACCAACGAGAGTACCTGCGACAGTACTGTTGCGTATGCGGCTCCCGCCACTCCCATATGAAAAGGTCCTACGAAGACTATGTCCAGTACGATGTTGAGAAGGCATCCTGCAATGAGGAAGTACAGCGGTCTTCTGCTGTCGCCAAAGGCTCTGAATATGCCGGCTCCCATGTTGTACATGACGGTGGCCACTCCACCTGCAAAGTATATGTGTATGTACCTAAGTGCAAGGGGCATGATGTCCTCTGGCGTGGATATGGCTTTCAAAAGCGCCTCGGCGGTGGCGTATCCGGCTATTGATATGATTATGCCTCCCACCAGAGAGAGTGCAAAGGCGTTGTGTATGGCCTTGTGCACGCTATCTTCCTCCTTTGCGCCATAGTATTGTGAAATCACCACAGTGGCTCCCGATGCCAGACCTGTGAAGAACCCTATGAGCAGATTTATGACCGTTCCAGTTCCACCTCCAACCGCTGCAAGGGCCTCCTTTCCAAGGAGGTTTCCAACTATGACGGCATCAACGGTGTTGTATAGTTGCTGGAAGAACGTTCCAAGCAGGATGGGGAAGAAGAATCCCAGAAGCTGCTTCCATATCGTGCCTTGGGTTATGCCGTTGCTGTTGATGTCGCCAAGTCTTTTGTCTTTGCTCTTAGTCTCCATGTCAGTCCACCATGTCCATGAATTCTTTCCATGAATTCCTTCCGTGAATTCTTGCAGTTGGTATTGTCAGTGTAGGTACAGCCAGTATGCCCTTTTTGCAGTCTCTTGTGAAGATTCGAAGGAAAGGTATGGAAATATTGTATGGGAGCTGGTCTTGCATCAATTGTTTTAAATTTTGTCGTTCTTTGGTATGTTTTATAGTCCATGTGCATAGTCGCAACCTTCCTTTTTAACTATACTTGTCCTATGAGTCCAAAGAGCGAACCTGTCAAAGGTAGAATCCTCGTGCATTGCTGCTGTGGCCCTTGTGCTACAAGCAGTGTGCAAAGGCTGTTGGACGATGGCTATGAGCCTGTGCTCTGCTTTGGAAACAGCAACATATGGCCCAAGGAGGAGAACGACAAGCGCTATGGAGAGCTTTTGAAGGTGGCTGACCTGCACGGCCTTGAGGTCGTGAGGTTGGACTACGACCATGAAGCCTGGAGGGCCTTTGTCAAAGGACTTGAAAACGAACCGGAGCATGGCGCAAGGTGCCTTAGATGCTTTGAGTTCAACCTTGGAGAGGCCTCAAGGGAGGCGAAAGCGCTTGGAATATGGAAGTTCACGACGACCCTTACCGTGAGCAGGTTCAAGAAGAGCGAATCCATATTCGGTGTGGGTGATGCCTTCGAAGGCTTTGAGAGGATCGACTTCAAGAAGAAGGACGGCTTTGCAAAAAGCGTTGCTATGTCCAAGGAACTTGGGCTCTATAGACAGCAGTACTGCGGGTGCGAGTTCTCGCTTCCAAAGACGGACTGTTGGGCAGGTGATGGAACAAGTGATGGGAAAGACGACGGTGCAACTGGCGGAATCCAGTTGCAGAACGAGACCAGGAGGTAGGTGAATATGCCAAACGTGCAACAGACGAGACTGAACAAGGGGGCCCTCTTAGCCCTTCTTTTCATAATGCTTACAATAGGAGCCTGCTTCCTACCAATTCCTTGGTGGGCCAAGGCATTGATTGCAGTCGTACTTGTTGGAACGTTCCTTTTCATAAGAAGAGGCTACATCTACTTCTACAGAGCCGCAGTGACCCTTCAGAAGGAGAACACTCCAAAGGTGTGGAACCTGATGAAGAAGGCCCTCGCCGCCCACGTGGACGATGAAAGGAAGATTCTGATCTGTTCTGCGTTCATCCAGCAGGGAGATGCGCAGTTCGGCGTCGACACCCTTGAAAGACTCATCCCTGTATGCAAGGAGGAGTCCAGACGTGCCATGGCCACAGTGACCCTCTCCATGGGCTATTGGAGGCTTGGAGACCTGGACAAGGCCATAGAGATACTTCAGAACCTCAGGGCAACCGGCTACAACGACGACAACCTTGAGATAAACCTTGAGACGTACCTTCTTGAGAATGGAGATCTAAAGGAGGCCAAGAAGCTCATAGTCCAATCACGCAAAAGCGGCGCCGAGAGCAACGGACTTCTTGACAACCGCGGCTGGTACTACATCCAAATGGGCGAGTGGGACAAAGCCGCCGACATATTCGACGAGCTCATAGACGACAGGCACGCCAAGTTCCCAGAGGCCTATGTCCACGGAGCCCAGGTCTGCATCCACAAGGGTCGCATAGACGATGCCATAGACCGCCTTGGCTGGGCCCTCTCCAAACGCTTCACCAATACGTGCGCCGTCACCAAGGAGTATGTCCAGACCCTCATCATCGGCCTTGAGAATCGTGCTACAAGAGACGCCTTTGCACGTGCAATGGACGACAACGTGCGCGAAGTCTCCTTGGGACGTGAATTCCCAGGGTTTGAACAGGCCTTGGAAGCGGGTTCCTCCAACGATATGGCCTGCAAGGAAGATGCCTTCTCCAACGAGGTTTCAGCCGGCTCGAACGACGAGGTCTGCACAGTTTCCAATACCGATGTCCTTGATGACGACGAGCGTGAGCCGAATACGGACCTTACGGAAGAGGATCTTGAATATGATGGGTCCTACGATTTGGATGATGTGGATGGCTCGGATGAAGACGGCTTGAATGACGACGTCCCTGACACAAGCATAGACGACGATGACGACAGGGAACCCAATACGGATTTGACAGAGGAAGATGAGAAGATTACTGAGTAGATATCTAGGAATGTTCAAGTGGCAGGTTGCGTGCGTCCTTTTGTTCGTGGCCTGTCAGGTCGCAGGGGAGCTTGCGCTTCCAACCGTGATGGCCAGGATAGTGGATGTGGGCCTTCCTGCTGGAGATATGGGGTATATCCTTTCCAGAGGTGGACTTATGTTGCTTCTGTCCTTGGGACAGGTTGCGGCCATGCTTGGGGTTGGCTATTTCAGCAGCAGAGTCTCCGCTGGGATTGGCAGGGCCATGAGACGTGCCATATTCGTCAATGCGGAGAGCTTCTCACTGAACGAGATGGACTCCATTGGCGTTTCGTCCATGATAAAGAGGAATACGGGGGATGTGACGATTCTTCAGAACTTCTCAGTCATGCTCATGAGGATGATGCTCACAGCCCCCATAATGTTCATTGGAAGCATTGCACTTACGTTCTCCATAAACAGGGAGCTTGCAAAGGTCCTTCTTGTGTCCGTGCCTATCCTTCTTGTGTTGTTTGGGACTGTCATATCCATTGGAACCAAACTGTTCGATGTCCTCAAGAAGAAGGACGACAGACTCAACCTCCTTCTCAGGGAGCACCTTTCCGGAACAAGGGTCATACGGGCCTTCGTGAACCAGAAGACAGAGCGTGACAAGTTCGAGAAGGGAAACGAGGAGCTCTATAGGATATCGCTCAAGGTATCCAGGATAGTCACGGCCCTCATGCCAAGCCTTTTTCTGGTGGTCAACATGACCACGGTGGCCGTCTGCTATTTTGGCGCAGTCCAGATAGAGGCCGGCGGAATGCAGGTGGGACAGCTCATGAGCTTCGTCCAGTATGTGACTCAGATCCTCATGAGCATAGCAATGCTAAGCATGCTTATGGTCATCCTTCCACGAGCCAACGTGAGTGCAAAGAGAATCAACGAAGTGCTGGATCTTAGGACTGCAATCTCTGATCCTGATTCGCCAAAGGTTCCTTCTTCTTCGAACGATGTCCCAAGAGGCACACTTGAGTTCAAAAACGTATCGTTCACCTATCCAGGAGGCGATGCTCCTGTTCTCAATGATATAAGCTTTACAGCCAAAGGTGGAAGCACGACGGCGATCATAGGCTCAACCGGAAGTGGAAAGAGCACCCTGCTTTCGTTGATACCTAGGCTATACGACTGTTCAGGTGGACAGGTTCTGCTTGACGGTCAGGACGTGAGGGACTACTCGGTGAAGGACCTTAGGGAGCGCATAGGATATGTTCCTCAGAAGGGATATCTTTTCAGTGGTACGATAGCCGACAACATACGGTTTGGCTGTCCAAACGCTACTGATGAACAGGTCGAATCCGCCCTCAGGACCGCCCAGGCATGGGATTTCGTCTCAAGCAAGGAGAACGGGGTGGACGAAGAGGTCTCTCAGGGAGGAAAGAACGTTTCCGGAGGCCAGAAGCAAAGGCTTGCAATCGCCCGTGCCATAGTGCGCGACTGTGAAGTCTACGTCTTCGACGACAGCTTCTCCGCCTTGGATTTCGAGACGGACTCGCGTCTGCGTGCAGCCCTCGCAAGCGACGAACGGCTCAGCAAGGCCACAAGGATAATCGTGGCCCAGAGGGTCAGCACCATAATGAATGCGGACGAGATAATAGTTCTGGACAAGGGCTCCATTGTCGGAAGGGGAAGGCATTCCCAGCTTCTCAAGGAATGCCCTTTGTACCATGAGATTGCATCCAGCCAGTTGAGCGAGGAGGAGCTTGGAAATGAGTGATATGAAGAAGAACAAATCCAAAGACCTTCCTCAGAATCAGCCGGGCAAAAGCAAGTCCAGTGCCAGCACCAAGTCAGGACCTCGCGGCCCGCACGGTAGAGGTGAGAGGGCGAAGGATGCCAGAGGGACTTCCAAAAAGCTCCTGAAGGTTCTGAAGCCATATCTTCCTCTTTTCGCTGTGGCGTTTCTATGCGCCTTCATAGGGGTTCTCTGCGTATCATTCGCTCCAAAGGTCCTTGGCAATATAATCACCATAGTCCTTGACGGAACGAAGAAGGGTTCATTCGATTGGAATCTGATAAACAGGACCATACTTATACTCGCAGGGCTGTATTTCACGAACTTCGTGTTCAGACTCTCCCAGCACATGCTTCTCGTCCAGCTTTCCCAAAAGATAGTGAAGAACCTCAAGAGCGACATAAACGCAAAGCTCGACAGACTTCCTCTAAGCTATTTCGATGGCCGAACCCAGGGCGAGATAATGAGCCGCATCACGAACGATGTGGACACCATTGACCAAAGCATACAGGAAGGGATAAGTCAGGCGATAATAAGCGTATTCACCATAGTGTGTCTGCTTGTGATAATGCTTACCACCAACGTCGCCATGACTCTCGTAAGCCTTGTTACAATACCAATGATCCTTGTGGTGGTGGCTCAGGTCGTGAAGCATACCCAAAGGTTCTTCCTTGACAACCAGAAGTATCTTGGTGACCTCAACGGGCATGTGGAGCAGCTCTATGGAGGGCACTCCATAGTCAAGACCTTCAACCATGAAGACCAAGCCATATCCCAATTCGACGACATAAACGACAACCTCTACAATGCAGGTTGGAAGAGCAACTTCTACAGTTCCGTTATATATCCGTTGACTGGCTTTGCCGGGAATCTTGGATATGTCCTCGTCATAGTGGTTGGAGCCATCAACGCTGCTGCTGGCAGGTTGTCCGTTGGCGACATTCAGGCGTTCGTGCAGTATGTGAAGAGGTTCAACCAACCAATCCAGGAGGTTGCCAACATCTCCAACGTTTTCCAGAGTACATTGGCTGCAGCCGAGCGTGTGTTCGAAGTCCTTGAAGAACCGGAGGAGGTCGATGACGGAAAGCTTTCGTCCGACCCCGCCCATGGAGACATAGAGTTCGATGACGTGCGCTTCAGCTATGTTCCTGAAAAGCCACTCATTGAAGATTTGAACCTCAAGGTCCAAAGCGGAGCCAAGATTGCAATCGTAGGCCCTACTGGAGCAGGCAAGACAACCCTCATAAACCTCCTGATGAGGTTCTACGATGTCAACGGCGGTTCCATCAAGGTCGATGGCATAGATGTCCGCGATTGGCCTAGGGATGTCCTTAGAGACCAGTTTGGAATGGTTTTGCAGGACACTTGGCTATTTGAGGGCACTGTAGCCCAGAACATCGCCTACGGAGCCGGAACAGATGAGGTCGATATGGACAAGGTCCGTAGATGCGCCAAACTTGCATGCGCCGACCATTTCATAGAGACCCTTCCCGGAGGCTATGACTTTGTGATAAACGAGGAGGCCAGCAACATAAGCCAAGGCGAAAAGCAGCTCATAACCATAGCCCGTGCATTCATGAGCAATCCAAGGGTCCTCATCCTTGACGAGGCTACAAGCAACGTAGACACCAGGACCGAGCGCCTTGTGCAGCAGGCCATGGAGAAGCTCATGGAGGATCGTACAAGCTTCATCATAGCCCATAGGCTCTCCACCATAAGGGATGCGAACCTCATCCTTGTCATGGACAAGGGCAATATAGTGGAGCAGGGCGCCCATGAGGAGCTTCTTGCAAGGAAGGGCTTCTACTACAACCTGTACATGAGTCAATTCAAAGGAGCGGCACAGTTCTAATGCGAAAGTTCCTCAAGTTCATATCAAGCAGACTGGCATGGACGTTTCTGTTCATCTTCCTTCAGATGGGCATATTGTACGTCTCCCTTCGCTATGCGGAAAGCTATTTCAGTCTGAGTCTCTTCAACTTCGTGCTGAGCATGGTGTTCTCGTTTGCGATCTTCACAAGGGACGATGCCCCTGAGTACAAGATATCCTGGATATTCCTGATATCCGTCGTGCCCATCTTTGGCTGCTTCATGTACATGATCTTTGGAAACAAGAAGAAGAGCCGTTGGGAGAAAAGAAGGATCGCAAGCTATCAGGAGCTCATGGCCTCCCATTCCATTGGAGACTATCCTCCTGCAGGTGTTCCTTCCGAGGAAATCCTGTCAGAGGACGACCTTAGACTCCAGAAGTACCTTACGAACATAACGGACAGCATAGTCTACGATGCCACGCAGGTCGAATACTACCCTCTTGGCGACTATTGCTACCCTGTCATGCTGGCGGAGCTGAAGAAGGCCAAGAAGTTCATATTCATGGAATATTTCATCTACGAAAAGGGCGATTTCTGGGACAGCGTCCTTGCTATCCTGAAGCGCAAGGTTGCCCAAGGCGTGGACGTAAGGATTCTCTATGACGATATGGGCAGCATAAACACGCTTCCGTACAAATACTACAAGGAGCTCCGCTCGTATGGAATAAAGGCCGTTGCGTTCAATCCTGTAAGGCCAAGGCTCAATCCAAGGCTCAACTACAGGGATCACCGCAAGGTATGCATCGTGGATGGAAACACCGCCATAAGCGGAGGGATCAACATTGCGGACGAGTACATCAACCACAGGATTCGCTTTGGACATTGGAAGGACAATGCCTTCATCCTTCGTGGAAGCGGTGTGTGGAACTATACGTTCATGTTCCTCCAGCTATGGCAGTTCGTAGCTCCAAAGGCCTACGCCGTGGAAGACTTCTCTCCATACTACCCAACGGAGAAGAAGGTAAACGATGGATACGTCCAAAGCTTTGGAGACAGTCCTCTTGACGACTTCAACGTTGCGGAGAATGCATACATCCACGTCCTGAACGCAGCCAAGGACTACGTTTGGATAGCCACCCCGTATCTCATCCTTGACAGCACCATGGTGAACGCATTGGTCCTTGCCGCCCAGAGCGGTGTGGATGTCCGTCTCATAACGCCATCCATCCCTGACAAGAAGATCGTGTTCTCCCTTACGCAGTCAAACTACATGAAGCTTCTTGCAAACGGCATAAGGATATTCGAGTACGTTCCCGGCTTCATCCATTCCAAGATGTTCGTAAGCGATGACAAGAGGGCCATCGTAGGAACCACAAACATGGACTTCAGGTCTTTCTTCCTCCACTTCGAAAGCGGGTCCGTCTTCTATGGCGGCAGCGCCGTCCAATCCGTCAAGGCCGATTTCGAAGACACCTTCGAGCTGTGTCGAGAGGTTACTTTGGAGGATGCAAAAAAGAGGTCCCTCCTCATGAAGCTCATGGGACAGGTTGCAAAACTGATTGCTCCGCTTCTCTAGCGAATGCTATGATTGGGACGTCGTTCTACAAGCATTTTGAAGCGGTGTTTGCCAAGGAGGTCAAATGGACAATCTTCAAGAGATAATCGACATTTTCGCTGAGACCACTGACAAGAAGGAGATGCGAAAGCTCTTCTCTGAGCTTTTCACGGCCTCCGAAGAGAAGGACATTGCCAAGCGTTGGTACATAATGAAGGAGCTATACAAAGGCACTCCCCAGCGCCACATAGCCCAGGACATGGAAGTGAGCCTGTGCAAGATAACCCGTGGCTCGAGGATTCTGAAGGATGAGGAGTCGGCGTTTAGAAAAATCCTAGGAAACATGTTCGACGAAACCCACCTCTAGTACATTCTTGGTCTTCGTGCGGTCTACGTCGTCGCTGCAGCATAGGCCGTGTACCTAGACACTGTCCTATGCTTTGCTTCTAGTATCCCATCACGAATACCTGCGAATGAGGCTTCTTGAGCTTTTGGTCATCTACTGCGTCGGTTCACTCAGGTCGTACATCTCAGTACTGCCCTTCGTTTCCATCCTTGTAGCTGAGCCAAAATCCCTTCGAAGGGGATTTCTTGGGCTTTGCGGTGATAACTGCATCGTTTTAGTATAAAGCTGTGAACCAATCTGGGTTCTTCACATTTTCTGGGAATGAACCTTCATATGAGCTTGATGGACGCCTTGTTGGAGTGGATGAATGACTGTGATGCGGGAAGTTGTCCATAAATGCCGAAAAAAGAGTGTTTATGGACAACTTCCAGACAGACTGGATCTCTTCCCGAGGAACCGTCTGTAGAACCCGAATGCCCTCCGTTCGAACCGTCGCAATCGGCAATCCCTCAATTTTCCGTGAAAAGCCCCAATCTGATAGTTCGCGGTCCAAGTGGTCAGCTTTTCAATATCGCCTCGACCTGTCCTTCGGAAATCGAGGCGCATCTTGCAATGACAGGGATTGGTATTCCGTTTGCATTCATCTCCTTGACGATTCGGTTGGTGGTGTTGGCTTCGCCCTCGGCCCTGCCAATGGAGATTCCTTCATTGATTCCTTCAGACTTTCCTTCCTTGTACTTCTCTATGAGGTTCAGTTCGTACTTGTACATAGTGTGTATTCTGTCCTTCAATATAAAATGCCGTGGACCAATCCAATAGTCCACGGCAAAAATAGTCAGCTTTTTAGTAGGTTGCGGACTTCCTCAACTGAGATTGAGGCAGCTTCGGCAATGACCTCAATTGGGACACCTTGTTTTTCGAGGCTTCTTGCCATGCGGCTTCTTTCGTTGGCTTCCCCTATAGAGACGCCCTCAACCCTGCCAATTGAGATTCCTTCGTTGATTCCTTCGGCTTTTCCATCCTTGAATTTCTCTATGAGGTTCAGTTCGTATTTCATGTAGCCCTGCCTCCAGTCCTCGTCCCCGTTTATGTCAAGCACATATCTGTCAAGCTTCTTTATGAACTCGTTGCCGCTGTCCTTCCCAGTGCCTATGGACTTGGTTCCTCCATTCAGGTATTCGAAGAACGCATCCATGTCCTCGGAGGAGTCTCCAGCGGAGCCCTTCGTGTTCACGACAATGATATATCTGCCGTCGTCCAAAGGCAAGCCCTGCACGTTCTCGCACATGGTCCTGAAGCGGTACGACTTCATGCCCTTCCCGAAGACGTCGAACATGCATATGAATATCACATAGCTGTCCTTCAATGACTCGTATTCCAATCCTTTGTCCAGCATGTTCGCATCCATCATGGAGGAGTACATCCTTGACCTCTTGGGAAGGTTCCATCGCTTGACCTTCTGCAGCTCTATGTCGTAGACACCTTCCTCGTCCTCGAAGTAGACGTCAAGCCTTATGCTCTTGTTGCCTGGGTCGAATATGATGTTCTTCTGGGGCTCTATGGAGAAGTCGTCCTCATAGACTATGTCCCTTATCCTGCGGCCTTCGAATATGGTCTCCAATAGACCTATGCATGCATCCTTCCTACGCATGACCTCGGCGAACATGGCGTCGTTCTCAAGGGGGATGTCCCTTCTGTTCGTCCTTCCGAATGTTCTTGTATTGATGGAATCCTTGTGTTTCTTAGTCATGGAAACACCTCCTGAAAAGTGATATGAAGGCTCCCAAAAGCCCTTCATATTACTAATTCCAAAAAAGCTGCGATTCCCATTCACGGTTTTCGAAGGATTTTCGGTTAAAACCAGAATAATTCATTGTAATATAACATGATATTTTTCATAAAAAAGTTTTTGCAATGTTGCCTTGATTGAAGTAGACCACTAGTTTCTGTTCTCCAAAAGTGATATGGTTAGTGCAATCTAACCGCTGCAATGCATTAATGCTTATTCAACCAAAGGAGGGGAGGAATGAATTCCAATATGTGCCAGAGCTTGAACTTCAAAACATATCAAAGAGACTGCTTGCTAGGAGCATTAGGTGCGTTACTGATGCTTGTAGGCGACCTTTGCCTTAGTGTGATTCCGGCATATCCCGGCGACAGCGGACTGTTTGCCAGAGAAGCATACCTTAACGGATCTTGGGAACCTTGGAGGTTGCCGCTTCTGATAGCGACAGGACTTTGTGGCATGTCTTTGGGCTTTTTCACAGTGAAAGCCTCTTTCCTTCAAATAAAGCCGCAGTATCGAAAGACACGTTTTGCTGTTCTCGTTGGAGGTGTAATCTACATAGCCTCAGCCGGCGCTCTTCACCTTTTCATCGGCAGCCTTGCAGACTGGACCAACACGCTGTCTCCAATTTTGGGAAAGCAGCAAACATCGGCCTTGATACAGGCTCAATACGATAGACTGATGTCTTCGACGCTCGTTGCCTATGCTGGAATGGTTCTTCTTATCCTTGCAAGTGCCTATGCAGTGCTGACGAAGAAAACCATACTTCCTCGATGGATGTTCGCAGTCCACATGATTGTCTTCCAGCTTCTATTCGTCCTTGTTCCAGACATTCGCCAGGCTCTAGGCGCGGAAATCTCCACATGGGATTTCGTTCTCAGCCAAGGCTCCGGCAACGCATCGCTTTGCATCTGGATGCTTGCAAATGCAGTTTGGGCGGGCAATCGAAAACGGTATGAAGCTTTTGAATCCTGATACCAGAAGTTTCATTTGACTACAAGAACATCTCTTGTATGGGTTTCTTCTTCTGGTGGCGAAAAGGCAGGTTTATGAAGAAAATTTTCTTCATAAACGCTCAAAATGGCACTTGGGTGAAGAAAAAAAACAAAGCGGTTTGGCGAAATCAAATCGAGAACAGCTTGGCTAAGGCTTCGCGGGATTTTGCGGCTTTGTCGTCAGCACCGCCAGTTCCACCAGCGCCGCCGTCAAGGGCTTTGAGTCTGAAGTAGTCGCAGAAGTTGGCGGTGGTCTTGTCCCAGATGGGTTCGTCTATGGTCTCGCGACAGCCGTAGTGGGAGTCTGGGTTGTAGAATGAGCAACATTTGCAGCAGTGCAGGGGACGACCGCAGGACGGACACTCCGTGCTGCGCGAAATCGTCTCCGGCACTGGTTTTGAGCAGTAGGGGCAGTTAGGCATCTATTCTGAGCTTTTCGCCGTACTTGGCCATTTCTCCATCGTCGTACTTGTCGTGCAGGGCAAAATATTTGCGGCCATCGCCATCGAAGCGAGGGATTACATGCACGTGGATGTGCGGCACTTCCTGTCCGGATGCCGGGTCGTTGTTTATTATTATGTTGGAGCCTTGGCTTCCAAGGGCCTCTCTCTGCTTGGCGTCAATGATCTTGGCGACTTTCATGAGGTGTCCAAGCACCTCGTCAGGGCAGTCGGCCATGCTTGGATACGGCTCCTTGCTTATCACAAGGCTGTGGCCTTTGAGAACTGGATTTATGTCCAGAATCACAAAGCATACATCGTCTTCATAGAGCTTGACGCTAGGGATCTCTCCCTTGCATATCTTGGTGAACAGTGTTTCCATACCCATAGGATACTACCTTCCTTTGCGCCCTGCAAGCGAAGACTTGAAACGGCTTTCGTTGGCTTTCCTGGTTCTTTTTGGCTTCCTTGAAGGCCTGCCGCCTTCGAATCTGTCGCTTTCGTGCCTGTCTTCTTCTCGGTTCCTGCGTTCCCTAGGTTCTCCAAACTTCTCACGCCTTCGTTCTTCTCTGTTGAGTGGACGTTCCTCGTGGCGTTCCTTTGGTTCAAGGACGTCCTCTCGTCTAGTGCGCTCACTTCGTCCACGAGACCCAGTTCTCTCTCCGGTGGATCTTCTGCGTCTCAAGGAAGATGTCCTCGGCTGCCTTTCCCTATCGTACAGATCCTGTATTTCATGGTACTTGGACTTGTTCAGGGCATTGCCGTAGCGCTCTGCAAGAAGGGCCGTCACAACATTCGTTGGGTGATGCTCTGCGCATAGCTTCTTTGCCATGGAGAAGAGGGCGTCCTCGTATAGGCCCGTCTCTGCATTCTTGATGCTCTCAAAGAGGTCGTCCTGAAGTGTCTTCCTGCGTGCTGCCATGAGCTCATCGACAGAAGGGACGCGCACCTTTTGTATGTCCGATTTGGCTATACGCTTTATGAAAGAGAACTTTCTGAACTCCCTTGGAGTGACGAACGTGACCGCAAGTCCTTCCTTTCCGGCACGGCCTGTCCTTCCAACCCTATGGATGTAGCTTTCAGGTTCGTCAGGGAGGCTGTAGTTCACTACATGCGTCATGTCGGGTATGTCCAAGCCACGGGCGGCTACGTCCGTTGCAACGAGTATGCTTATCCTGTGCTCGCGCATCTTGTGGATTATGAGCTCCCTTTGGACCTGGCTCAGGTCTCCGTGGAGGACCTCTGCGTTGTAGCCTGCTGAGATGAGCCGTGAACCTACCTCATCGCACTGGAGCTTTGTCTTGCAGAACACGATTCCGTAGAAATCGGGTGCCATGTCTATGGTCCTGCACAGGGCTTCGAACTTGTCCTCTTCAAGCACTTCGTAGTAGATCTGGCGGGTGAGGGTGCTTGTCATGTCCTCCGTCTGGACCTTTACAAGTTCGTAGTCCTTCATGAAGGTTTCGGCCAGGCGTCTTATAGGCTCGGGCATGGTTGCGGAGAAGCAGAGCATCTGCCTGTCTTCAGGCATTTGGGACAGGATGTTTTCAATGTCGTCTATGAAGCCCATGTTGAGCATCTCGTCGGCCTCGTCCAGTACGCAGAACCGTATGCTGTCAAGGCTGAGCGTGCCTCGTTCCAAATGGTCCTGGATTCTCCCTGGGGTGCCTACGATGACATCGGCCCCTTCCTTGAGACCTTTGAACTGTATGTTGTACGAGGCTCCTCCGTATATCGCAAGTGTCCTTACGTTGCGGTTTGCTCCAAGGCTCTTTATCTCGTCGCATACCTGGATGCACAGTTCCCTTGTCGGAACAAGCACCAAAGCACCGGCTTTGTGCGTCCTTTCTCCTGCTTCGTACTGCTTGTCCAGCTTCTCCAGAATTGGAAGGGCGAACGTTGCTGTTTTGCCTGTTCCTGTCTGTGCTTGACCTATCAGGTCCTTGTCGCCTTTGAGGAGGATTGGTATGCACCTCTTCTGTATTTCGGTTGGGTGTTCAAATCCCTTGCCCTCTACGGCCTCTATGCTTTTCTGCGAAAGGCCTAAATCAATAAATTCTTGTATGTTCTGCATATAGTCTGCTAGAGCATAACAGAATGTGAATGGAAATGCCATATAAACACGTATTTATTTTTTAAAAGTTATTTCGGAAGTTGACCAAAAGGTTGGAAAACCTTACCAAAGGAGGCATTTCAATGCAGTGTTGTTGTCCAAATCCAAAATGCAGGTGGAGCGATCCTGACATGATTCCCAGAAACAGGCGTTGGTACACAAGCCACGGCTACTATCCTTCAAAGCAGTACGGCAGGGTTCCAAGGTATATCTGCCGCAACTGCCACACTACATTCACGCTAAGGACAGGGGGCTTGAACTGGCACTTGAGAGACGATGGATGCAATGCCATAGATATGTGCTCCAAATGGCTGAAAGGGGAGTCCGTTGGGGAGATCGCCGCAGAGTACGGCGTGTCGCAGCAGATGGTGAGGACCAGACTAAAGAGGTTGAGGACAGGGACATCGGTCTAGAGAGGGAGTTGGAATCAGTAGCGGTTGAAGACCCTTTCCGCGAAGGCGGGGAAGTCCTTGACGTGTATGGGTGTTCCGTCGTCCAGGACCGCTGTGCCCGTGAAGTAGCCAAAGACCTGGTGCTGCACCGTTTTGATGATGCCTAGGTTCATGGTTGAGCTTCTGTCCACGGCGGGTTTGAAGGCCATTTCAAAGCGTCCGTCCGAGCTTTCGAATCGCCAGTCCTTCATGATGTCGTCTTCCGGGATGATGAATCGCACATCGTCCAACTTGTGGATTCTGTCGTCGTGCAATATGACGTTTTCGCTGGCGGGGGTCCTGTCCGTGAAGCCGTAGCCTATGTTGAAGCCAAAGCTGTGGCCGTCAACCATGCCGCTTCCTGAGCCCCAATACCACGTGTTCTGGTATGTCCAGCGTCCACGGCCCCAATCAAGGACGCCCCATGCTTCGTCCTTGCCAAGCCTTACGGTGTCGTCTCCCATACGAACGGTTCCGCATACAGCCATGCAATTGACCTTTTCGTTGAGGTAGAAGGCCTTTCTGTTCTCCTTCCAGCTGGTGGCAATGTTCATGCTCTCCATGTCCTGCGGCTGCGAAAGCTCAAGGTTGGCATCAAGGCCAATCCTTCCATCAGGCAGCTTGAGGGTGGGGGCGGCGATCATGATGCGGCGTACAGGGCCCTTCTTTATGAACGAAAGCCGTATCTCCTTGCCTATGTACTGGACGCTTGAATCCTTCGTGGAATTCGCCTCCAGCCCCATGCGTCCCATGGTGAGGAACTTCATTTCGTCCTTCTGGGCGAAACCACGCTTGAAATCTATATATGAGACCGATAGTAGCGAGGCATACCCCAGATCGCTTATCGTCCCGCATATCGTCCAACCATGCTTTTGGTTGGTGATTGCGTAGTAGTCCCATTCCTTTATCTTGAAGGCGCTGGCCTTTATTGCGTCCCTGTCATAGTTCCATACAGGACGGCGGGCCCAGCCTTCCTCTATTATGCGGCCTTTTCCATCAAGGAGATTCTGTCTTGCAGTGACTTCGTGGTTTCGTTGCTTCATTGCCATAGTCTACAACGTTTTTCGCTGGTTGTGTGAAAGGTTATGCAAAAGGTTATAAAAAGGCAATGAAAAAGGCCGCTGCAATTCTTGTTGCAACGACCTTGTGTTTGTTGTTCTATGCTGTAGCCAGGTTTCTGCCATCAGTTGCTTGAAACGCTCGATGTGCTTGATGAGAACAGCTGTGTGAGGAACTGGCTGTAGAAGTTGTCCGTGAACTTGTCGCTTGAAAGTATTGCGTAGAACTTGTCGTAGACAGCCTGCGTTCCTGAGTAGTAGTTGTAGAATGTCCTGGCAAGGGATGAAAGCGATGCGTTGGAGTCGTTTACACCTGTTACCTTTGCAATGACGTATCCGTTGTCCGTGGACATCGCGCTTGTGACATATCCTTCATCTGCGGTGAAGATTTCACGGGAGATTCCCTCGTCCTCTGCTGCAGCGGAAAGGTTTCCAACTGTATCGACCGATGAAAGACCCTGTATGTACTGGCTTTCGCCGATGTTGTCTGATGCTGCGTTGATTGTGACGATCGTTGCATTGCAGGACTCTGCGGCTGCATCGAAGTCTGTCTTTGCAAGATCCGCCGTGGCGTCTACGATTGACTGCACATAGGAGTTGATTGTCTCTGACTCGTTCGTGTTGATGTAGTACTTGACGGCTGCAAGCGTCGACTCATTGGTGAAGTCTGCTGGGAGGATTCCGGTGTCGACTCTGTAGATGGCCCAACCATAGGAGACCTTGATTGGTTCTGTGTAGCTTCCAACCTCCGTTGCAACGATCTTGTCAAGGTCTGCGCTGTCAGAGAGGCTTGATGCGATTGCAAACAGCATGACGTTGCCAACCGCTCCGTTGTTGGATGCATATGAATCCTGGGAGTAGAGGGAGACAGTGTCGTTCCATGCGGAACCGGAATTCAACGCTTCGTACGCGGCCTTGATCTGGTCTTCCGAGGAATTGGAGATCGTGGATATGTCAAAGCTCTTGAAGAGGTCTGCATTGGCCTGTCCGTACTCTGCCGCCAGATCGTTTGGATATGCGTTGTAGTCTATCGTGAAGTACTCGAAGGACCTCGTCTTGCCGGCTGTCTGTGCAACGAACTCCTTCTCCTGGTCCGATACTATTGCAGATCCAATGTCTGTGAGCACCGTCTGGTATGGATAGAGACCTGTGTAGTAGTTGTTGACAAGGATTCTGGAAGCTTCCGATGTGTTGTTGAAGACCTCCTGGCTGAAATTTCCGTCATCACCGTTGTAGACGCCGGATGAAAGGATAAGGTCGTTCACCAGTGTCTGAGGGGCTCTGATTCCTGCTTCCTTTGCATCTGCGGAGATCGCTGTATAGAGCACCTGCTGTTGGTATGCGTTGTAGTAGCTGCTGAACAGTGTGTTGTAGTCGCCCGTAAGGTATGCGTTCTGGAAGTTGCTGTCGGACATGAGCGTGTTGTAGAACACGTTGTTGTTCTCTATCGTGATTGGAGTTCCGTCATAGGTTCCCCAGGCGTTGGCCTTCTCGCTCTTGTCCTGATTCACAAGCACTATGATGTAGTAGAGGCTACCGACCATGAGCAGTGCAAGGATTGCTATGATTACAGTGGTGAGTATCCTCTTTGCCGTCCAAGGTTCGCCCTTGGCTTTTTTCGGTTTAGTTTCCACTTCCTTCAGAGCTGCGTTCTTCTTCTCGTTAGTGTTTTCTGCTGAAGGGACATTCTTATCTGCCATGGAAGACCTCTTGAATCAAAAATTTGCGCACCCCAAAATCCGGACGCACTTAGTAAAAATACCATTATACGCTATGAGTTGTCAATCTTGGATATGCCCGTTGCATATCCTTATATGTTGACAACAGCTACCAAAAGCCATATATTGGGTGAAGCCTTCAGACAGGCTTTTCGGGTAGTAGCGCAGGGGCTAGCGCACCTGGTTCGGGACCAGGGGGTCGGTGGTTCAAATCCACTCTGCCCGATTTTTTTGTACCTTTAACCTTTCCTATCAACTGCGGGCGCAAGTGGGCATTGCCGGGCGGAGTCTGGCGCATGAAGGCGGATTAGGGCACACTACGGCGCATCAGGACGCATCAGAGTTGCGAGAAAGCACGAATCTGTGGCTGATCTGTAGAGATTGTGGCATCTGTCACATCTGTAGCAGGTGTAGCATCTGTGGCGTTCGTTCACGCTATGCCACGCCCGCTGCATATCCTTATTCGGATTTCTTCTGTTTTTCGAAGTCCTCTATGGCTTCCTGGAACATCTCCTCCATCTTGGTGGTGCAGGCATCGAGGGAGTACTTCTTTGCAGACTGTGCGTATTCGTGCTCCATCTGCTTTCTGTACTCTTCGTGTTCGATCCACCAGTCTATGCGGTCTGCAAGGGCCTGTGCGTCATCGACGGGGAAAAGGCTTTCAGGGCAGAGAGCGAACTGAGGCGTTGCGCTTATTGGACTGCTTGCTATGATTGGAACGAGTCCTCCTGCAAACGCCTCCATGCAGGACATGGCCTCGATCTCCGCATACGATGCATGGACATAGAGGTCGCACATTGCAATGACGTCCAAAAGCTCGGGCTTGGTGAAGAACTTCATGATTGGCTTGACTGGAAGCTTTGAGCCTTTCTCCCTGAGGTGCTCCTCCCTTGGTCCCTGACCTGCAAGTATGAGCTGGATTCTGTCTCTGTACTTGGAAAGACCAACGGCTTCTATTATTGTGTCCTGACGCTTTTCTATGGAGTATCGTCCAACCATGAGGATGTTGAAGTATGGTTCTAGATCCTTCGTCTTTGGAATCTTGCGGTACACGAAGTCAGGGTCTATGCCGTTGCTTATGACATGGATCTTGGCTTTGTAGCCGTGTTCTTCGAGCTGGTTCGCTATCATTCTGCTTGGGCAGTGTATGTGCGTTGCGTACTTGTAGTTCCACTTCTTGAAAAGCCAGTAGATGAAGTCGTTGACGCCCTTTGCTCCTCCTAGGTGGATGGACGATGAAATGTTCTCCGGCTGCACGTGGAACGCCATCGTGAACGGCTTGCCAAGCTCTATGCACTGCTTGGTGGTGACGTTCGTCAGTGCGAACGGTACGTACATGTGTACTATGTCCGCCCATTGGACGGCCTTCCTTATGGTCTCCACATCGTTCCACTTTGCGAACTTCATGCCTTGCTCGGTTATGAGCTTGTCGAACATCGGGACGTGGAAGGTCTCCAATGGATATTCCGATTGCTCTGAGGTTGCGGTGCAAAGGGGCCTCACCTCATGGCCGTGCTTTCTCAGAACCTCGGCAAAACGCCTTGCGGATATGGTCATTCCATTGTTTGCGTCAAAGAACTGGTCCGATACGAACAGAATCTTCATAGTCTAAATCTCCATCGTGACCTCTGGGACATCGGTCTATTCCATTGGGCTGACGTGTTGGTGGGTGCCAGTCGCCAAGTCCATGGAAGGCCTGGTGCGAAGGTCAGTTGTCCAAGCGCGAGAGCACCTTGTCCATCGAGACGAATCCTTGTCCCAATGCTTCGTAGGTGTCCTGTATGAACATGAATGCCAGAGGGTCCTCCTCGTAGACGATCCTCGTGAGCTGGTTTATCTGTCTGTTGTGCATGACGGCAATGAGAAGCGTCCTTTCGTTGCCCGTGAAGGTTCCTGTGCCTTTGAGCTCGGTGGCTCCGTGGTGCAGCTCGGTGATTATACGATGGCTTATCTGTGTGTGCTTTTCGCTGAATATGAATGCTGTCTTGGCATAGCGGGTACCAAAGCTGAGCACCATGTAGTTGACCATGTGGGTGGAGATGAAGATGGTTATGATTCCAAAAAGTGCATGCTCCAATCCAAAGACGAAGACCCCTGCGAGAAGGACTAGGCCGTCTGCAATGAAAAGTCCCGTGCCGGTGGAGAGTGGAGTGTATTTGTTGATTATCTGGGCAACGATGTCCGTGCCGCCTGTGTTGGCGCCGGTTCGCATGACCATGCCTATGCCGCTGCCCACAAGTCCGCCGCCGAATATTACGGACAGCAGTATGTCCATCTTGTCCGTATAGGCGAGGATTCCGTTGTATCCTGTGAGAAGTCCAAAGAAGCTTGTCCACAGCGAGAGCAGCACAGTGCCTGCAATGCTCTTGACCCCATAGGCCATTCCAAACGAGAGGACTCCAGCTATGAAGATTGGAACGGATACGCACAGCATGGCGAGACCTGCGTCGAATCCGGTGAGGTGGTAGATTATGGTTGCAATCCCATTCACTCCGCCGCACGATATCCTTGCAGGTGTTATGAAACAGGCTATTCCAAATGCGGCTATGCATGTGCCTGCTACTATGTAGAGGTAGTCTACGAACTTCCCGTGGGGTATCTTTGTGGTGGTATTTATGTTCTTCTTCGAAGTCTTTTCGTTGTTGCTCATGGTTCAGTTACTATATTAACAAATCATAGTCTCTTCAAGGTGTATTTTTGGTACCGTTTTGGTAAAGGACTGTTTTGGTTCCTTTCTTCAGATCCATGCCGGTATGCGTTTATGCAAGACTCTCCAGTTCCTCCCAGCGTGCGTACAAGGCTTCGAGCTGTTGAAGCGTTGCTTCGTATTCCTTGGTGGATTCGCCTGTGGTATCCAGTTTTCCTGACGAGAAGAACTCCTCCAGTTGGGTCTTCCTTTCTTCGCAGGTTTCTATTGCCGCTGGAAGTCCTTCAAGCTCTCTTTGCTCCTTGAACGTCAGTTTCCTTTTTGGTTTGCTTTGGCTTTCTGTTTTGGTTTCCTGTTTTGAGGTGTTGCCTTGTTTTTTCTGTTGCTGCGCTGGATTTGGGGCATTGTTATTTATATTTATATTATTGCTCTTTATGTCGTTGTTCTTCTGGCTTTGCTTCCTTTCCTGTTGCTTTTCGTCCTCGTATCGCCTGTAGTCTGAGTAGTCGCCTTCGAACCTGATTGCCTGAGGCATCACTATAAGTTCGCTGCAGGTCTTGTCAAGGAAAGCCCTGTCGTGGCTTACACATACCACACAGCCTTGGAAGTCCAATATGTACTGCTCAAGCCTGCATAGGGTATCTATGTCCAAATCGTTGGTCGGCTCGTCAAGAACGAGGAAGTTTGGATTCCTTACTATTGAGGCAATGAGATAAAGCCTTCGTTTCTCTCCGCCTGAAAGAATGCCTATTGGAAGTCTGTGGAAAGAGAAGGGGAATCCAAAGAGCTCCAGGAACCTTGCAGGCGTTACGCTGTAGCCGTCTGCGAGCGTTATGTTCTGCCCAATCTCCTCTATGTATTCAAGCATGGTGCTTCCAAGCGGCAGCGTTGAGGCCTTTTGGTCATAGTAGCCAAAGACAGTGTTGAGTCCCGTGTCAACCTCTCCGCTGCTTGGTGCTATACGGCCTGTTATGAGGTCAAGTAGAGTGCTTTTACCGCTTCCGTTGGGGCCTATGACTCCAATGCGCATTCCCTTTGTGAACTCTATGGAAAGGTCTTCGACAATGGTTCTGTCGCCACGCATGGCGCTTGCTTTCTTGAATTCGAGTATCTTCTTGCCCATGCGGCGCGTCATGCTGGAGAAGTCACGCTGCTCCTCTTCCTTTTTGGTCTGCTGGCTACGCATCTCCTCTATGCGCTGTTTTCTTCCACTGTCCTTGCCAGTACGTGCCTTTGGTCCTCTGTGGAGCCATTCGACCTCTCGTCTGAGGATGGTTGCAAGTCTATCCTGCTCCTTCTGCATTGCATTGAGACGCTCTGCCTTGTGCTCAGTGAACTGGGTGTAGCCACCATCGTAGAAATAGGCCTTTCTGCCGTCTATCTCCATAGTGCGGGTGCATATCCTGTCCAGGAAGTATCTGTCATGGGTCACTAGGATGACTGTAAAGCCTCCTGTTCCATAGCCGCTTGCAGTGGAGGAGAGCTTTTCTTCAAGCCATTCTATGGATGGAATGTCTAGGTGGTTGGTGGGTTCGTCAAGCAGCAGAATGTTTGGTTCAATGGCCATTATCCTGGCTATTGCCGCTTTTTTCTGGGTTCCTCCTGAAAGCCGGGACATCATCTTGTCCATTGGTTCATGTACGTTGAGCTCTCCCAGATAGCTGCGGTACCTGTCCTGCACGGTCCAAAGGCCAAGGGCTTCTATCTTGTCGAACACATCATGGTTGCCTTCCTGGAATTCTCTCAAAAGCTTTACATGGGGATCCTCCCCAAGCAGTACGAACTGCTCCAAGGTGCATCCTTCAGGAAAGTGTACGTCCTGTTCGAGATATGCTACGCGGCATAAATTGTTTATCGTGACCTCGCCGGAATCGGGCTCGATAAGGCCTGCGATTATCTTGAGGAATGTGGATTTCCCGGCGCCGTTCCTGCCTACAAGTCCAATCCTTTCCCCCACGTCAAGGCCAAAGCTTACATTTGTGAAGAGCGCTTCGTCCTTGAGGGTTTTGGATACGTTGTAGACCGATACTGCATTCATGCTTCCTTAATAGCAGAAAAAGAAACGTAGCGCAATTGGATTTGTCATCATCCATCATCATCCATCATCATCCATGTGAATGCAAAGGACTTTGCAAAGGACTCTGCGAATGGCTTTGCGAAGGGCTGCAACTGGATGCGAAGGGCTACACATGATGCCGTCCATTGGGGTACTATCCTTGTATGCAGAAGGTTCAGAAGGATGTCCAGCTTAGACTGCCTCCATGGAAGGCCCTCGATGAAGGAAGCTTGAGGAAAGCCCTTGGTCTTGGGCGTGACGACAGCTTTGTCATTGTAAAGAAATCCATAGATGCCAGACGCAAGGACGTCATGGTTGACCTCGTCGTGCGCATAAATCCTGACAAGCCTTTGTATGAGCCAATCCATTTCAAGGACGTTGGATCCTCAGGCCTTTGCAGTGGTTCAAGCTCCAATACCTCTGACAGTATCTGCAGTGACGCTTCCTCAATCCATCCAAGTCAGGTCGTCGTTGTAGGAAGCGGCCCTGCTGGGTTGTTTGCAGCCCTCACCCTTCTTGAAAACGGGATAAAACCAATAGTGCTTGAACGTGGCCGGGACGTCCATTCCAGGCGGCGCGACATTGCGCTAATATCTACACAGGGGAAAGTGGATCCCCAATCCAACTACAGCTTTGGAGAGGGTGGCGCCGGTGCGTTCTCTGACGGCAAGCTCTTCACACGCAGCAAGAAAAGGGGCGAGAACTCAAAGGTCCTGAACATGTTCGTCCAGTTTGGGGCCCCTGAAAGCATCCTCTACGAAGCCCATCCCCACATAGGAACGGACAAACTCCCCAAAATTGTCGTGGCCATGCGCAATGCCATAATCCAACACGGCGGAGAAGTCCGTTTCCAAAGCCAAATGACCGATATAACAATAGAGAACGGCGTTTGCATTGGATGCATAGCCAAGAACCTTGAGACAGGTCATGAGGAGGCCATTCTAGGTCCTGTCATTCTTGCTGTAGGCAACGCTGCACGCGATACGTTCCAGATGTTGTTGGACAAGGGCGTCCATTTGGAGGCCAAGGATCTTGCAATGGGCGTGCGTCTTGAACATCCCCAACACCTCATAGACTGTATCCAATATCACAATCCAACGGGTAGGGGAGAGTTTCTACCCGCCGCAGAATACAGCTTTGCAACTCAGATTCCATTCTTGGAATCCTGCGCCGGTGGCAAGAAAACGCTTGGAGTCTACTCGTTCTGCATGTGCCCCGGAGGATTCGTCGTCCCCGCCGCATCCAATGCAGACCAAGTCGTCGTCAACGGTATGTCTCCAAGCAGCCGTGGTTCCAAATGGGCCAATAGCGGCATGGTTGTCGAGTTCTCCACCTCGCTTGCCGGCGATGACGACTATGTCCTTCAAAACCCACTGTGCATGATGGACATCCAGCAAAGGCTCGAATCCGCTGCATTCAAAGCCGCAGGCTGCACGCAAAAGGCACCATCCCAACGCATGGTCGATTTCATAGAAGGCCGCATCAGTTCATCTCTTCCCGCAACCAGCTACGCACCCGGCCTTACATCCTGCGACATGAGGGCCGTCCTTCCCTCATTCGCCAGCGAAGCCCTCTCCTCCGCCTTCCAGACCTTTGGTCGCTACGCCCATGGCTTTCTCACCAACGACGCAATCCTCATTGGCACTGAGACTCGCACTTCGAGTCCAATACGAATCACTCGTCAGCCCGATACCCTTGAGAGTACATCCCTTGCAGGACTCTTTCCCTGTGGCGAGGGTGCAGGCTATGCCGGTGGCATAGTAAGCGCCGCAGTCGATGGCATCAGATGCGCCTCTTCCTGCATGGAACGTTTCTTCTCAATGTGCATGTAAAGAAAATGTAAAAAGCTCTGAAACCCTCAAAAGTTTAGTAAAATTATCCTTGCATTTGTTTCATGAATATGGTATGTTGATTGTGGCTTGGGGGTCTTGCTGTGAATTTTTCTCCCCACCCCAATCCTGAAAGCGCAGCGAGACTCCAAGCCTTCTTTTTTTGTTCTTTGAACCATCTTCTGCGTCGTTGCACTCGGGCTGTGCACATAGCACTATCCCTCGTTTGCATCCTTGAATATGGCCCAAATAACTGCGAAAGCGAGCTTTCTTGTTCTTTGCGTGGTCTTGTTTTGCATAAAAGATGGAAAAATGCCTCTTTATGCAAAGAACGTTTAATGATTTTGAAAAAGGGTCGTTTTTATTGAATACCGTTTTGTATTCTTTTCGAGAAAACGGCGGTTTGGATAGAAAAAAGTATATCGAAAACGCAAAAAACAGGATTTGGATAGAAAAAATGAGTGCCTACAAGTGAGTATTGTAATGGCGTACTGTAACGTGGCAAAATGTATGGCTAGGAAAACTCGGCAAATGGATGAAATCAGAATAAACGAGAAAATCAGCTACATCCCATCTCATGAAGAACCTTTGTCGGCGGAGATTGGTATCATACGAGAGAATGACGCAACTTGGCTGTATGATGTCGGTAGTGGGAAAAACGGCATTATGGCTGTGAATGAAAGATATAACGTTGTTCTGTCTCATTTTCACCAAGACCACACAGCCAATATCGATAGGATTCAAACGAAAGAGCTTTTCGTGTCCAAGGAAACTTTCACCCATATCCACAAAGGGACGGTTGTATACGATGACCTGACGATAGGAAACCTTCATGTTTTCCATTTGCCTTCCAGTCATGCCAAAGGATGTCTTGGATTGGAGGTTGACAATACCTATGCCTTCATTGGCGATGCCACCTACTGCAAGGTCCAAAACGGTTGCTATGTCTACAATGCCCAGCTCTTGAAGGAAGAGATCGAAACGTTGGAGAATCTGAAGGCTACGTTCCTGCTTGTCAGCCACTTTGCAGGTTTCGTGCGTAGGAAAGAGGATGTGGTGGCGGAATTGAAAGCAATCTACGAAACAAGGGATTCTAGTTCCCCAGAGATTGTGATTGGAAGGGTTGCTGAATAACAACAATACGTTATGGAGGAACTTTCAAAACTATGCTTTGTGCGGAATGGACATGGATTGCCGAGATGGAAGCCGTCTGAAGCGACTGAGATAATACTTTGTGTATTATGAAGTTGCTGAAGGCGTGGTTCCAGCCGTGCAGGGCATGGCCAGGACGCATGAAGGAGTTTTGAAAGTTGCTCTATGGACAAAAGCGGCGGGTTTGGTTATAGTAAGGTGCAATCGGGCGTGTAACTCAGTGGGAGAGTGCCACCTTCACACGGTGGAAGTCGTTGGTTCAAACCCAATCGCGCCTATAGGACAAGGCTGTAGCTCGAAGCTGCAGCCTTTTTGTTTGTACTGGAAATACTGGCATAAAACATTGAATAAGAGGCGGGGGAAATGGATTTCACACAAAGGCTTTTGGATAGGACGATTGAGCTTAGAACTCAGGTGGATGCGCTCAAGTTCACGTTCGATGGGTATATCTACAATCCCTTGGACTATGCTTGGCAGCCGCACTCGGAATATTTGAAAAGATATGTATGCAGAGGGGCGAAGGCCTTTTTCCTTGGAATGAACCCAGGTCCCTTTGGTATGATGCAGACGGGGGTGCCTTTTGGTGAGGTAGGCTTCGTGAAAACCTGGATGGACATTGAAGCTCCTGTCGGCAAGCCAAGTAACGAACATCCAGGACGCCCTGTCCTTGGCTTCGAGTGCAAAAGATCCGAGGTGAGCGGCAAGCGCCTTTGGGGTCTTTTCTCTCAGGAATACGACACGTCGGACGAATTCTTCAAGAACAACAGCGTATTCAACTACTGCCCGCTTGGATTCCTTGAGCCTGGAAGGACAGCCAAGAACTTTACGCCCGACAAACTCAGGAAGGAGGAACGCACAGCCCTTGAGGATGTGTGCGATTCATACCTCAGGGACGTCATTGCAATGATACAGCCGCAGGTCCTCATTGGCGTTGGAAAGTATGCACAGGCAAAGCTTCAAAGTGTGAACGACGACCCTTCAAGATCCGTGATCTCCATAATCCATCCAAGCCCAGGGAACCCGCAGGCCAACAACGGATGGGCGGAGAAGACGATTGCAACGCTTTCCAATGCAGGGGTGTGGAAATGCCAGCATTGACCGTAAATGCATACGCCAAGGTGAATTGGCATTTGGCCGTGGGGGAGCGTCGTTCTGATGGGTATCACTCAATAGCATCGGTCTTCCAAAAGGCCAGCCTGCACGATGTCGTGACAGTGTCCATGCAGGGAAACCAATCCCGGACCGTCGTCGTGGGGCTTGAGGACTACGTCCAATCAGGCCATTCCACGGTTGACAAGGCCATTGCCCTTTGGCGCAATGCCACCCTCTCCAAGGCCGATATCCTTGTGTCCATCGAAAAGAACATCCCCGTACAAAGCGGTCTGGGAGGTGGGTCGTCGGATGCCGCTGCGGTCCTGCTTGCGCTCGATTCGCTTGCGGAGGAGAAGCTCCCGTTCGAGGAGTTGTGCAGGCTTGGGCTTGAGGTGGGTTGCGACGTACCGTTCTTCATGTACGGCTGCGATGCCGCATGCGTGTTTGGAATAGGGGAGAAGGTCGTCCCCATAGAGGCCCGCCACGATTTCAGGGGCTTTATAATAATTCCTGACGGCGAAAAGATTTCGACCGCTGCGGCATACAATGAATTGGACAAGAGGGAATGCGTTTTGGAGCTGGACTCGTGCGATGCGCTTTCCAAAGAATACACAAAACCCTACGAGGAATGGTGCTTCAGAAACGATTTCGAGCTGGTCAACAAACGACCGAACCTTGTGTTGGAAGAAGGCGAGCGTCTTATGCTTACAGGAAGCGGGAGCTGTTGGGTGCTTCTCTCCAATAGGAAAGAGCTCTGTTGCAATGGTTTTTCAGCCGTGCCTGTGACGTTCTAGAAAGGTCTTGAAAACTCTTCGCCTCTATAAAAAAACTGGCCGTGGTAGAATCGAACTACCACAGCCGGAGCCAAAACCCGGTGCCCTAACCATTAGGCTAACGGCCAATTCGCTCAAATACTACTTGAGTTGGAACACAATGTCAACGTTGGATGTGACCGTAAGTGGTCCGGTAGGGGCTTCCGTTGCGTAGGATTCGTCTGCTACGGATGCCTTTGCGTACATCACTGCTCCAGTCTCAAGGGTGTTCCTTGCATATGACGAATATCCATCCTGAATTGTGACGGGCTCTCCAAGCTCAAGGCCTGCGGCCTTTGCATAGATCTGGGCCTTGGTCAAGGCATCCTGATATGCAAGCTCCCTAGCCTGGTTCTCTGCCTCCTTCCTGTCTGTCGAATCGAACGAGACGTTGTAGAAGGAAATGCCTGATACGTTGGAGCCGATTGCGTCTGCAAGAGGAGCGAATGCATCTATGTCATAGAGCCTTACATAGACCGTCTGGTCGACCTCTTCGCCAACCTTTGTCTGAACTCCGTCCTTCCATGCGTACTTTGTGGAGAAGTTGAGGGCTGTGGTAGAAATGTCCTTGTCTTCTATTCCACTGTCCCTGATGATGGAAAGGATCTGGCTCATCTTCTTGTTCGTCGCCTGCTGGGCTTCGCCTGTCGTCTCGGCCGTCTCAGACACTTCGATTCTGAACGACACCATGTCCGCTTCAAGGCTTACCGTTCCTGTTCCTGAAACGCTTATTGTCTTCTCTGTCTGGGTCTTTGCTCCTGTCATGCTTGCGCACGAAACTGCAAGGAAAAGGCACATTGCTGCGACTGCAAGCATGGCCATGATGTTTTTAGTCTGTTTTGTCATAGTGAACTCTCCTATTCAATTGGTCAAACCAACCAACATGGAAAAAGATACCAAGTCTTTGTAAAAAGACAAACGAAGACGACAAAGGGGTGGTTAAAGTTCAACTTTGGACTGTTCTGTGAAGAGAAAACATGAGAACATGGTCATACTGCCAAATGGCATTGTGGGTTATGCGACTGTTGTTCTCGGATTTTTCAGGAGGGTTGCAAACCTCTCTCCTTCCAAGCAACCCTCCGCTCTGTATCTGTTGGACTCCGACCTCTACCTCTTGGTTGTCTTTGGCTTGGATGCAAGTCTTGAGCCCGTCTTCGCAGCGGCGTCCAATATATCCTGGACCGATATCTCTGAGTTCCGCTGTATGGCTGTTGCACAGGCTTCGTTCAGGACCGCTTCTATTGCAGAGCAGCTGAGGCCGTCGAACGATGCGGCAAGCGTGGCTTCGTCAAGGTCGTCGCCAAGCTTCTTGTCCTTGGTGTATATCTCAACGAGCTTGAGCCTTGTCGCATAGTCGGGTTCACCTATATGGTATTTGAGGTCGAATCGGCCGGGTCTGACCAATGCAGGGTCAAGCGATGCGAACGAGTTCGTAGCGGCTATGACCAAAAGGCCGTTGTTTGCGGTAAAGCCGTCCATTTCGTTGAGCATGGCTGTGATTATCCTGTTGTTCTCCTTGTCTATGCCTGTTCCGGCATAGTTTCGTCTTTCTCCAATGCTGTCGAACTCGTCTATGAACACTATGCATGGCTTGTTCCTGTTGGCCTTGGAAAAGAGCATACGGATCTTTCGTGAACCCATTGACATCATGGCGCTTTGGAAGTCGGCACCCTTTGTGGCTATGAACCTGACACCCGCTTCCTGTGCAAGCGCCTTTGCAAAAAGCGTCTTTCCGTTTCCCGGTGGCCCCTCCAGAATCACACCTTTGACCTGTCTTACACCTTTGCCCTTATAGGCATTTGGATTCTTGAGGACATCCACTAGGAACATCATGTCCTTCTTGAGCCCATCCATGCCTGCAATGTCATCGAACTTCACACCTGTGTGTTTTACAACCTTGAACGTCTTTCTGCTGTATTGGATGAGCTTGATGGCTCCAAATGCAATCAAGCCTATGAAAAACACATTGAAGACCATGTCCATGACATTGTTGAATGCGTCATTGCCCTTGGTCTCATCCGTGACTTCTATGTCATGCTCCAACATGTCACGTACAAAGCCGTCGTAGTTTGGATTTGAAGTCTTCAAGGTTCTGCCGTCTGAGGTGAACGTGACAAAGTCGTTTCCAATGGTCACCGACTGCACTTCATTGAGATTGACCATTTCAATGAAGTCCTTATATGGGACATGCTGCGTGCCGTCTTTGTCCAAGTCTATGACACCAGCAATGTTCAATGCCAGAATCAAGGCTGCGACTGCGAGCACCGCTATGAATACGAACGAAAGCTTTCTGTTTTTCATAATTGTGTATGGTACACCTTATCGTCTGCCTTTTGAAGGACTTGCCATGGTGAAAATATGGACACATTTGGATTTGTCTGCTATAGTTGCTGACGTTCGGCTTGCAGCCGGATCAATTCAATGGTAGTTGGGCGTCCTTTTGGGGATTCCAGTCTGGACGGCACCAACGAGAGTAGGAGAACACCATGGTTACAATCAACGCAACACTCAGAAAGGAAGACTTTGGTTCCGCAGGTTCGAGAAGACTTGTCCGCGCCGGTTACCTTCCTGCAGAGATGTACGGCAAGGATGGAAACATCCACATCGTCCTCAACGCACACGATTTCGATCTCGACCTCAGAAAGGTTGGAGTTGGAATGGAGTGTGAGATCGCCCTTGAAGGCAAGACCTACAAGTGCGTCCTCAAGGCTCTTCAGGAAAACGTCATGTATGGAACACTCCTTCATGCCGATTTCCAGATCGTATGATGGTCGCATGATTGTCGTAATGGGCCTGGGCAATCCAGGTGCGTCCTATGAGCACACCAGACACAACGTAGGGTTTGATGCCGTGGACAAAGCAGCAGCGTTTCTTCAAGTGAAGTTGAGGAAACGCTGTTTCCGTCTATACAGGGAGGCCAAGGTCCTTGGCCCCTTGGAATCCTCATCTGCAAAGTCGAAATCGATGGTCCAAAAGGCTTCCCTTGTAGAACCTTTGACGTATATGAATGCAAGTGGGGACATTGTAAGGTTCTTCGACAGTGCCAGCGACTTTGTAGTTGTGTGTGACAACATGGATCTTGCCGCAGGTGGTCTTCGCATAAGGAAAGGCGGTGGTACCTCTGGGCAGAAGGGCCTGGGCAGCATTGCCCAGCAGCTTGGCAGAAGCGATTTCCTTCGCATCTACATTGGCATTGGAAGACCTCTGGATGGCAGTACTGTCGTTGACCATGTCCTTGGCCGTGAGCCTGACGGCGAAAGGAAGAATGCAATAGAGAAAGCCATCGACGATGCGGCGATGGCGATAGTCAGATACATAGGTGGAGCCACCGTTGAAGAGCTGCAGCTTGAATACAATAGAAAAGGACTTCTCTGATATCCTCAACTCCATGCTTCCAAATTATGGAGGTCCATGCAACGGGCTTATCGTTGCATTCTCAGGAGGCTGCGACTCGCTTGCGCTTTTGTGCCTTGCAGTATCGGCTTTGGGACGGGAGATGGTGTTCCCTGTCTATGTCAACCACAATCTGAGAAGTTCTGAGGAGCTTGGAAGAGAGGTCCTTCTCAACGAAGCCAACTGTAGAAGGCTTGGAGTTGAGCTTGAGGTCTGCACTTTGGAGGAAGGAAGAGTCCTTGCTTTGGCCCGCAGCCGTAGGTGCGGTGTAGAGGAGGCTGCAAGGATACTCAGGTACGAAGCTTTGGAAGTCAAACGCCTTGAGCATTCGTGCTTCGCTGTGGCTACGGCGCACCACAGACAGGATCAGGTGGAGACCGTTGCAATGAGGTTCTCCGCCGGCTCTCCCGTGGGTTCCCTGAGAGGGATTGCAAAATGTGACTCGCTGCGGCATCTTGTCAGGCCGCTTCTTTCCTTCGATAGGGCAGACCTTGAAGAATACCTTGCAACGAAAGGATTTGAATGGAGCACTGACTCTACGAACACCGATTCCTCCTATTCCAGAAACCGTTTCAGAAACGATGTCCTTCCAAATGTCCGCAGTCTATGGCCTTCGTGTGACGAGAAGCTCCTTTCTCTGTCGCGCGCGGCTTCAAAGGTCGTTGAAGACTTTGATTCAAACAAGCTTGGAATGGAGATTGGTCAAGGATGTGCATGGACAAGGACATCGGTCTTCGAAGGGATGAACCCAGCGTGCAGGACCATGGCCCTGTTCTGCATTTGGGATGCCGTCATGGGTGATGCGGACCTTCCAATGACCCTTGCGATGCGTGTGCTCAAGGCCCTTGAAGTGGGTGACGACTGCCGCATCGGCGCCAATGGAGGCGTGTTTTCCTTGTACAGGGGAAGGTTTGGCCTTTCCAAGGAAAACCGGTTGGAGGGAAGTGTCTTTGAGCGGGTTTTCGACCCTTTTGAGGCGCAGTGCATAGAACTTCCGCATGGGCTTTCGTTCAAGAGCGGCCTTTTTGCAATGGATGCTACGGTTGGCATGGATAGGTCCGGAATGCTTTTCATGGATCCAAAGGCTTTCAAGGGAAAGGTTTGCATAAGGCTTGCACGGGAGGGCGACTGCATAAGGCTCAAAGGCGGAAGGCGCATGGTGCGCAGGCTACTGCAGGACATGAAGATTCCTGTGGACCTTAGGCCAAAGGTGCCGGTTCTGGTTGACGACGATGGTGTATGCGCGGTGTTTGGAGGCGTCTTTGGGGGCATAGATAGAATTTGTGTGAAGTTCAGGACTTCTCTTGCCCCAAACAGTTTTACTCTATATATTGTGGAATATATTGCACAGAAAGGTTAAGTTTTCTATGGAAGATAAAGAGAAAGACAAAGAAAAGGATGGTATTGGCCAAAGCGTTCCAGAAGGTTCCGTGGACAATTCCGCGAATGTCGATTCCGGCAGCATCTCAGCTGAAGCCGGTTCTGCCAATTCGAATGAGAGCTCCCATGAAAGCTCTTCTGAAAGCTCTCGTGAAGGCTCTCCAAACGGCGACTTCACAAACGGCGACTCTCCAAAGACCCAGACCCCTTCCTACTGGAAGGAGTCCCCTTATGAAGGTATGCAGAAGGAGAGGCCTACAGAGTTCGCAGGACTTGAAGCCGGCTCCTCGAACAGCCCGTCGAACAGTCAGCAGAACGGTCAGTCCGGAAATCAGGACAATGGCTCAAAATCCAAGGATGGACGCAAAAAAAACAATCCTGACGATTATTGGAGACCTCGTTCCAGTGGAAACGGTGGATACGGTTCCAATGGCCAGAACGGCTCCAATGGCAATTCCAACAATTCCAGCAATGGTTCCGGTTTTGGTGGTTCCAACGGCTCCGGTGATGGTGGCTACAGGCCTCCAAGAGGCGGTGCAAATGGTCCGGACGGTCCGTTTGGATCCAGGAAGAACCGCATAGGGCTTCTTGTATTCCTTGTCATCATAATCGTTTTCTCGTTCACGCTGTTCAACCAGGGTGCATCCACCCCCGTTGTCTCGTACAGCAACTTCAAGACCGCCGTTGAAAACGGAAGGGTTGCGACTGCGAACATAAAGGACAGCACGATAATCGAGTTCACAACCGGTGACGGAACGCTCTACAAGACAAGGATCCCATACTATGATGAAGGGCTTCTCGAGTACTTGGACAAGTATGGAGTCGAGGTCAAGGGATCGGATCAGGACGTCTCCATACTCGCCCTGGTAATACAGCTTCTTCCTTGGATAATCTTCATTGGATTCTCCATCATGCTCTTCAAGCAGTCCGCAGGCAACGGACAGCTCATGCAGTTTGGAAAGAGTCATGCAAAGCAGTATTCTGACAAGGACGTCAAGGTCAAGTTCAAGGACGTCGCCGGCCAGAAGGAAGCCAAGTACGAGCTTCAGGAGGTCGTGGACTTCCTCAAGGAACCCAAGAAGTTCGAAGCCATAGGTGCAAGGATTCCAAAGGGTGTCCTTCTTGTAGGTCCTCCTGGAACAGGTAAGACCCTTCTTGCAAAGGCCGTTGCGGGCGAAGCAGGCGTTTCGTTCTTCCATACAAGCGGCTCGGATTTCGTTGAGATGTTCGTAGGTATGGGTGCGGCAAGGGTCAGGGACCTCTTCGACCAAGGCCGCAAGAACGCACCCTGCATACTCTTCATAGATGAAATAGACGCAGTTGGACGTTCAAGGGGAAGCGGACTTGGCGGTGGACACGACGAAAGGGAGCAGACCCTCAACCAGATCCTCGTGGAGATGGACGGATTCGACACTTCGTCCGGCGTGATCGTCATAGCCGCAACCAACAGGGCCGATGTCCTTGACCCTGCACTTCTCAGACCTGGACGCTTCGACAGACAGGTTGCAATCTCGCTTCCTGACATCCAGGAGCGTGAAGACATCCTCAAGATACATGCTGCAAAGGTCAAGATGTCTCCTGACGTAGACCTCAGAAGGATTGCAAGGGCCACCCCTGGTGCATCGGGTGCGGATCTTGCCAACCTTGTGAACGAAGCTGCTTTGTTCGCTACAAGGCAGAAGCGCTCTCAGGTCACTCTTGCGGACTTCGAACAGGCTAGGGACAAGATGGTCCTTGGAGTTGCGAGAAAGAGCCATGTCATGACGGAGGATGACAAGAGGCTTACAGCCTACCACGAGTCAGGCCATGCTCTTCTGTTCTACTATCTTCCTGACATAGACCCGTTGTACAAGGTTACGATAATACCTCACGGCAATGCCGGAGGCGTTACCATGGGTCTTCCTGAGAACGACGAGTCGTACATGAAGAGAAGCGCCCTCATGAGCCACATAAAGATGGCCATGGGAGGCTACATCGCTGAAAAGCTTCTCAACGGTCAGACATCCACAGGTCCAAGCTCTGACATAAAGCAGGCTACGGACATTGCAAGAAGGATGGTCACGGAGTGGGGCATGAGCAACCTTGGCTTCATCTCCCTTGGATCTGAAGGAGAGCCTCTGTTCCTTGGTCGTGAGATAGCACAGCACAAGGATTTCAGTGAAGAGACCGCAAAGAGGATAGACGCAGAGATCAATGCAATCCTTGACGAATGCATGACCGATGCAACCCGTATCCTCACAGAGCACAGGGTCCAGCTTGACAAGCTTGCAAACGAGCTCATGGCAAAAGAGACCTTGGACGACAACGAAGTCAGGGCTCTCCTTGGATTCGAGCTGGTGGAAGGCAAGAATTCGGATCTAAGCTGATTGTTCTGCTTGTTTTGATGTGAAAGAAGGACCTCCTTCCAATGAGTGGAGTGAGGTCCTTTTATTTTGTCGTTTTGGCTGTTCTTTTTGAGTCCTGCTGTTGTAAAAGAGCCTTCTTTTATGTATCGTTGGAGTTATGGTTGATTCCGCCCACAAAAGAAATTTCTGCATAATAGCACATATAGACCACGGCAAGTCCACTTTGGCCGACAGGTTCATTGAGACTGCAAGGCTCGTCACGTCAAGAGGCCCTGCTCAGACACAGATTCTGGACAACATGGACATAGAGCGCGAGCGTGGCATAACCATAAAAAGCCAGGCCGTGACTGTTCCGTATACAGCCAAGGACGGAGAGCTCTATGAGCTCAACCTTGTAGACACTCCGGGCCACGTAGACTTTTCCTATGAGGTCTCCCGTGCCATAAGCTCCTGCGAAGGTGCGCTTCTTCTCATAGACGCCACTCAGGGAGTCGAGGCGCAGACGCTTGCGAACCTCTACATGGCAATGGACCATGACCTTGAGATAATACCCGTCATAAACAAGATAGACCTTGCAAGTGCGGACATAGACTCATGCCTGCACCAGATAGACCATGACCTTGGACTTGACCCGGACATGGCCCAAAAGGTCTCCGCCAAGACAGGCGAGGGCGTTCCAGACCTGTACGAGGCTATAGTCAAGTATATACCGGCTCCAAAGGACGATTCGGACAAGCCTCTCAAGGCCCTTATCTTCGACAGCCACTATGACCCTTATAGAGGCGTCATAGTCCATTTCAGAATCTTCGAAGGCTCCATAAGCGAAGGCCAGGAGATAATGTTCATGAACAGCCGCGCCGTCTACAAGGTGGAGGAGGTTGGAGTCTTCCAGCTGGACCTTGTAAGGACCAAGACCCTTACATCCGGAGACGTTGGATACTTCATCGCCGGCATAAAGACCATTGCGGACATTCGTGTTGGAGATACCGTCACATTGGCATCCCGTCCTGCGGAAAGCCCCTGCGATGGCTTCAAGGAAGTCAAACCTGTCGTGTTCAGCTCCATATACCCTGTCGATACCAACGACTACGAGGAGCTTTTGGATGCCATAGAGCGCCTTAAGCTCAACGATGCATCACTTGTCTACGAAAAGGACAGCTCGGTGGCCCTTGGACAGGGCTTCAGGTGCGGCTTCCTGGGAATGCTTCATCTTGAGGTCGTCCAGGAAAGGATCGAGAGGGAGTTTGGGCTTTCAATCGTGCTTACAAGCCCGTCTGTAAGGTATCTCATACACATGAAGAACGGTGAGGTCCTTGAGATAGACAACCCTTTGGAATACCCAGAGCAGGTCAAGATAGACTATTCGGAGGAGCCTTACATAAGGGCGAGCGTCATAACACCATCGACCTATGTTGGGCCTGTCATTACGTTGTGCATGGAGAAGCGTGGTGTCCAGACGGGCATGAACTACATTGACGAGAAACGCGTGGAGCTTGTCTATGAGATGCCTCTTGCTGAGGTCCTCTTTGAGTTCTACGACAGGCTCAAGTCCATTTCACGCGGCTATGCTTCGTTCGACTACGAGATAATCGGCTACAGGAAGACGGACTTGGTGCGTATGGACATCCTCGTCAACGGCGAGGCCTGCGATGCGCTCAGCATGCTCGTTTTCAGGGACAATGCCGTATCGCGTGGAAGACAGGCCTGCGAGAGGCTTCAGGAGGAGATTCCAAGGCATCAGTTCAAGATTCCAATCCAGGCGGCCATTGGTGGAAACATCATAGCTAGGGAGACGATCAATGCGTTCAGGAAGGACGTTACGGCAAAGTGCTACGGCGGCGATATAACCCGTAAGAGAAAGCTCCTTGAGAAGCAGAAGGAAGGCAAGAAGCGCATGAAGCTTGTTGGAAACGTAGAGATTCCACAGAGTGCATACCTAGCCGTTCTCAAAAGCAAGGATACGGATCGCCAGTGAGTCTTTTGGTGGTTTTGAATAGGGAGAATGATATGGAGCAGTGCGGTGCAGCCGGAGTCAAGGAGTTTTCGTTCAAGAACGGAGACTATTCGTTTTCCATTTTGAATCTTGGTTGTGCCATCACCAGCATACAATGCCCTGATAGGGATGGAAACATTGCGAATGTCGTGCTTCCTTTCCATGATGGGGTATCGAATCCTACAAAGCTTACAAATACCAACGCCTTCTTTGGCATGACCGTGGGGCGTTTTGCAAATAGGATCGCTGGTGCATCGTTCGAGCTTGATGGTGTTGGTTATTCGTTCTCTCCAAACGATGGGAAAAACCTTCTTCACAGCGGTCCTCTTGGCATTTGGTCCCGCATATGGGATGTGCGAAAGGAATCCGATGGCTTTACGTGCCTTCTCAAGGTCAAGGATATGGAGGATGGCTTTCCCGGCGATCTGGACATAAGGGTTCGCTTCTCAATGTCAAACGACGGGGTGTTTCGCATCCACTATTCGGCTACAAGCACAAAGGACTGTCCTTTGAACGTAACGAACCATACGTATTTCAACCTTTCAGGCGACTCATCCAACGATGTCTGCAGCCACGTTGCAGAGTTCAACAGCTCCCATGTTCTTGGCGTGGACGAGGGTCTTATTCCTGACGGCTCGTTGGTGGATGTTTCAGGAACTCCGTTCGATTTTAGGTCCGGGAAGGCAATAGGTGCCGATATAGACGATCCATGCCTTTCGAGGACGGGTGGGTATGACCACGCATTTGTAATCGACAGGTTTGGACGTGACTGTGATGTTCACAGAGGCTTCACTCAATTTGCGCATGTCTACGACCCGTCAAGCGGCCGTACGATGCAGGCCTTCACTGACCTTCCTGCATTCCATTTCTATACTGGGAATTTCCTGAACGGCATAGAAGGCTACGGCAACAGATGCGGTTTCTGCCTTGAGACGGAGTTCTATCCAGACAGCGTCAACCACAGCGATTTTCCGTCCTGCATACTCAAGGCAGGCGATTTGTTTGAAAGTACCACTGCATTCCATTTCTACATCAATCGTTCCAATACGGATGCAGCGTCAAAGGAGGCATAGGATGAAGGAAGTCAAGGTCATAGGCATTGCAGGTGGAAGCGGAAGCGGCAAATCGACCGTCGTGCGCAAGATAGGCGAGGTGTGCAAGTCATTCGTATCCATCGCCCAGGACAGCTATTACAAGAGCGCTTCATACGTGAACAACGCCAACATCACGGCCTTCAACTTCGACCATCCCGATGCCTTTGACAACGAACTTCTCTGCGAACATATCCGCATGCTCAAGGCTGGAAAGCCAATAGACATGCCTCAGTACGACTTCGTGCATCACTGCAGGCGAGAGGAGACCATCCATATAGAGCCTGCTCCTTTGGTGATAATCGATGGCCTCATGATCTTCTACGAGCCTGAAATCCGCGAGCTTCTCGACCTTAAGATATACGTGGACACCCCTCATGACATACGTTTCATTCGCCGTCTCCAGCGCGATATCCTTGAACGTGGCAGAACCCTTGAGAGCGTAGTCAAACAGTATCTTGAAGTCGTCCGCCCCGGACACTTCTCGTTCATAGAGCCAACCAAGGAGTTTGCAGACCTCATTGTCCCTGAGGGTGGGCACAACGAGAAGGCCATGAAGGTCCTCAATTCGTTTGTGCGCGAAATCTCACAGGACGAAGACTGATGTTGCCAGGTATCGCCATTTCTTGAAAAGCTTTCCTGTCAATGTCTGTGTCTAATGCTTGTGACGCCGGAAGATGGTTCTTCTGTCCTTTATGTATTTGAAACTGAACTCCTGTGGAACTGGGTCTGGTCCTCCCATGTAGAGCCTGTTGCATCTAAGGATCCTTGACGTTCCAAGTATCGTTCCCTTGATTATTCCATGCTGCATTACGGCCTGCTTGAAATACTCAGAGCAGGTTGGGCTGTAGATGCAGTTTGCACCAAGCATTGGGGATATGAGCTTTTGGTATGCCTTTACTGGCAGCAGAAACGCCTTCCTCATGACGGTTTTCATCTTGTCCCAATTCATCTCTTTTGAACATAGTGTTCACGCCTTGTTTTTTCAACCATTTCTTCGTTTTTTGGCATGATGGTTGAAAACTTTCAACCAAAGACCGATTTTTTCGCATTTTGGATGTTAATGTTCCAAGTGCTGATGTGGTGCAAAAAAGGGAAACACAATTGGCTCCACTGGTCAGATCAAGCAACACACTGATCATTGATGCTTTTTTCAGTCGTATCTGTGGTTATGGTCGCCAATATCTATGGGGATTATCGTGTCTTCTTGGATAATGAAGTCCAACGAAATCCTATAGCTCATATTGATTGAAACGGTGAAGGACTTTGAGCATTTATGTAGCCTAAGCGATGGATGATAGGGGTTCAGTTCCAAGAGGACCAGGGTCTTTTTGTATTGGTTGATGATTTCAGGATGCTTTTTCAGAAACCTTCTGGCTCTTGATTCATAGGATTCTGTGAATATGAGCTTAGCCATTCAGAACCCTTTTCATGTGTTCTTCGATACCATCGGCATAGGTTCTGCTTTCTTTTATTTCATCCTGGCTTTCCTTTATGGCGAGATCCAACTCCAATTCCCTTAGTTTGTTATAGTCTTCTATTCTAAGGACCGCATACTTGTCCTTTCCATGGACGGTTATGATTGCGCATCCGTCTGAGTTGACGGTATCCTCAAGGGCGGAAACACCTTTTGTTTTCAATTCGTTTGCGGTTATTGTCATTGAAATCTCCTACTTAAGCCATACTGATTATGGTGCTGATTTGCCAAACTTCCTTTTCGACTTCTTTTGGATTTCATAACGAAACATGTTGCACGTTGCCTTTGACTCCCCTTATACTGAGCCGTTAAAAGACCGATTGGTTTTCAGGAGGAGTTGATGAAAAAAGCCATTGCTTTCTTTGTTTCAATATTGTTGCTTGTCGTATTCGTTGGCTGCGACAATACCCCCCCCCACACACACACGAGGATGAACACGTTTGGGACGACGGAGTTGTAACCAAAGAAGCCACGTGCTCTGAACTAGGGGAGAAGACCTTCAACTGCTCGCACTGTGGGACAAAGAAGGTTGATAAGATTGAAAGGAATCCCCAAAACCATACCTTTTTCTATGAAGAAAGCTTTTTCAATCCTGTTGCCATAGAGCGGTGCGAGGGATGTGGCTTGGAAACTGGAAACACGAAGTCGAGTTCTACGAGGTCGCTTGATGGCTATTGGATGTCAGATCAGTTCGATTATACCGATGATGGCGAGCCTGTGAAGATGAATGTGAACATTTTCGTCAACGGATCTGAATGCATACTTGAAATGCAGTATGAAGATATCATTTCCAACACCAATGAAGGTCCTTTTAGAGTTGAAACGAGGACAAGTCTTGAAGGCGAAGAATACTCTGTCGTCATTGCTGATGTTGGATATTCGGGAAATTTCACTTGGTCCTATCGTATAGCTGGTGAAGGTACTGAAAGCTTCACCGTTCTGCTTCCAATCTATGATGAAGATGAAGGGTTTGAAATAGAAAGCAAGGAGATTGTTTTCAGACGGATTGTCGAGTCCAAGCATGTCCATTCATTCGATAATGACTGCAGACCTGACGAAGACGAGGAGTTCGCTCCAGAATATCATTATAAATCGACGAATTGCAGCGAACATCCAGTCTTGACGTTTGCAGAGTATCATGAATTTGTAGCTGGAAAGTGTTCTGAATGCGGATATGGCGAGCCTTGCAGCGTTCAGCTTGTAGTTGCATATGAAGGGCATGTGAATACTTCCTATAGGAATGCAACTGAAAAGGATGGGCTGTTGCTTCCTTTGTTCGAGGAATATCCAGGGATGTTTGATGCATGGAAGGATGAGGAAGGGAACATCTACGAGCCAGGAGTGAAGTTCTATCCTTCTAGGGACTGTGTTCTGGTTGCGGTGCTTAGAAAGGATGAAGTCTGCTCTCACAATTGGACAGATGGTGGTGAAGAGAATAAATACAGTAATCCTGCAACCTGTACAGAGCAAGGCTACAAACTGTTTGTATGTTCGAAATGCGATGAGAGAAAAACGGAAGCTTTACCTGTTGATCCAGCCAACCATGAGAATATAGTGTTCGATTATCTAAAAGAGCCAAAGTTCTTTACGTCAGTCTATGCCCAAGAGTGCTGCTTGAACTGTGGAATGGTTTTGAATGAAGTAGAAAGAAAAGAGGGTCCCTGCGGCTATTGGGAGATGGAGGTCGACTCCAAGAGATTCTACATATTCCTGGATTCATATCCCGAATACTCGGAAGTGGAGATGATAGTCGATGGTATAAGAACCTCTTACTTTGGAGGCGACTATACTGTTGTTGAAGACAATGGAGTTGCGTCGATTGAATTGGAAGCCGATGTCTTTGATTCCGATGACCCCATAGTTTTCCAAATTGTCTCCGATGATGGTAAGAACACCGTTGTTGCAAGATGTGCTTCCTTTGCAAACAATGCAGAACTTACATTCACCCGCATTACAAAAGACTCGCATGAACACTCTGTGGACTATGTGGACAATGGCAATGGTTCTTCCCACACAGGTACGACCACATGCCTTGTTCATGACCCATTTGAGTTTGAAGAACTCCATTATTTCCATGACTCCCAATGCGTTTATTGTAAATGCGATGCATCACCATGTCCCCACGATTGGGACTATGGCAATGTGACTAGGTCCATCATAGAATGCGAACCAGGAGAGGTCACTTATACTTGCGAGAATTGCCGTGAGAGATGGGTTGAACTGCTGGAATCTCCAAATGCCCACACAAGCGATTCTGAATCCTGTGAAAGGTGCGATAAGAGAGCCAGTGATATGGCTGAGCTGTACGTTCGGGTGCAAGGACCTATTTCCAATTTCTTGCATAGTGTTGCATGTGATCTACGCGAGTACTATGACTTTTCAAGTGGTATGATGCTGGACTTCGATACGATATCATCTGAAAACTATCCTTCATTTGACAACTTCATAACGTTGCTTGAAAAACAGAATCCTGATTTTGAGGATTTCAAGATATCCAAGGTTTCTGGGAAGATTCTAAATGATATTGAATGGTCCTCTGATTCTACCAATGAAGTTACAAGAGGACGTTTTTATTGTGAAGACTTCAAAATAGAGTTCGGAACAACCGGAGTTGATTCAAGTACGGGATTATCCAAGGTTTTTTCTGATTGCTACTATGGTTTCGATGGAGAACTTGTATTCGATTCTGAGTTCATTTCGGGGTCATGGCTTCCAGACAGCATCGAGTACTCCTCTGAAGAGTCCTTTAGATTTTCACATCCCCGTATTGGTTTGGAACAGGACATATATACCAGCGATTATCCGTTCTTCTGTAGATTTGGAGTTTATGACGATTCATATACCTACATAGCGCTTGACGGTGTGCCTGTACGTATCTGCCTTTTCGATAGGTATTGGGAAGAATATGCGAAAGGCCCTAATTGGTGAGTTTTGATAGAGCCTGCTGTGTCAAACTGCAGAGAGCCAAATTTGGCAGCAGCCGATTCTTTTGCAATACTCTAAATGAAAAGAGGCACTGCCGATAGACGGTTGGCTGGCCTCAAGTAGTTAGTTATAATACAATGACGTTTCAATTAGACTTTTTGTGAGAAAAAGTGATGAAAAAGTCTAACGATTAGACTTTTCCGCTTGAAAAAATAATATTAAGTCTAATTCATTCTGTTTGGTTGAATAAGTTCCCGTATTCGTTGCCAACTAAGCCCCGCTTGGCGATTGCTTTGCGGGGCTTAGTTTTCATAAGGAGAGGGGAATCACACTTCAATTGGTGTGAAGGCGAACTTGGTGACGTCGAAGAGGCCTATGTCGGTGATCTTGATGGCGGGGATGACGGGGAGGGCCATGAAGCACAGAGTCATGAACGGATCGACGTTGTCGTTGATACCAAGTTCCCTGCGGGCGAGAGCCTGCATGGAGCTTATCTTCTCTTCAACGTAGATGCCAGGTTTGTCAGTCATGAGACCTGCAATCTCCTGCTGTATGCAGTCCAGAACCTTGCCGTCCTTGACGACAGCGATTCCACCACCAAGTTCTATGAGCTTTTCGACTGCAACGGCCATGTCGTTGTCGTTGTCTCCAACGACGATTATGTTGTGCGAGTCATGGGCCACGCTGGTTGCAACGGCGCCGCCCCTGAGACCGTAGTTGCGTATGAGCCCAAGGCCTATGTTGCCGGTTCCCTTGTGCCTTTCGACTACTGCGATCTTCACGATGTCCTGTTCATCTCGTACCCATACACCATCCTTCACTGAGACGACGGCACGTCCTTCCTCCGTCACTACGGAGCCTGGTATGATGTCTATGGTGCGCACTGAATTGCCTGAGAGCTTCAGAGCCAAACGGGCAGGGGAGAAGCCCTTTACGTTCATGCATCCGCTCACTCCAACGGGGTCTACATGTACGGTGGGAGCAAGATACGAACCATCGGACGCCACAAGTACACCGTTGCAGTAGACGTCCTTCACGTTGAAGTCCTCAAGGTTGTCCACAAGGACGAAGTCTGCTCTAAGACCTGGGGCTATTGCGCCGCGGTCCTTGAGGCCGTAGCACTGGGCGGCGTTCAATGATGCAATGGCTACAGCTGTAGGGGCGTCGAAGCCCTCTGACAGTGCAATCCTTATGTTGTTGTCTATGTCGCCTTCCTCGACAAGGCTCTTGGGCTGTCTGTCGTCCGTACAGAAAAGGCATCGGTCTGCATTGTGCTTGTCTACGCCTTTGAGCAGGTTGCGCTCGTCGTGGCAGGCGGACCCTTGACGTATGAGCACGTACATGCCGCGGCGTATCCTGTCGCGAAGTTCGTCGCCCGTTGCGCATTCGTGGTCGTTGCACACTCCGCTTGCGCTGTAGGCATCAAGGTATGCGCCTTCGATTGCAGGTGCATGGCCGTCCACGACCTTGCCTGCGTTCTTTGCGACTATTATCTTGTCGAGGACGTCGCTGTCTGCGTTGGCGGTTCCCACATAGTTCATGAGCTCGCCAAGGCCCAGCACGCGAGGATTGTCTATCCTTGTTGCAATGTCCTTTGCAAGGAGCACGGCCCCTGCGTTCTCGAATGGGGTTGCCGGCACGCATGAAGGAATCTGGAGATAGACCGTAAGCGGCAGGTCCTCAGATGCCTTGAGCATGTAGTCCAGTCCTGCGATGCCGCACACGTTGCATATCTCGTGGGGGTCCGCAATGACTGTGGTGGTTCCGTGCGGAACGACAAGGCGTGCGAACTCGGTGGGGGACAGGTGCGACGACTCGATGTGCACATGCCCGTTTATGAAACCTGGGGCCATGTAACGGCCGCCTGCGTCCACGGTCTCCTTCGCATCAGGGAAGTCCTTTCCTCCAAAGCCCGCGAAAAGGCCGTCAGTTATATATACATCACCATGGAAGGTGTCCTTGTTGTAGACATCGATTATGTTGCAGTTCTTTATACAGAGGTCTGCGGCCTCCCTTCCAGCGGCTACATCGATAAGATGCTTGAGCTGTGATTTCTCCATTTTTGTTCCCCTTTTTCAGCCCGATGTCGTTGTGCCTCGTCACGACTCGGTTTTAAAAAATGCCGCAGGGTCGACCTGCGGCATGAATTGCAATGAATTCGATCAAAGAGCGTTTACGACGATCTTTGCAATGAAGAGTCCAAAGAGAACCCAGGTTGGAGTGTTGATTTCCTTGACCTTTCCACCAAGGGCCTTGCAGAGGACGTAGAAGATGATTCCAAACATGATACCGTCTGAGATGCTGGATGCACAGATCATGAAGATCATGCACATGAAAGCTGGGATTGCTTCCGAGTAGTCGTCCCATGCGATGTCCTTGACTGGAGTTACCATCATGACACCAACGATGATGAGTGCTGGAGCAGTCGCTGCGCTTGGGATGGATCCAAAGATTGGCTCGAGGAACAGCGAGAGGATGAAGAGGATTGCAACCGTGAGGGATGTAAGACCTGTTCTTCCGCCTTCTGCAACACCTGCGGAGCTCTCTACGAATGTCGTAATCGTGGATGTTCCAAGGATGGCACCTGCTGTGGTTCCAACTGCGTCCGCGAGAAGGGCTTCCTTGCAGTTGGGGATTGAGCCGTCCTTCTGAATCATGCCGGACTTGCCTGCACAGCCAATGAGCGTTCCAACCGTGTCGAACATATCGACGAAGAGGAATGTGAACATGACGATGATGAAGTCGAAGATTGCCTTTCCGTTTGCGAATGCTTCACCGAATGCGAAATCGAAGAAATATGGTGCTGGTGGAAGGTAGCTGCCGCCTGCATATGATGTCACTCCAAATGGGATTCCAATGATCGTCGTTGCAACGATTCCAATGAGGAGGGCGCCCTTGACCTTGAAAACGAGAAGTACGCTTGTGATGACAAGACCTATCATTGCAAGAAGAGCCGAACCGGAGTGCCAGTTTGCGCTGAGTGCGGACACGTTGCTTGCATCTCCAACGATGATGCCGGCGTTCTTGAGGCCAATATAGGCCACGAAGAGACCAATACCAGCGCCGATTGCCTTCTTGAGGTTGTCTGGGATGCTGTTGACGATTGCTTCTCTAAGGTTGCAGAGCGTAAGAAGGATGAAGATGATTCCTTCTACGAAGACTGCTGTGAGTGCGAACTTCCAGGAATAACCCATTCCAAGGCAAACGGTATATGCGAAGAATGCGTTGATTCCCATTCCAGCCGAGAGGGCGAATGGAAGGTTTGCAACCAAGCTCATTACGAGACATGCGATTGCGGATGCGATTGCTGTACCTGCAAAGACCTTTGAGCCGTCCATTCCGGAAGCCGAAAGGATCATTGGGTTGACTGCAAGGATGTAGGCCATCGTCATGAAGGTCGTGATACCGGCGACGATTTCAGTCTTTACATCCGTTCCCCTTTCCTTGAGTTTGAAGAATTTTTCCATACATTACTCTCCTTTGATGTTATGTAGGGTTTAGACTTCCTACATTCTAACTCTTGGAAAAGCAGTTGTACAGAGAAAAATGCAACAAATTGCAACGAAACGCAATGCTCTATACAGCTTGGCCTGGTTGCCTTGCCAGCCTCGTTGCGGTAGAGTTTCGTTTGGATGGATGCTTGCTATGGACCACGACAGCCTTTTCAGATACTTCAATAGACACAAACGCCCTTACAACCCCAATTCTAGGCCCGATTACGCTGCGCAGAGGAACATTGGCGCAGACCCTATCTCATTCAATGACATAGACGTAGAGGAGACGGTCATGGGAGGAGTTCAGGGTGAGTGGATTCGTAGAAAAGGTGCCTGCGGAGAAGACCTCACTACCCATGGTGTCGTTCTCTTCTTCCATGGAGGCTCCTTCGTGCGTGGCAACAGAAGCACAGACAGGGCGTTCTGCCGTGAGCTTGCGTTGAATTCAAGCTACGATGTCTACAGTACCGACTATGCCTTGGCTCCTGAACACCCGTTCCCCCAAGGGCTGGACGATTGCTTCAACGTCTATGGAAGGCTCTGTGAAGTCATGCCAAATGGTGCTTCCCGCATCGTCCTTTGCGGTGAAAGTGCAGGAGCAACGATGGCCTTGGCTGTAGCCAACTATGCAAAAAGGGAATGCATTGCGCTTCCAAAGGGCATCGTACTCATCTCTCCATGCGTGCAGTTCGAGCGTTCGCTTCCCAGTCATACGGAGAATTTGAATACGGATTGCATGCTCACGAACTTCATGGAAGAGATCCTGTGCGAATACTTCAAGACCAAAGACCCTGACATGCTGAAAGACCCTTTGGCATCTCCCGTAAACGGGGATTTCACAGGGTTTCCACCGGTGTACATAACGGCATCGGACTATGAGGTGCTTAGAGACGATGCCGTTGTCCTTCACGAAAAGATGACGGGGCAGGGTGTGGACTGCACGTTGGATATGGCCCATGGCCTTATGCATGTCTATCCTGTGATAACGGCCCTTGCACAGTCCAAGGCGGCTGTCAGGAGAATATGTGGTTTCATTGAGAGGCTTCGTTAGCAATCCAAGTCGTTGTGTTGTTGGGAATTAGGCCTTTGCACTCCATCGCTTGTATCCAAGCTTGAAGATCGCGTAGCCAAGGGCGTACCAAGCTATCGTGTAAGCCCAGATTATCCACCCTCCTGATATGATGTCAGGGATGTAGCATGCGATTATGAGTGCAAGCGCCACCGCAGGAAGGATGTTGCCGCCCGGTGCCTTGAAGATGCCTTCCAGTGATGGATTGCGCTTTCTTGCCGCGTACAGGGACACTATGTTTATTGATATGGTCACTGCGGCGAACAGGGTTCCAAAGCCTACGATCTCCTCAGTGAAGGATGGAAAGCATGAGATTATCGCCGCTCCAATGGCCACGGCGCTTGCTGCAACGGCTGGCACTCCAAAGCGGTTCGACCTTGCGAACGCCTTTGGAAGAAGTCCGTCCTGCGCCGCCGCCTGTATTGCGCGGGCTGTGAGGGCCAGAACTACAAGAATCGTCGTCACCAGTGCAAGTATGGCGGCTATGGATACAACCTTTGCAAGCCATGGGAACTGTGCGAGCTTCGTGAAGCATGCGGCGTACAGTGGAATGTACCTCATGCCGGGGTTCTGGTCCAGGAAAGAGGCGGAGACCAACCCAAGCGTCGCAAGGATTATGAGGACATAGATGGCGGCGACTATGGACATGGCGATCAGCACCGCCTTTGGTACGTTGCGCGATGGATTTTTGACCTCTGATACCATGAAAGCTATCGCCACTATGGAGCCGTAGCCTACCATCGCCGTTGGAACCGCCGCCATGAAGCCAAAGGTCCCTGTCTTCCCCTGTGTGAAGAACGGGGTGAGCATTGCGCCGTCCCAGCTACCGCCAAAGAAGCATGACAGGACGTAGACGCTAAGGGCTGCTATGAGGGCCGCTACCAAGACGCTGTTGAGCTTTCCCGCAATGGAGAATCGTATGGAGTTGAGCACCAGGCAGATTGCAATCGTGGCTATTGCAAGGGGTATCTGCATACCGCTTGGGAGGTTGAAGCCAGCTCCAAGGTAGGTTGCAACGTAGATTGCGGCGAACGCCACGGCGACTATGTTTGCGTTTATGTAGCCCCATGTGGAGATCCATCCCCAGAACGAGCTGTCCTTGCCGCCCTTGCCAAGGGCCTTGGACGGGAACACGAAGACGCCGCCTGAGCGGGGGAAGCGGGTGGACAGCTCTGCGCATATGAGGCCGTAGACCAGCATTATGGCCGCTGCGAGTATCCACGAAAGCACCGCAGCTGGGCCGGCTTTGTACATCGTAAGCCCTGAAAGCGAGAAAATCGCACTTCCAATCATGCTCCCTACGATGATCGTCACACAGGTGAAAAGTCCAATCTTACCGTCTTCTTTCGACATGGAAACCCTCCCTCTCTAAACCGATGATACTGGGAATCCTTTTTCTTGGCAACTTTTGCGGAAATACTTGGCGGATGCTTGACGGCGTTTGGCTGTATGTGATATCGTTTTGATATCAAAAAGATTTTCAAGCGGACTTGATTCCGCTGTGTGGGAGGTGAATATGGTTGCTTCTGTAAAGGATTCTGTGAAGAACGTAGAGGAGGTGCGGCTCAAGACCAAAAGCGGGTTTGGGGTCCTGTCCCTTATATTGATTGTCCTCGCTTTGGCAATTGCGGAGTTTGTCTTTGGTGGAATCAACGTTTCGAATGGAAACGTAGGCCTTGGCGCAGCGCTCATATGTCTTGGCATCGTTATGTTCATAGTCGATATGATCTGCACTGCAGGACTCAAGGTCATAAAGCCAAACGAGGCCCTGGTTCTGTCCCTCTTTGGAAAATACTATGGTACGATATACGAAAGCGGCTTTCATTTCGTGAATCCGTTCTGTACCGCCATCTACCCAAAGAAGCGTGACGACGATGCCGCCGCAAAGGTCGCGGACTCCAAGAAGAACGGTCAGGACGTTGTGACCGTCTCCGTCTCGAAGAAGATATCCACGAAGCTCTCCACGTTCGTAAACGGAGCGCAGAAGGTCAACGACAAGCTTGGCAATCCAATAGAGGTTGGTGCAATCGTGGTTTGGAAGGTGGTCAATGCAACGAAGGCTGTCATAAACATAGACAACTACATCGAGTATCTTTCCAATCAGACGGACTCCATCATAAGGAACGTGGCTCGTCTCTATCCATACGACGATATGGACGATGCGGATGACGACGATGCTGGAGAACTCACCCTTCGCGGTTCGTCCAGCCTCATAGCCGAGCAGATGAAGAAGGAACTCGCAGCCAAGGTTGAGGAAGCTGGAATAGAGATCGTTGACGTTCGCATAAACCAGATTGCATACGCTCCTGAAATCGCCGCTGCAATGCTCCAGAGACAGCAGGCCGTGGCCATCATAGCCGCAAGGCGCAAGATAGTGGAGGGTGCTGTGAGCATGGTGGAGATGGCTCTGGATCAGCTCAAGGCCGATTCCGTTGTTGACCTTGACGAGGAGCGCAAGGCCCAGATGGTCTCCAACCTCCTTGTAGTCCTTTGCGGAAACAAGGAAGCCAATCCAGTTCTCAATGCGGGGTCAATATATTAGAATATGGTTGTTGGTGCGGGTTTGACTGTATAGAGGTGTTATGACGGAGCAGGACCAGAACAAGACCAAGAAACAGGTTCCTCTGAGACTTTCGAAGACGCTGTTCGATGAACTGTCTGCGTGGGCTCAGGACGATTTTCGTAGTCTCAACGGTCAAATAGAGTATCTTTTGACGGAGGCTGTAAGAAAACGCAGGAAAAAGGATGTCTGACACCTCGTCCGTATCATTGACATTGCAATGATTGGAAAAACTTGAAGAGCCGCCTTTGTGCGGCTTTTCAAATATGGTGGGGTTGGAGTATACTAACTGTTGTTCTCGGACTTGGGTCTTCGTGGTCCTGTTGGAGGTGGTTGTCATGAAATACTCTGGAATGCCTTTTGGAATGTGGATGTTGTTTGGAAAGTCTTTTGAAAGACAGTTGACATCGGTCTTTGGTATTGATGCCCGTGATGCCAAGGCCATTTCCCGTAAGGCCAAGGCAAAGTACAAGGAGCTCATTGGATCTCTTCCGGAATTCGAAAAAGGGGATCGTTTCAAGATGAACATCGTCAATGCCGCTCTGTTGGGGGCCTTTGTCGTGAATATGCCAAAGCGTCCTACGGTTGAGAAGCTTACGGAGTACTACGACAAGTCAATGATGACGTCTCCAATGAAGTGGTTCTGTAGGAAATCAGGCAAGTCCAAGTTCTCCGCAAAGGACATAGCTGGTATGAAGGCCACTGCTGCCCTTAGAGCCGGCGACCGCAACCCATACTCATGGAACATGGACTATTTCGAGTATGAAGATGGTAGTGGCTATGAGGCACGTTTCTACACCTGCGGTATCTGCCGCCTAATGAAGGACCTTGGACTCTACGACCTCACGCCGGCCTTGTGCAGGTTGGACTATTCCATGAGTGAGGCCGGCGGTGCTTCCAGGTTCGTCCGCAAGTACACCCTTGCATCCGGCGGCCCATACTGCGACTGTGGATACAAGAAACTGAAATAGGTTTTTGCTGGAGGTTCTGTTGTGTTGTTCGAAACTTTGGGTGACCCATCCAAACCTGCTGTATTGTTCTTCCATGCCATGGGTGTTGTTGGAGGAAGCAGTGCTCCTGTAGCTTCGTTTCTTTGCGACCGCTACTACTGCATAATGCCAACGGCCACCGCATACTGCAAAGGTCAGAGATATGTTAGTAAAGCGGACGAAATGCGTCAGGTGGAGGAGTTCCTTCATTCTCATGGTATTGAGAGGCTTGAACTTGTCGTCGCCTCTTCTTTGGGTGCGGACCTTGCCATGGCGTTCCTTGCGGGTTCCAAGATTCCTGTGAAGTACGTCTTCTTCGATGGCGGACAGTTCGCACAAATAGGGAAGGGTACGAGAAGAATCATGGTTCCGTTCCTGTACTTTGCAATCAAAAGCCTCTATTGGTCCAAGGGAAAGACCCTTGGCAAGGTCATGTGGTGCTCCGACGATTCGATAAAGCCCTACTTCATTGAGGCAGGCTGCAACCTTAGGTACGGCAATCTCCACAGAATGATGATGGACAGCCTTGAGGATGTCCCGTTCCCCCAATTGCCTGTTGAACTCCAAAAACGCATGTTCTTCGAGTTCGGCAGCATAGAGGAGCATTTCAAGTATAGGGATGCTGTGATGAAGGCATATCCCAGCGCAAACTTCCCGGTGTTCGAAGGCTGCAACCACATGCAGTACCAGATAAGGGATCCCAAAGGATTTGCCTCCATGCTTACGTCCATAATAGAGCGTGGAGCTATGCCAAAGTCAAAGTCTCAGACGTGACAGATACTACAACCACGACAGGTGCTACAGCCGTTACAGTTGCGACAGACGCTACAAAACGGCCACAGATTCTAGTCTTTTCCTGAAGCGTGAATGAAAGTGACAGGTTTCTTGTATTAATCTAATAGGAGGGAAACCTATGGTCAGTTTCAATGAAATAATCGGTTCGAAGGACAATGAGGAAAGTATGCTTCGAAGGGAGAGTGTTGATAGGAACGGACGTTTCTACCATGTAACCCAACGGGCTTCCAACAAGGAGTTCATCTTTGACAAGGAGCTTGGACAGTACAGGCACAATATGCTGTGCAGAGTATGCTCGCAGCGCAACGTCAAGATCATCTTCTCCGTCACCATGAGCAACCACACCCACGATGTGCTCGTTGCGGAGAAATGGATGGACATCGTGGATGCGCTGAGGCTCGTCAACACAGCTGTGGCCCACAAGGTCAGGAAGAAATCTCCATCGAAGTACAAAAACGGGAGGACTGTATTCGAGTCCGGCCCCCACTACAGGGTGATAAAGGACATCGTCGAGCTCATCACCGTAGGCAAATACGACTACGACAACGTCAGAAGCGTATTGAACAAGGGCGAATTCGTTCCCTATGACTGTTTCTGGTTCTTGGAAAGGGGCATTGAATGCAAACCTTACGACAAGGACATCTACCCACTCCTATTCGGCATGACGGAGAAGGAATTGTGTGCCTTCTACCGCGACAACGACTACAAGGCCGTATACAATGCCGCAAAGGACCTCTTCAAGGACTGGACGACAGCCGACAACGACAAACTATTCAAGGCCTATGCCTCCGTGCCTTGGCTCAGCTAGCAATCTGTAGCCGTTCTGTAGCACCTGTGGCAAGTGTAGGGACTGTAGCGTTTGTTGAATCCGTCATCTCGTAAAAACAAGACTGCCACCTATCCAAGGTCAAATGCCTTTGGGTTTCGTGGCAGTCTTGATTGTTTTTTGCAAAGACTATTTGATCTTACTTGCCAAAGTATCTTGCAAGGAGCCCTGCGAAGGCTTTGCCGTGGCGGGCTTCGTCACGAGCCATCTCATGGACGGTGTCGTGGATTGCATCGAGGTTGTACTTCTTTGCAAGCTTTGCAAGCTCGGTCTTGCCTGCGGTTGCGCCGTTCTCGGCTTCTACACGCATTTCAAGGTTCTTCTTCGTGCTGTCCGTGACGACCTCTCCAAGGAGCTCCGCGAACTTTGCTGCATGCTCGGCCTCTTCAAGTCCTGCCTTCTCCCAGTACATTCCAATCTCAGGATAGCCTTCGCGATGGGCGACCCTTGCCATTGCAAGATACATTCCAACTTCGCAGCATTCGCCTTCGAAGTTTGCCTTGAGTCCTGCTATGATTTCGTTTCTGACATCTTCAGGGACATCGGCTCCAAACTGCTTGCCAACGCCTACTACATGCTCTGCGGCCCATGCCATTTCACCTTTCTGCTCCGTGAACTTATTTCCAGGGCACTTGCACTGTGGGCAGAATGCTGGTGGCTCGTCGCCTTCGTGTACGTATCCGCATATTGGACATACCCATTTCTTCATGATCGTTTCCTCCGTGTATTCGTTTTGTCTTTGGCAACCTTGGAGTGTTGCCGCTTCAAGGATACCTCAAAATAGTAGGGCAGTGTAGTAGAATTCGATTTCTTTGTCAAACGAGGTGCGTCACTCCAGTGTGTCACTCCATGTCACTCCCTGTCGCCCTCGTCCGACACTACGTCGGAGAACTCGGTGATCTCCGGTTCGTCTCTGAACGTCACCGTGATGTTCGCCATTTGGGCGGCATCGGTCTTCTTTTCGCGCAGTCTGCGACCATCCAGTATTAGGCAGTCGATGCCCTCCCACAGAAAGAGCCAGAAGAGCATTATCACGGCTTCTCTGAATGGCAGGCGTGGCGTGAGACGGCCTATGAAGTCAACTCCAATGGCAAGAAGGCAACCGGTGATGATGAGTACGACGGCCTTCCAACGGTTGGAGCCTATTGCAAGCTGTGCATCCCCCATCTTGAGTGCGTAGTAGTCGTGGATTGTCTCACGTATGACGTTCTTTTCCTTCTCCGTGAAGGTTTTGCCGTTTATTTCAAGGACTATGGGGTACTCGACCGGGATGTATTCTGCGTTGGATTCCACGAAATGCACGAAGTCCTTGTTCGGCCACTCGTAGCCCTCCGACGAGAAAGGGTCGATTATGTCGTTGTAGCGTCTTACGTTGCAGGTTATGAAGGCAAGGTCGTTCTCTATGTAGAAGTCCTTTATGTATTTTTCGCCCTCTATCTTCTTTCGTTTAAGCTGCCTGAGGTTCTTCTTGAGTCGTTTGCTCCTTGCTTTGAAAGGCATTTCGCTTTGGATTTCCCCTGATGGTTCTATAGGATTCTGTTATTAGAATAACACTTGGAATCGAGATGGTGCAAGAAAAAGTTGGTTTTAAGGTTCGTTTGGGCGCAAGTTGGCTTATATGGCTAATGTTGGCGCATGTAGACGCATGTGGTTGTGAGGTAAGGCGCATCAAGGCGGACCAAGGCGCATGAGGGCGCATCAAAAGGACGCTTCGTATAGTGCAGCAGAGACCTAATGCTTGTTTGTAGGCCAGAAGCTTGTTTCAAGCATGAGGCATAGTGTGTGGTATATTGGTAGGTGAAGCTCTTGTATTCTGTATGTCTCGGTTTCAGGAACGTTTAGGCATACGTCTGACAGGGTGGTGAGCCTGGAGTTGTCATTGCCGGTAAGAGAGATCACCTTCATTCCCTTGGCTTTTGCTGTGATTGCAGCAAGTGCTACGTTTTGTGAGTTTCCTGACGTTGATATTGCAATGAGAGCATCGCCTTCCTCTCCATAGCCGTATACTTGTTGGGCGAAGACCATTGGAGCAGAGCTGTCATTCCCATAAGCAGTGGACAAGGCCGTGTGTTGGGTAAGGTTTATAGCTGGTATTGCACCTTCAAGACCGTTTGCAATTCTATCTCCATCAATGCTGTCGATGGAAATCAACCTTTTGCAAAGGTCCTCCTCTATTGGCCTATAGGCACAGAAGCTTTTCATGAGCTCCCCAACTATATGGTCACTGTCTGCACAGCTTCCTCCGTTTCCACATATCAGGATCTTTCCGTTTTGGGAGACTGTTTCCAATAGCAGTTCGTATGCATCGAGGATGTTGTTTCTAAGAACTTCCAGCTCTGGTCTTCTTTCTATTAGTATGTCCAACTGTTTTATGGCCCGTTCCTTGTAGTTTGGTTGAATCTTCCTTTCCATGGCAATTGCGTCCTATGTCGTATTCGTCTATATCGTCTTTTCGTAGAATGACTTGGCAACGCCCAAAGCAGCGGCGTCGCCAAGCTTGTCCCCCAATGCTGAAGGCAGAATCCTGCATACGCTTGAACATTGGGGAAGAGTCTCTTCCTTTATGACCTCCAAGGCTATGTCCTTGAAAAGGTCCATGTCCCTCGTATAGATGCTTCCAAGTACGATGCATTGAGGGTTGAAGAGGTCTATTAGTATTGAAAGTGCATAGCCAAGCTTCTTTGCTGTACACTCGATTGTCTTGACTGCCTTTGCATCCTTCGCATACGCAAGGGAGCAGATTTCCTTGGCTGAGAGCCTTTCTCCAAACAGCTGTTCATGGAGCAGAGACATCCCTGCTCCGGAGCAGAAGGATTCTATGCTGCCGTTCTTTCCATAGCAGAACGGACCTGATTTGGATATTCGTACATGTCCAATCTCTCCAGCCATTCCCGTAGTGCCTTCGTAAAGTCTTCCGTCGAGGATCAAGCCGGCTCCAAAGCCTGTTCCAAACGTTATGAAGATTGCATTCTCCATGCCCTTTGCGTTTCCCCAGTTCCACTCGGCAAGTGCACAGGCGTTTGCATCGTTCTGAAGGAATACTGGAAGGCTCAGTTCCTCGCTTAGGATCCGAGTTATGGGTATGTTGTGCCATCCTTGTAGATGAGGAGGAGAGAGGACTATGCCCTTTTTGCTGTCCAAAGGACCTCCACAGCTTATTCCAACCGCACTGACCCTGGCCGACCCATCACATCCACTGCAGCTATGGACCAAGGCCTTTGCCTCCGCAACCATCCTTTCTATGTTCTCGTCTGGAGTGTTGTATGTTGGAAACTTCGTCTGTTTCTCTATGGTTCCGTCTCCGTTTCCCAACGATACTCCAATCTTTGTACCGCCAATGTCTATTCCAAGGTATCTTCCCATCGTCAAAGCTCCATTTGAAGTTTCGTCTGAAGTTCCATCAATGTTTTCCTTCAAGTACGGCGAGAAGGGTGGAGAAGAACACTTTGTTGTCGTAGCAGCTATAGTCTATTCTGCCTCCCATTCTGTTGAACGTCTTCATGAACCGCAGGTAATAGGCGGGATTGTCTGCAGGAGGTTCTCCTTTGGACCAGTCCCAGGTCGCTGGCTGCAGGTCCACTACATGTATTGCGAAGTCGTCTATCTTCCTTCCTTCTCTGAGTGCTACGTTGCGTGACATTGAAAGGGATTTTTCGAATATCATGGGGGACATGACCGCAGAACCCACCGATAGATAGACTCCATGTTCAAGGTTGGATATGCTGTCTGCATACGACAGGAAATCCCTTTGGGCCGTCCTTCCTATAGCAGCACCATCGTTTGCGTAGTGCGTATATATCACATCATGTCCAAACATTGGGTGGCAGGTGAATCTTCCGCTGGACCTTCCTACGTAGTTCTGAAGGCTGTAGTCCTTGAACCTGTGTTCAAGTTTAAGATGTCCTCCTTCCATGTTGCAGTTCTTCATCTCCTGCAGGAGGTCCAGCGCCGCAGCCCTTTTTTCAAGGTCCTGATTTGGATTGTAGCTAACGGCTTCAAGCTCTTCCCTGGAAGGTATGTCAAGTCCATCGTTGCGAATGAACTCTCCTACGGAATCGGCATATCCCAGACCCTTGTAGGCACCTACTGCGATTGCAAGGTTTATGTAGAGTCCCGTCTCCTGCCATGTTCCAAAATGGCCTTCCTTGACGTTTGCCCTTACGTCTTCGCTGCTTTTGCCTGCATAGGAGAACTCCCAATCATGTATTATTCCTGCTCCATTGGTGCATATATGCGTGAACCAGCCGTCTTCGAGGAGCTTTCCAAGGACCCTTCCCATTCCATTCTTGATTGCGTGCGCTCCAAATGCACATACAACCGAGCTTCCAAGGGCCTTCGCTTTCTTGATTTCGTCCGCCAATCCAATGAAGTATTCCAATTGTCTTGGACACATACGTTCGCAGGAAACGGCGTTTGGATCCATGCTTGCTTCAATGATGTCTACTTTGCTGTAGCGTTTTTCTATTGGAAGGTACTCCATTGAGAACCTGTCGAACTGCTTCATCTATTTCCTCCATCCCAAGTGGTTTTCCAGTGTCTTCATCCATGAGAAATCAGGAATGAGGATGTCTGCGCCTGCAAGTATGAGTCTCTCTCTCTTTGCTGGGTTCATTCCAAATCTCTGATGTTCGTCGCTAATGATTCCTACTGTGAGGAATCCTCTCTTCTTGGCTTCCCTCATTTCCACAGGTCCATCCCCAAAGACCACGACCTGGGAGCTGTTTGCATCTATGTTCTTTATTATTTCACCCATGACCATCTTCTTTGGATCCTTGGATAGGTTGCTTACGGATCCAAAGATCCCTCCCGTGAACAATGAATCGTATCCAAGTGCATGGGTTTCGTATTTGACGTCCGTATAGTCGCTTCCACTTGCAAGGAATACCTTGGTTCCGTTCTTTCCAAGTTCTGAAAGAAAATCCAAAGCCCCTTTCATCGTAAGGTCGTAGACGTTGTATATCCCTTCCTCGAACCTTTTGTATTTGCATTTGAGCTGTTCGTTCAGAAGGCTTCTGTATTCGTCCTTGTATTGAAGAGGTGTCTTTATTTCTTTTTCCGGAACGTATCCATAGTCACGTATCATGTCTATGAGTTGGCTCATTTGGACTATGGTTTGGATGCCTGTGGTTTTTTCTATCATTGCATCCACGTTGCTGTACATCTTGTCCAGATCCAATGCTGCTATGGAGTCGAATCTGTCACCAGCAATGGCTTGAACCATCATCTTTCGCATGATTTTCTCCCAACCATGCCGCATTGTAGATATCGTTCCATCGTGGTCGAATATTGCAACCTTGGGGTATTCCCCTTCCAGAGGGCGTTCCAACCTAGCATTGACGATTTCAATGTCCGTTCCGTCAAGATACCTTGCAAGGCGGGGGTCCTTTGCAAGTGTTGGGTTGTATCTGTAGTCAGGGTCTTCCAGCAGGGTCTGGGTCTGGACTTGGGTTGGATGGCCTGTTGAAAAGAGGACTCCTGCGCTTATGGAGGCGTTTGCATTTGCATATTCAAGGCTTTCCTTCAAACCCAAACCTTTTGCCTGCGCTGCGACCAGGCCTGCAAGGAAAGCATCACCTGCTCCAACGGGGTCGGTCTTCTTCACATCGTTTATGCCAAGGACTCTGAACGAGTCTGTGCCGTTCGTTCCAAACGCACCTTCCTTTCCCATTGTCAACACAACGGTTTTGGGAGTTGGCTTTCTCTTTAGGAATAGCTCTGCTGCTTTCTGTGCCGAGTCCTCTCCCGTCTTCGCCTTTGCTTCAACTAGATTGAATTTGTAGGAGGAGTTGGGATACATGATGTCGTCACGGCAATCCACCCAAACGGAACCTTTGAAGCCTTCAAGGATTTTGGAAAGCCTCTTTTTGAACTCTGCAGCTGAAGCATCCAGATGTATGCTGTTTGGAATCTGCTGATTGATGACCACTGTTCCGTACTCGTCCATATTCCTGCAAAGGTCGTCAAGTATTCCATCAAGAATCTTTGGGTCATATTCGTTGGTCTTTCCCAAGTCATACCTTGGAAGTTCGTTTCCCATCATGTCATAGTGTTTGTGGTAGACGAATGTGGTGAAATCCTTTTGCCTTGCGATGTGTCCGGTTCCAACGGACAAGTCCTTGAGCTTTCCTTCAAGGATGTCTGCGAATATGTCTTCCCCCACCACGCCGTAGATATCGCATGGCACCCCTAGGCAGGCTATGTCGGCAGCCAGGTTCGCAGCCCCACCGCAGTCGTAGTTGTATTTCCTTACATCCTCGACCGTTAGGCCCGTTTCGACCGATCTTTCATTGGAGGTCTCCGCAAAGTAGGAGAAATCCAGAGCCATATCGCCTATTACAGCTATCTTTCTGCCAGATCCATTTTTGGACGTACCTGAGTTTTTCGTCATGATTTGACCGCCCCTCCGGAGAGTCCAATGATGAAGTACTTCTGTGCAAACGAGAAGAGTAGGAATATTGGAACGATCGCTATGAACGCAGCGGTTCCCAGAAGCGACCAGTCAACCTCTCCCTGTTCGCCTATGAATCTGTAGAGCTCCACCGTATATGGTCTCATGCTGCTTGTGAGCGTCATGGCGACAATGTACTCGTTCCAAGCCTTGAAGAATGCGAATATGGCCGATGCCGATAACCCTGGAGCTGCAATTGGAAGGGCTATTCTGAAGAAAGCTTGTGGCTGGGAAAGACCGTCTATCATGGCCGCTTCCTCTATGGCATCTGGTATCGTGTCGAAATAGCCCTTCAGAATCCATGTGTTCATTGGTGCAGACAACGTTGCATAGATGAGGATGAGTCCAATATGGGTGTTGTAGAGCCGATAGGTTGAGAATATCTGATACAAAGGTATGATAAGCGCCAATACCGGAACCATCTGGAAGAACATTATCCCCACCATTATGAGTTTCTTCCCAGGGAACTTGAGCCTTGAAAGGCCATAGCCTGCAAGCGTTGCGACTATGCAGCTCAACGCCATTGCTCCAAACGAGACTATCAGGCTGTGATAGAAGGATTTGAAGTTGAAGTTCCTTGCGTCGAACAGCCTTGCGAAGTTCTGAAGGGTAGGGTTCTTTGGAAACAGCGTTGGAGGGTATCCAATGGCCTCTGTGGATGTCTTGAACGTGGAGCTAAGCAACCAGTACAGAGGTGTGAGAGTGAGGATTGCGAATACAACGAGTACTACATAGATTGCAATCTTGGATATTTTCTTTGAAGTTTTTGTGCTTATCATGCCGCCCCTCCTTATTTGGAAACATTTTCTCTGTTCAGTTTGAGGTAGGTGATTGTTAGGAACAGGTTAAGGATAAGTATGACGACTGCAACCGCCGCACCTTCTCCAAGCTTTCCAAAGTCAAAGGCCCTTCTATACATATGTACGGCCATGACTTCGCTCATATAGAGAGGACCTCCCTTGGTGGTTGCATATATGAGGTCGAATGAGTTGATTGTGTTCATGCTGGTCATAACCAGATTCATGACGAGGAACTGTTTCAAAAGAGGCAGGGTTATATATCTGAGCTGCTGCCAACCAGAGGCTCCGTCTATGACCGCAGCTTCGTATATGTCTTCGTCTATGCTTTGCAGACCGGAAGTCTGGATTATGAAACTGAACGGCATACCATGCCATATGTTAGCCACTATGAGGCATGGAAGCACGAGTTTTGGGTCGTTGAGCCATGTTGGAAGGTTCTCCACTCCAAGCTTTCCCAACAGGAAGTTGAGGATTCCAAGTCTTGGCTCATACATGAACCTCCATGAAATGGAGATTATTATTCCGCTTACGACCCATGGGAGTATCGTTATTGACCTGAAGATGCCTCTGAGCTTTATGCTTTTCTTGTTTACGAGGAAAGCGAGGAGGAATCCAATGCCTATCTGACCAACTACGCTTCCCACTACATAGTATATTGTGTTGGGGAGTATCGTCTTGAAGAAGTTCGGCTCTTCTCTGGTGAACAGCACCTTGTAGTTTTTGAGCCCAGAGAACTTCATGTTGTTCATTGTCGAGAGCTTTACGTTCTGGAAACTCAGGTAGATGGTCCTTAGAAGAGGATAGAACGACAATGCAAGAAGAAGCACTACGATTGGAAGGATGAAGATGTATCCTTGGATCATGTTCTTTGTCTTTATTTTCACTTTGGTCTCTCCGTTTCTGTTTCGTCCAAAAGATTCATTAAAAGGATTGAGGTCAGTTCTATGCGTTCGATCCTTTAGATGAAGCCTTTGTCCAAAGATTCATTTGCCCGTTGAAAAGGGCATATAGAATGGGCTGTTTGCACAGCCCATTCGTTTGGCGTTCAATGGACTACTCGTTGAGAAGCTGGTTGACAACCTTTGCGGCATCGTCCAGTGCCTGCTTTGGTGTCTTGACTCCCATGACTGCTGCCTGAACTGCGTTCTGTACTTCAGCGGCGATCTCAGTGTACTGTTGGATGCTTGGTCTGAAGTGTGCGTTGTTGAGCTGCTCGAGGATTACGCTGAAATAAGGGTCTATTTCATAGTAGTCGCTTGCCCTTTCCATAAGGGATGTGAAGGTTGGGACATAGCCACGGGCTGCCGTGTATCCAAACTGGGACTCTGCACCTGCTGCGTACTCTATGAATTCCCATGCGAGGTCCTGGTTCTTGGAACCTGTAGGAACGCAGAGAAGGTATCCGCCTGACATCGTGGAAGCGCTGCCGCCGTCTGCATAAGGAATCGTTGCAACGCCGAACTCTTCAAGGTACTGCTCTGCAGTGAGTCCTGGAATGAGGTCCTTTGCAAGTCCGAATGCCTTCGTCATGTAGGACATTGCGAACTTGTCCTGGAATACGCCGTTGTTTATGTCGCTTGAAGATCCTGCAACGATGGATGCAGGGGTGGCTCCTATCTGGACCATGTCAACGAGCTCCGTGAGGGCCTTTATGCCTTCTTCACTGTTGAAGAGCGCCTGCTTGTTGTCATCGGACAGTATCTTTCCTCCAAGGGAGAAGAGATATGCATAGAACGTCTGTGCCGTCTCGTCTTCTAGAGTTGCCGGGAATCCAAGGCCGTATGATGCAGGTGCCAAGGTGTCGCTTATCTGCTTTGCTGCGGCTCTAAGCTCACTCCATGTCTTTGGAGGTGTCTCTGGATCGAGACCTGCAGCCTTGAAGAGTTTCTTGTTGTATGCCATGACTCTGACATCTGTGTTGAGCCATGTTCCGTAGATCCTTCCGTCCACCTTTGTGGCTTCCTTGTAAAGTGGTGCGACGTCTGCCCATTCGCTCCAGGATTCAGCCTTATCTGTGACATCGGCGATAAGACCGCCTTCTGCATATTCTCCAACCCAGATTATGTCTGTCATGACGACATCCGGGGCCTCTCCACCTGCCGCTGCAGTGAGGAACTTCGTCCTAAGGTCTGCCCAACCAAATCCTTCGTACTCGAATGTGATGTTGAGCTCTGGGTGTGCATCCTGCAGTTTCTTCTCTGCATTCTTCCAAGGATCGTCCTGCTGGTATGTGTATGCCCTTGCATAGACCTTGAGTGTGACGTCCTTTGGACCTGTTGTTTCCGCTTCCTTCTGACCCTGTGCAAAAACCATAGTGCAGCAGAGTACGCTCAGCAGAACGATGGCTGTTACGAACTTCTTCATAGTTTTCTCCTTTTTATGAAACCGGTTTCACAAACCTGTTTCTAAGACTAAACCACCTTTTTGGTTTTTGCAAGCTAAAAATGAAACCGTTTTCATGAAATCGGTTCCAAAGCTGGTGGTAAAGTTGTTTTTTGATCTTGTACATGGAGTTTTTTCTTTTCCAAAGAGCTGTTTGTATGCTACCATTTCACGGATGAAGCAGAAAAACGAAGATTCTCCAATTACGATATCGGACATAGCCAGAATGGCAAAGGTCTCCAAGGCTACGGTTTCAAGGGTCCTTACTGGAAATGCCCCTGTGAATGCCGAGACGAAGGCAAGGATCCTTTCTGTAATGGACCAGCACGGATACATCCCCAACCATTATGCTCAGTGCCTTGCGGGTACTCCAACTAGGATAATAGGTGTGGTCGTAGGGGAGCTTACCAATTACTTCTTCACGGAGGTCGTCAAAGGAATAGACCAGGTGCTGTCTGCAAAGGGTTATTCCATGTTGCTCTGCTTCACCGATTGGAACGAAGACAAGGAGCTTGAGACCGTCCAGACCTTGCTTAGGAACAAAGTCGATGGTGTGATTTTGTCCGCCACATCTCCGTCCTCTCCCTCAATACAGGCCCTCAAGGAGTCAGAGCTTCCTTTCGTTGTGGTCAACTGCGTTCCAAACGACCCTGACGTTGCGTATGTGTCAGGGGACAACTACGAAGGCGGCAGGCTTGTGGCTCAGTTCGTCAATTCGTCTATCTATAGACGTATCCTTGTCCTTGCTGGATTCAACGACCAGCCAATGAGCCTTAGGCTGCGTGGCCTTCTGGACAATGTCGACAAGGGCAGAAATCTGATAGTTCATGATGCAATACCAACGTCTGAAGAAGGACGTCAGTTCGCAGTCGAACTGGATGATGGAATGCTTTCATCCACAGAGCCCACGCTCATATTCGTGTCGAACGACAACGTAGCCATTGGACTTGAGAACGGTCTTTCCAAGAAGGTCCGCATACCGGAGGACGTTGCAATCATTGGGTATGACGACATAGCGCCTGCCAGCTTCTGCAGGGTCCCATTGACAACGGTCTCCCAAAACATTTCACTTATGGGGCAGACATCGGCGGATCTCCTTCTTGGCCGATTATCCAAAGACGATGCTTGCGAAACGCATATTCTCATCCCTCCAAAGTTCATCGTGAGGGAGAGCACGAGGTGAAATCCATGAAATCCAGTGAACATGAAATCAAAGTCTGCATATTCGATATGGGAGGGGTTGTGGACCTCTTCAACGGCGAGGAGATGGAGCGTAGGCTCCTTAGGTACTTTGGTGTTGATGATCATGATACGTTCATTTCCCTTTCTCCGGATATGAAAGGCCTGATAAGGGATTTTGGTGCCGGACTTTTCGACGAGGACGAGTACTGGAAGAGGTTCTCCTGCATCTCTGGGGTCAAGGTTCCTGCTGAACCCCATCTCTACACTAAGTTCTTCAACCCAGTTCAGAATCCAAAGACGATTGCCGTCATAGAGGATCTGAAGAAAAACGGCATAAGGGTGGTTGCAGGGACCAACGTAGAGCCATCCCACCGCATTTGGCATGACAACCGAAACGACTATGGTATGTTCGACTATGCTTACACGTCCGACAGACTGCATTGCGTGAAGCCGGAGCCAGAGTTCTTCGAGAAGATCATTGCTTTTGAGAGGGTTTCACCAAGCGAGATGTTCTTCACTGACGACAGACAGGAGAACGTGGATGTTTCGATTTCTCTGGGCATAAACGGTTTCAGATTCCAGAGTCCCGAATCGCTTAGGGAGCATCTTGAGGTAATTGGTCTTCTCTGATTGGCAATGCGCTCAGCGATTGCCAAAGCGTGCGTGACATGGTATCTTCAAGGCATGAAGAAAAGACAGATCAAGAAAATCATCGACACCTATTATTGGGACACCGAGGCTGACATCATGCTGCCGCCATCGGTAGTCAGAGAAGAGCTCAAGGCTGAAGAGATCTATTTCAGCAAGGCTTTCATCATCTCCAATCCTGAAAAGGCTGAGGAATACCAGAAGCTCATCCAGGAGAGGATCGAGGCTGAGACCAAGAAGGCTCAGGAGCTTGACAAATAAGGGCTGGAAGACAGCTCCAGAAAAGAGGACCACCAAGTGAAGAGCTTTGGACGTAAGGGACTGGTTGCAGCCATGTCCCTTGTTTTGTTTTCAGCGGTTTTTTCAACGTTTCCGGCATTTGCGTCATGGAACCTCTGGCCATCAGGCAAATACAGGTACGACGATGCGTCGCGCTACAATGCCGGTGGCACAAGCATAGGGGAGTCCATCAACGGCATCGACATTTCATGGGTCTCCGGAGACGTGTACATAGAGTATTGGGACGGCTCCACCATAGAGGTTTCAGAGACGTTCAGGTCAAGGGCCAGCGACGATGCCCTCCTTCGTTGGAGGATCCAGAACGGTCGCCTGTACATCAAATACACCAAGTCGAATTTCTCAACCAAGAACGTTGACAAGGACCTCCTTGTGAGGATTCCACGTGGACTCGTCCTCCGAGACGTGGGGATAGAGACGGTCTCAGCCGACACAACGCTTTCCATACAGGCCGATGCCTTTGACTTCGAGTCCGTGTCGGGCAACCTGGAAGCCTGGATGGACTATGTGGTAGAGGTGGATCTTGAGACTGTAAGCGGTGGGATTTCGCTTGCGCTTGGCGTATGCCCTAGAGAGCTTGACGGTAATTCGGTGTCTGGATCGTTCGACATCTCACTTCCAAAGGATGCTCTCTACGCCGTTGAATTCGACTCCGTGAGCGGAAGGCTCAGCTCAGGTCTCGCAAACCTTTCGGGTGGCGCAGGCTACAACCCAAAGGGCGCATCGTCAAGGTTCGAGTTCGAGACTGTAAGCGGAGACGTTTCGATCAACTAGCCGCTTCCGGCTTTCCGTTTTTCCTGCAGCTCTGGGCTTTCCTGCGGGTAAGAAGGCTCAGAGTGCATCCCACTATGCCTCCCACAGTGCCGTTTATCATGTCGTTCATGGTGTCTATGATGCCGTTGTTCTGCCATGCGGTGGATATTATCTCATGCTCGCGCAGTAGGTTCCTTTGGACATCCTGACCTGTGACGCAGTCGAACGAGAACTCCATTATCTCCCAGAACCCCGCTGCCGCCACTGCGAATACGAACATGAAAAGTATTTCGAACCAGAGCGGATTCCTATGCTCCTTGGAGATGGGGAAGAATATGTCTCCTGCTATCATGGACAGCATCACTCCTGATGAGAGGTGAAGCACTACATCGAACCACCAGAACGTCTTGTATAGGTTGTGGCGGTTGCTCGTGTACGTCCCAACCACCACGAACGTTATGAAAAGGACGTATGTGATGTCCGATATCTCCAGTTTGAAAAGCCTCATCACTACTGGTATGAGCCATATCACGGCAAGGGACACTACGGCGTACCATGCCTTGGTCCTTACCTGTGGAATGAAGAGGTCTATGGTACCTGAAACGACCAAATAGGCAGACAGCAAAACAGTTGCGATTTTCTTTGTTTTTCCCATGTGTGGAAATATAGATACGACAAGGATTTTTGGCAATACCACGGGCCCTTTCCCAAGACAAGACGCCTACAAAAACAGCCAAACGGGCCAAAAAGAGGTTGACAGCCACAAGGTTTCCAGTGTACTAGTTATTGCGTGGCCGACACAAAAGCAACACTATATGTTGTGTAAAGCGTAGTGTCGTCACACTGGGTTTTGAGCGTTTTCCAACGCTATCCGGATCAAACGACAAAGCAAAAGACAACCTTGGAGGGCTGTATGATAAACACCGTAGTCAAAAGGGATGGAACGAAGGTCGATTTCGAACTTTCTAGGATTGAGAATGCGATTTCCAGAGCTTTCGAGGCCACTGGAAAGGAGACCAACAGACAAATAGTGGGTCTCATAGCCCTCAGGGCTGCAGCGGACTTTGGCTCAAAGGTCAAGGACGGCGAGATTGGCGTCGAGGCCATTCAGGACAGCGTTGAGACGACGCTTGCACTTTGCGGCTACAGCGACGTTGCAAAGAACTACATCCTCTATCGCAAACAGCATGAGAACGTCAGAAACGCCGAACAGAACATGATAGACTACAAGAAGACGGTCGACGGCTATCTCAAGGCCGACGACTGGCGCGTCAAGGAGAACAGCACCGTCAACTACAGCATTGGCGGCCTTATCCTCTCCAACAGCGGAGCCATAACCGCCAACTACTGGCTTTCCCAGATCTACGACGAAGAGATAGGTGCAGCGCACAGGAATGCGGACCTTCATCTCCACGACCTTTCAATGCTATCGGGCTATTGTGCGGGATGGAGCCTCAAGCAGCTCATCAAGGAAGGCCTTGGCGGGGTTGAGGGCAAGATTTCGTCCCGTCCTGCAAGGCACCTCAACACGCTGTGCAACCAAATGGTCAACTTCATTGGAATCATGCAGAACGAATGGGCCGGCGCGCAGGCGTTCAGCTCGTTCGATACATACCTTTCCGCATTCGTGAAGGCCGAGAACCTCAGCTACAAAGAGGTCAAGCAGTGCGTGAGCAGCTTCGTCTTCGGAGTCAACACACCGTCTCGTTGGGGTACGCAGGCTCCGTTCTCGAACATAACGCTCGACTGGACCGTTCCACCAGACCTCAAGGACCTTCCCGCAATCGTTGGTGGAGAGGACATGGACTTCACCTACGGCGACTGCCAAAAGGAGATGGACATGGTCAACAAGGCGTTCCTTGAGGTCATGCTCGAAGGCGACGCGAACGGACGTGGTTTCCAGTATCCTATTCCTACATATTCACTTACAAAGGACTTCGATTGGTCCGACAATCCAAACAACGAGCTTCTCTTCTCAATGACGATGAAGTATGGAACCCCTTACTTCTCCAACTACATTGGCAATACGGAGATGCAGCCAAGCGATGTAAGAAGCATGTGCTGCCGCCTGAGACTGGACCTCAGGGAGCTCAGGAAGAAGAGCGGTGGCTTCTTTGGAAGCGGTGAGTCCACTGGATCCGTTGGTGTCGTGACGCTCAACATGCCGCGCCTTGCGTACCTTGCAAAGGACGAGAAGGACTTCTACGAGAGGTTGGACAAGCTAATGGACATTGCGGCGCGTTCGCTCAAGGTCAAGAGGACGACGATCTCCAAGTTCCTTGAGAACGGTCTCTATCCGTATACGAAGAGATATCTTGGAACGTTCGACAACCACTTCAGCACCATTGGCCTTGTAGGTATGAACGAAGCCTGCCTCAATGCAAACTGGCTGCGCTGCGACCTCACGGACGAAAGGGGTCAGCGCTTCACCGCTCAGGTGCTCGACCACATGAGGGAGAGGCTCTCTGACTACCAGGAGATGTACGGCGACCTCTACAACCTTGAGGCCACCCCTGCAGAGAGCACCTCGTACAGGCTTGCAATCCATGACAAGAAGCGCTATCCAAACATCATCACTGCGGGTACCGAGGAGTCTCCATACTACACCAACTCCTCCAACCTCCCTGTTGGGTTCACGCACGACCTATTCAAGGCCATGGACATCCAGGACGACCTTCAGACGAAGTACACAAGCGGGACCGTCTTCCATGTGTTCCTTGGCGAGCAGCCCACAAGCTGGGAGGCTGTGGCGTCCCTCGTGAAGAAGATCGCCTCCAACTACAAGCTTCCGTACTTCACCATAAGTCCTACATATTCCGTATGCAAGGAGCATGGATACATCACAGGCGAGCACTACACCTGCCCAAAATGCGGCAAGCCAACCGAGGTCTACTCCAGAATCACTGGCTACTACAGACCGGTCCAGAACTGGAACACCGGAAAGGCCCAGGAGTTCAAGGACAGGGAGACATACGATTTCGACGAAGCATCACGCGCAAACGTGGACGGGCCTGCCAAACACGATGCAGCACAGGGAGACAAATCCGTCAAGACCGATGCCTCTGAGTGCGCCGGCTCTTCGGAGAACATCCTCTTTACGACGAAGACCTGTCCAAACTGTCCTATGGCCAAGGCCGCACTTGATAGAAAGGGCATAGCCTACAAGGTCGTGGATGCTCAGGAGAACGCCGATCTTGCAGCGCAGTACGGCGTCATGTCCGTTCCTGTAATGTTCGTCGGTGGCTCCAAGGACAATGCTCTGCAGGGTGCAGGTGCCATTGTAAGCTGGGCTAACAAATGCTGAACGACAAGAGTTTCAGGATAGGCGGCCTTGTCCGTGTGGACTCGGTCAACTATCCTGGGCTTGTAGCATGCACAGTATTCACAAAGGGATGCAATTTCCGCTGTCCGTACTGCCACAACCCTTCGTTGGTATTCGATGAAACAATGGCCCAAAACGGCGATGAAACCAATGTTTTTGAATCTTTCACCGTCGACAAGGTGTTCGATTACATAAATCAGCGCCGTGGCCTTATTGATGCCGTCGTGGTTTCAGGAGGTGAGCCTTGCCTTCAAAGCGGGCTCTTGGACTTCCTCACTGAAGTCAAGGAACTTGGACTTAGGACCAAGCTTGATACCAATGGAAGCTTTCCTGACAAACTGGAAAGTTCTCTGGACGAGGGCCTTGTGGACTACATAGCCATGGACATAAAGACATCGGTCCAAAGGTATGGCTTGTTGGGATGCCGTGATGTGGATGCCGTGCGGCGTTCGGTGGACATCGTGATGGGAAAGGCTCCGGACTACGAGTTCAGGACGACGTGCGAAAGAGGCACAGTCTTGCCGGAGGACATCTCCTCCATTGGGCTGTGGCTCAAGGGTGCGAAGAGGCTCTTTCTGCAAAGGTTCAACCCAAAGGTGACTCTTGATGCATCTCTTGGAGACGGCATTCAGTACAGCTACGATGATCTTGAGGGCTTTGCAAGGGAGCTTGGGACCTTCGTGGAGAACGTGAAGGTCCGCTAGGATTGGGTAAAGAATCGCTTTTTTCGTTTTGCGCTTTGGCAAGGCGAAGTTATCTTTCGTGTGACATGGATGTTGCAGGCGAATGATGGGCCTGTGCCATGCCGCACCAATATTCAAAGAGGTTGATATGGGAAAGTATTCGGGAACGAAGACAGAGAAGAACCTTGAGGCCGCCTTCGCAGGCGAGTCCCAGGCTAGGAACAAGTACACATACTTTGCATCGGTTGCAAAGAAGGAAGGATTCGAGCAGATAAGCGCAATCTTTCTTGAGACTGCGGAGAACGAGAAGGAGCATGCCAAGATGTGGTTCAAGGAGCTTGGCCTTCTTGGCGATACATCCACGAACCTTGAAGCAGCAGCCGACGGTGAGAACTACGAGTGGACGGACATGTACGAAGGCTTTGCAAAGGATGCAGAGGAAGAGGGCTTCAAGGAGCTTGCCGCTAAGTTCAGAATGGTCGCAGAGATCGAGAAGCACCATGAAGACAGGTACAGAGCCCTTCTTGATAACGTGAAGGCCGACGAGGTCTTTGAGAGAAGTGCAGTACGAATCTGGAAGTGCCGCAACTGCGGGCACATAAGCGTTGGCATGAAGGTCCCTGAAGTGTGTCCTGTATGCGCCCATCCACAGGCGTACTTCGAGCTCAATGCAGAGAACTATTGATATTGGAATACTGAGCGTTGGGACTCAGCGGCGGATCCGTTGCTGAGTCCTTGCATTTGGAGGTTGACATGCACTGCACCGAAAAAGTCCTTGAAGATGTGTTCTATGTAGGTTCCAGCGATAGAAGGCTGGCCCTCTTTGAGAACGTGTTCCCAATTCCAAACGGGGTCTCATACAATTCCTATCTCGTGATGGATGAGAAGACGGTCCTCATCGACACCGTGGACAGGTCCGTTTCCGATGTGTTCCTTGAGAACGTTGAACATGTCCTTGGAGGAAGGAATCTCGACTACCTCATAGTCAACCACATGGAACCCGACCATGCCGCAACGATTGGAGAAATCAGGCTCAGACATCCTGAGACCCAGATCGTTGCAACCAAGCGTGCGCTTGACATGATAGGGCAGTTCTTCAATGCGGATACCTCCATTCCATCCCATGCAGTGAAGGAGGGCGACCAGCTCAGGACAGGTCGCCACGTGTTCACGTTCGTCAATGCTCCAATGGTGCACTGGCCTGAGGTCATGGTCACTTATGATATGACGGACAAGGTCCTTTTCAGCGCCGATGCCTTTGGAACCTTTGGTGCTTTGAGCGGAAACCTGTTCGCAGACGAATACGAGTTCAAGACGCAGTGGCTTGACGAAGCCAGGCGCTACTACACCAACATCGTTGGAAAGTACGGCGTGCAGGTCCAGGCCCTTCTAAAGAAGGCAGAGGGATTGGACATTGCCATGATATGTCCTCTCCATGGCCCAATATGGAGGAAGGACATAGCTTGGTTTGTAGACAAGTATGCAAAGTGGGCTACCTACACACCTGAGGATAATGCCGTCATGATTGCATACGGCTCCATATATGGAGGAACCGAGAACGCCGCCAACATCCTTGCACGGGATCTTGCAGACAATGGAGTCAGGAACATTGCAGTCTACGACGTGTCCAAGACGCACCCATCCGTGATAGTCTCGGAGGCGTTCCGTTGCAGCCATCTTGTTTTTGCATCCTCAACGTACAACTCTGGCATATTCGTCAACATGGAGACTGTGCTCCTTGACCTAAAGGCCCACAACCTCCAGAACAGGACTGTAGCGGTTGTCGAGAACGGCACTTGGGCCGCTACAAGCGGTGCTCTGATGCGTGAGATCCTGTCATCCATGAAGAACATGACGATACTTGAAGAGACTTCTTCGTTGAAATCGTCAGTCAAGGATGAAAATGCAGCCGAACTTGGAAATATAGCAGATGCAATTGTTCAAAGTATGGGCAAAAGAGTCGAAGCTGCGGTTTTGGAACCCCAAAAAGCAAATGGGACGATAGACCGCAAAGCCCTTCACAACATCTCCTACGGCCTGTTCGTTTTGACTTCAGGTGGAGAAGGGGAAGGTTTGAAGGACAACGGCTGCATAGTCAATACTCTATGCCAGGTTGCAGAGGAACCTCTGGCGATAACGGTGTCGGTTAACAAGAAGAACTACACCAACGAGCTCATCCAGAAGACAGGTGTCTTCAATGTCAGCTTCCTTACACAGAACGCAACCATGGATGTGTTCAAGCGCTTTGGATTTGCAAGCGGCCGCGATACGGATAAGTTCCAAGGCTTCGAGGATGCAAAGAGATCCGGCAATGGTGTGCTGTACATAGCCAAGGATACGAACGCCTACATAAGTGCAAAGGTGAAGCAGGTCGTGGACCTTGGAAGCCATTGGCTCTACATTGCGGATGTAACTCATGCAGAAAAGCTGAGCGATGAGCCATCCTGTACCTATTCGTACTACCTTTCCAACATAAAGCCTCATCCCGTAGAGGAGAAGGGCAAGACCGGATGGGTCTGCAAGGTATGCGGCTACGTCTACGAAGGCGATGAGCTTCCTGCAGATTACATATGCCCTATATGCAAACATGGAGTGGACGCATTCGAAAGGATAAAGTAGAGTATCCTCATGCGATCCAACAATGTCGATTTCTCGAAGGGAAGTGTTCTTGAAAACATAGTTCGCATGGCAATACCAATGACCTTGGCGTTGCTTGTGAACGTGCTATACAGTGTAGTAGACAGGGTATACATAGGTCGTATGCCAGGCATTGGTGCCATGGCATTGACCGGCATTGGACTTGCTTTTCCAATAATAACGATAATAACCGCATTCCAGAACCTCTTTGGATCGGGTGGTTCTCCGCTGTTCTCAATGGCCTTGGGCAAGGGCGACAAAGCCGTTGCAAAGGACTATATGTCCAACTCAGCCTTCATGCTCATTGCAACGGGAATAGTCCTTACAGCTGTTGGATATATCGTCAAGGACGAAGTTCTTTGGATCATAGGCGCATCGGAGCAGACCTTCCAGTATGCAAACGACTATCTTGACGTCTATTTGCTTGGAACCGTGTTCGTCATGGTCTCTCTTGGACTCAACCCATATATAAACGCCTTGGGCTATGCCAACGTGGGCATGCTCACGGTCATGATAGGGGCTGTGATAAACATAGTTCTGGACCCGGTGTTCATATTCGTGTTCGACATGGGCGTCAAAGGGGCGGCCCTTGCAACCATAATCTCCCAGTTCGTCAGCGCTGCATGGGTTCTGTCGTTCCTTTGCGGAGGAAAGGTGGAGGTGAGGCTGTCGTTCAAAGGGTTCAGGCCAAATTGGCGCATGGTTTCGAAGATCATCTCCTTGGGATTGACGGAGTTCTGCTTCTCCATAACCAACAGCTCCGTCTCAATGCTCTACAATGCAAAGCTCCAGCTTCTTGGTGGAGATGCCTGGGTCGGCGCAATGACGGTTGTAAACTCGCTTAGGGAAGTGTTCATGACGCTCATGCACGGCACGACGGGAGCTGCACGCCCAATCATAAGCTACAACTATGGAGCCAAGAAATTCCAACGCGTACGCGATGCCATAAAATGGATGTTCGTCATAATCTTTGGCTACTACTTCGTGATCTGGGCTCTTTTCATGCTCTTCCCAGGTGCGTTTGCAGGCCTCTTCGTAAAGGACTCCGCAGTTCTTGAGTGTGCCAAAATCGCCATAAGGCTGTTCTTCTGCATGCAGTTCTTCATGGCGTTCCAATCAACCGGCCAAAGCACGTTCACAGCCCTTGGAATGGCGAAGCACGCACTGTTCTTCTCCCTTTTCAGGAAGGTCGTCCTTGTGATTCCTTTTGCACTCCTTCTTCCAAACCTCTTCGGCCTTGGAGTCTACGGCATATTCCTGTCCGAGCCTGTATCGGACGTCATAGGCGGCCTTTCATGCTTCACCACAATGTACTTCACGGTTTACAGAAAGCTTCCCAAGACCGATGTTCCTGAGACCTGATATCAGGTTCTGTATCAGCGTTGGATTCCTTCCACGGCCTTCTTCATCCTCTTGAGAGCTTCAAGTATATGATCCTTGTCCGTCCCGTAGTTGAACCGTAGGAAATCATCGTAGCCTTCACCGAACCATGGTCCTGCATTCATTGCAACGGATGCCTCTCTTCCAAAGAAGTGCACAAGATCAATGTCCATGTCTGCCTTTTGGAGCATCGTTCTTACCTGTGAGCAGTCAAGAAACGTTACAAAGGATGCCTGTGGCTTGATGAACCCTACCTGCGGAAGCTGTGCCTTTAGAAAGTCGTCTATGAGCTTTGCATTGTCTTCAAGATAGGCCGTAAGCTCCATGAGCCAGTCGTAGCCGTGTCTGTAGCAGGCAAGTGCCGCCGTACCTGAGAACAGCGATATCTCGCTCATGCGCATCTTCTCAAGGTAGGCACTGAAAGCCTCTCGATAAGAAGGGTCAGTGAATACGGTTGCGGAGAAATGCTCTCCTGCAATATTGAATGTCTTGGATGGTGCCATGAACACTATGCATTCAAGGTCCTTTCCTTTTGCCACTTCGAAGAACGGCGTGTGGTGCTGGCTTGGGAATGTCAGGTCGCAGTGTATTTCGTCACTGAATACAACGATGCCGTGCTTTGCACAGATCTCCGCGGTTTTTTCAAGTTCATCTCTGCTCCAGACCCTTCCTGAAGGATTGTGTGGAGAGCAGAAGTAAAGTGTCTTCTCACCTGGTTCTGAGGCGATATCCTCCAGAGCATCGAAGTCGAGTCCAAACCGGCCGTTCTCCTTGTCATAGGAAAGCGGCCAGTCGTGTATTCTTCTTCCATGGTTTCTTGCAATGTCCACGAACGGTTTGTATGCAGGTCTTGGAATAATCACATCCCTTGCTGGTAGCAGCTGTGTCATGACGGCTATGCTTGCAAGGATGCCGGGGGACACGACGACATCGGTCTTTGAGAGCGTGCATGAGTGCCGCATTTTGACCCAGTCGATGAAGGCTTGGTCCAAATCGTCGAATGCGGGATACCCATAGAGACCCAGCTGTGCGGTGGCGATGAGGGCTTCCTTTGCGGCGTTTGGTGAGGCAAGGTCCATGTCAGCAACCCAGAAAGGTTCTGCATTTGGGTTTCCGCAAAGGTTTCCAATTGCATTGTGGTTGTATTTGACGCTGTTCGTGCTGCTTCTTTCTATTCTTTCGACCATGGTTCGATTCTAGCCACCATTCGTCTTGAATTCAACAGTGTTCTATGGGTTGTCTGGCTGGTTGTTTTTGGTATCGCAGGGAAAAGGGTGGACAGGGGTTGTTGGAACGGCCATTGCATTCTCTCTCCCTCGATTGCTTTTGGTTTCTTTCCGCAGCCCCTGTCCAAGGGGTAAAAAGTAGGTGGTTTACATCGCCTTCGTGTACAGATACCGTTTGATCTTCTCGGTTGGGGTCCTCTCGAAAGGTGTCTCCTGGAGCTTGATTCTATGGATTTTGCTAAAGGATGCAAGTTTTTGGTTGACCTCTGAGCGAATCTTCTCGAGGAAATCCTGTATCTCTATATCCTTGAAGGCTTTGTTCAATGCTTTGATATCGAGTCTCACCATTGCGGTAAGGCTTCTGTCCTCTGGAACCACAAGGCTTTCGACCACAAAGTCCTGTGCGTTGATGAGAGTCTCTATGTTGTCTGGATAGATGTTCTCTCCTCCAGAGCCTAGTATCATGCTCTTGCTGCGTCCCTTTATTACGAGTCTTCCGTTCTCGAAGGTTCCAAGGTCTCCGGTTCTGAGGTATCCGTCCTTTGTGAACGTCTCCTTTGTGAGTTCAGGCATCTTGTAGTATCCCTTCATGATGCTTGGACCTTTGAGCTGTATCTCTCCATCCTCTGGAGCGATCCTCACATCCAGCCCCTCTATTGGAGCTCCAAGCGTTCCAACCACATGGTCCTTTGGTCCGCATCCTGCTATGAACGGGCTTGTCTCCGTAAGACCGTATCCAAGTGCATACGGGAAGTTTATCTTGTCAAGGAAGGCTTCAACCTCTGAATCCAGCTTGGATCCACCAACTCCAAAGAACCTAAGTCTTCCACCAAATGTCTTGATGACCTTGCGTCCCACCATGTTGTATACGATCCTTGATGTAAGCTTGTTGCTGGCAAACTTTGCAAGCGTCGTCCCTTCCTTGAACTTTGGGGCAAGGGCCCTCCTGTAGACCTTTTCTATGAGAAGAGGCACTGACAGCACAATGTGTGGCCTTACTCCCTTGAGTGCCGGCATAAGGGTGTTGGTGCTTGGAGCCTTTCCAAGATAGGTTATGGTGCATCCGTTTATGAGAAGCAGGAGAAGTCCAATCGTGAACTCATAGACATGGCTCAATGGAAGTATGGAAAGTGCGCTCCATCCCTTGTGTATCTTTATGAATGGAGTGGAGCAGGTGACTGCGTTCCACACTAGGTTCCTGTTGGTGAGCATCACGCCTTTTGGCGTTCCAGTCGTTCCGCTTGTGTAGATGATGGAGGCTATGTCGTCTTCATGAGGGGCTCTTTCTGCGAGCATTCTCTGGTCTTTCTGTGAGAAGGGGTTTCCGTTTAGGAGACTTGCCCCAATGAGGTCTGCGAATCTGTTGTCTGTAAGCTTCTTCAATTCGCATGCAGGGATCTGCGCCATGTCCTCTATGCGTATCACCTTTGCCTTTGCATCCACGACCTTTGCGGCGTTTGCTGCATTCACGAATACATACTTGGCTTCGCTGTGCTCAAGTATCTTCTCAACCTCCGTCTTGCTGAAGTTTGGAAGTACCGGCACTGCAACAGCCCCTGCCTTGTTTATGGCAAAGTATGAAAGCCCCCAGTTCGGGCAGCTTTCTGAGAGTATGGCGGCTTTGTCTCCTTTGCGAAGTCCTGCTTTGACGAGGTATAGCGCCACCTCGTTTGCCATGTCATCCAACTGGTTGTAGGCTATTGCGGTTTCCGGCTTGTTGTATGTGGTAAGAGCTGTGAGGTTTCCATAGCTTTGGGCGCAGGCTCCCAGTATTTTGTCTATCGTGTAGTTTCCTTTTTCTAGTTGTATCATTTCCTGTCTCCTTTTTTGACAGATTTTCAAAAAATGTCAACAATGGAATGTTACTGCTTTGCTGCGTTGTGGGCAATAGTCATTTATGGCTTTTTTGATTGTTTTTCCTTATGGTGAATCCTAACTATACGTAGTGATTTTCTTCTGTAAACGCGAAAAAGACGATTGCTGAAGAAAATTTTCTTCAGTAACGCCCAAAATCAGTCGAAATGAAGAAACCGGACTTGCTGTACGGAATATGCTGAAGCGACAACGTAGCGCGCATGGACAATGAATGCTACTTGAAGGTATTTGCGATGGGATACTAGGAGCAAAGCATATGACAGTGCTATCTGCACGGCGTATGCTGTAGCGACAACGCAGACCGCGCAAATGCAAAGAAAAAAGGCCAGCGGGAAGCTGACCTTTCTGAGTGTACTATCTGCAACGGACTTGAGTCTTACTCTTCGTTCTTTGCGTCCTGTATTTCCTTTCTTCTTTCCTTGCAGAGCTTGGAGATTTCTGCAAGAGCCTTTCTTGCTCTGGATGCAGATGCCTTTACGCCCTTTTCCTCAAATTTCTGGTTCTCGTGGACGTAAGTCTCAAACAAACCGACAAGCTGTTCATGAACTGTCATCAAACTGTCCTCCATTTAGGTTCTATGTATGAATGAATTTTAGCACAATGATTTAGTAAATCAACAGGAAAGTGTGCAGAATATGCGTTTTTTAGCGGTTTTTGGTGCTTTTTTTACTTAGTTATATCCTTGATTGTGTCAAGTATCGCTTCGTTGCCAGGATACAAGGCAAGCGCCTTCTCGTAGTAAAGGAGGGCCTTTTCATTGTCCTTTTGCTTTGCATAGCATTTTGCAATGCCTGCATACGCATCGAACAGCTCCCACTTTGAGACCTCTGGGACATCGGTCTGAGGCGAGGCTATGCATGATAGGATTGCGGTGTAGATTTCGAAGGCCTCCGTTGCGTTTCCATCTCCTATTGCGGGGGCGTTGAGGCGGCGTGCGGCGTAGAGGTTGGCGATTGCAAGTTCAGTGGGATACGACTCGTATGCCTTGTCGATTACGGCCACGGATTCCAGCCCTTTTGCGATGCTTAGCGGGTGGGCGAGGTAGTCGAGCGATAGGAGGCAGAAATGAAGCGGCATGAGGAGTTTTTCGTCCACATTGGCCTTTTCAAGGGCTTTGTAGATGTCGTTGGCATACGAGATAAGCTCTTTTGCGCGTTTTGAATTCTTCTTTGGCGCGACTTCCAAGTGGTAGTGGGCGCAGTTGAGCGATGCCTTCATGAGGATCATCCAGTCCTGCGCAGTGGTCCCAAGCGATGCCTTGAGCGTTTCGTAGCGGGATTCGACTTCGTTTGCGGACATGCAGTTGTTGATTGCTTCGTAGAGTTCTACATACTGCTCGTTGTCCGCCATGAACGAGAACGAGTCCTCGTATTGGATGGGGGTTTCCAGAGAATTTTCCAATGAGGCTGCGAATGTCGTTGGAACCAAAGCCGCAATCACGAACGCTATCACTGCTATCCTCTTCAAGCTTTTATCTCCTTTCTTATCATGTAGCCGGGCTCAAGCTTTAGGGAAGTTCTTATGTATCCGGTTCTGCAATGGTCTATGTGGTCCGTTTCGTTGAAGTCTGCATCCAGAACCACAGGGTCGTCCTCTCTTAGGGACAATACGTTGGGGCCTATGAATTCGATTAGAACGCCCGTGCGTATCTGGTTCTTTATGTCAACTTCGTAGACGTTTGGCTTGACTTCCTTTCCAATGGTTCCAAGGAAGAGGTAGTCCCTGAGATACCCTTGTGCCGTCGTGCGGTTGGCTTCCTTGAGGTCTTCGTCTTCATTGGAGTCCACGTCTATGGGTCCGTTTCCGTAGAAAAAACCTGTTGCGAACTCGCGGTGGCTTACGTTGAAAAGCTCGTCACGGTATGGTTTGTAGTCCACTCTTGGGTCATAGAGGTGATCCAAGGCTTTGCGGTATGCTCGGGTTATGGTGGCTACATAGTAGATGCTTTTCATGCGACCCTCAATCTTGAGGGAGTCCACGCCTGCATCCCTTAGGTCTGCAAGGTGATCTATCATGCAAAGGTCCTTGGAGGAGAGGATCGTGGTATAGGTGTCGTCACCTTCTATTGGGTAGTAGCGTCCTGGGCGGGATTCCTCCTCAAGTGCGAATCGAGAAGCGCATTCTGGAACATGTTCCGGAGAGTCTTCAGGCGTGTTTTCAGGTGTGAGTTCTGCGAACCTATAGTTCCACCTGCAGGTGTGCGAGCAGTCGCCTTGGTTTGCACTGCGGCCTGTGAGATGGGAGGAGAGGAAGCATCTTCCTGAATACGCCATGCACATGGCACCATGTACGAAGGCCTCTATTCCAAGCGTTGGGTTTGCATCCCTTATTCGTTTTATGTCTGAAAGCGGTGTCTCCCGTCCAAGTATGACCCTGTCGAAGCCCATGTTGGCATACATCCTTGCAGAGGCTGCGTTTATGCAGTTGGCCTGTGTGGACAGGTGCATCTCTGCATCTGGAAAGGCCTTCTTCATCACGTCAAGAATCCCTATGTCCGATATTATGAATGCATCGAACGGATATTCCTTCATCTCTTCAAGCTCGGTCTTCAGCTTTGCTATGTCGTCTTCATGGAAGTAGATGTTCACTGTGCAGTACAGCTTCTTGCCTGTCTTGGCCTTGAGGTCCCTGATGGCCTGCGCTTGGTCGTATTCGAAGTTCTTGGCGTTCGTCCTAAGGGAAAAGCTCTTGAGTCCCATGTAGGCGGCATCCGCACCATATGCGAACGCCGTCTCAAGCTTCTCCATGCCTCCAGCAGGGGAGAGCAGTTCCATGTAGCCTGTGTTGTATGTGGTGTCGCTTTTCATCTGAAACCTCACTTGGAGCTCTCAAGCACAGACGACACCGCCTTTGCAACCGCAGCGGCTATCCTTTCCTCCGGCGATGGCTGCACGTTGTCCTTTACCTCTACATTCTCCCTGTAGGGGAACCTGTCGTCTGGGAACGCATACTTGAGGACCTCTTCCATGTCTCCTACGAGATGGAACTCGATTCCTTCCTTGACGTTGTCTTCAAGCTTGTCCAAATCCCTCTTGTTGAACTTTGGGATGAGGATGGTCTTCACAAGGTTCCTTCTTGCTGCAAGGACCTTTTCCTTTAGACCTCCAATAGGCATCACCTTGCCCAAGAGCGACAATTCTCCAGTCATCGCCATGTTCTGGGCCATCGTTTGGTTCGTAATAAGCGAATAGATGGCGGTTGCCATGGTGATTCCTGCAGACGGTCCATCCTTTGGCGTGGCACCCTCTGGTACATGCAGGTGGACGTTGTTGGAATCGAACCATTTCATGTCTATTCCGTGGTTGGCGGCAATGCTCTTCACATAGGAGAAGGCGATGTTCGCAGACTCCTGCATGACATCTCCAAGCTGTCCAGTGAGCTTGAGGTCCCCCTTTCCAGGGATGTGCTGTGCCTCAATTGCAAGGACGTCTCCGCCCATCGATGTCCACGCAAGTCCAACCGACATTCCAGGTCTTGTGGCCCTTATGACTTCGTCTTCATGGAAGATCGGCTGTCCAAGATATTTTATGAGCTTTTCGTCCGTTATCCTGACAGGCCTTTGGAGAAGGTCCTTGTTGTTGGCTATGTCCTCCTCCGTTGCACCTGCTGCCTTGAGGTCTGCGATTCTGTATTCGTTCTCCACAATCTCCATAGCGACCTTTCGGTGGATTTTGTCCAGAGCCTTCTCGAAGTTTCTGACTCCAGCCTCGCGAGCGTATTCCTCTGCGATCTTCTTGAGGATCTTGTCCGTGTACTTTACATCGGTCGATTTGAGTCCATGCTTTGCGCGGCTCTTCGGTACGAGGTATTTCTTTCCAATGTGAAGCTTTTCGTCGGACGTGTAGCCGTTGAGCTCTATGCACTCCATTCTGTCCATAAGAGGGCGGGGGATTGTGTCCGTCGTGTTCGCAGTCACGATGAAGAGCACGTTGGAGACATCGAACGGGATGTCAAGGTAATGGTCCCTGAACGTGGTGTTCTGCTCTGGGTCCAGCACCTCCAGAAGAGCGGCTGCCGGATCTCCTTGGTTGGAGACCGTCATCTTGTCTATCTCGTCTATCACGAAGACCGGGTTCTTGGTCTTCGTTACCTTGAGCCCCTTTATGACCTGGCCCGGCATTGCTCCAATGTACGTTCTTCTATGGCCCTTTATCTCTGCTTCGTCGCGCATTCCACCAACGGAGAACCTGTAGTACTTCTTGTTTAGGGCCTTTGCAATCGATATTCCAATGGATGTCTTTCCCGTTCCAGGAGGGCCAACGAGGCATATTATGGAACCCTTGGTGTCGTTCTTGAGCTTTCTAACCGCAAGGAACTCAAGGATCCTCTCCTTCACGTCCTTTATGCCATAGTGATCCTCTTCTAGGATCTTTCTGGCCTTCTCCAGCGAGAAATCATCAGGGGACATCTCGTTCCACGGCAGGTCAGCAATGGTCTCAAGGTACGTGCGGATAATGGAGTACTCCGGATTGTTTGGCTCCATGTTCTGCATTTTCTGGTACTCGTTGAACACCGTCTCATACGCCTCGCCTTCCAGCTTGAGCGCCTTGAGCCTGTCGATGAGTCTGGCTTTTGGTTTTGGCCTTCTTTCTGAGCCCGATGTCCCTGTGTTCTGTCCTTCTGCTGTCGAGTCTTCCTGTATGCCGTCCCCTTCCAGGGCATCCCTCAGGGAGTCTTCAAGTTCGTCCTCGGTCAAGTCCATTATGTCGTCGTCAGGGGCTCCCAGCTTCTTGAGCTGCTGCCTTACGATCCTAAGTTCCTCTCTGAGGAAATACTCTCTTTGGCGTGCATCTATCTTCTTCGTCACAAGGGATTGGATCTCGTCGTGCATCTTCTGCACGGTAAGCTCCTCCTCAAGGACCTTGAGCACCTTGATTATCCTCTCATGGCCTGAGAGCGTTTCGAGGAACTCCTGCTGCTGATGTCTTGGAACAACGGTTCCCGCCAGGTAGTCCGCAAGCCTTATGGCCTCTGGAATGTTGGATGCGTTGAATCTCAGGTTCTCCAGAATGAGCGATTTGTCCGCTCTGTAGTTGAGAGCCTCCCTCAGCGCCGCAGTGAAGGCCTTGTCCTCAGTAGGTGTGAGCTCATCCTCCTGGATGTACTCCACCTGTGCGGTTATGAGACCTCCGTGCGAGAGCATGGCAAGTATCCTAAAGCGCGCTATTGTCTCTATGAAGAGGCTTTTGGTTCCATAGATGGTGTTTATCTGGTTCTTGACCCTTACGAAGGTTCCTATCTGGTAGAAATCCTCAACGGTAAGTGCTTTGGACGACTTGTCTTCGTTCTTGAGAAGCACCAGTCCAAAGCCGTTGAAACGCTCTGACTGTTTGACTATCTCTATGTCCTGCTTGTCGGACACTTCTATCGTGGTATAGAGACCTGGAAAGACAGGGCATCCCCTCATTGGGATGATTAGTATGTTCTTTGGCAGGTTTTCGATGTTGTTTTCGCTATTTTTCATAACTTCTTAATATAATGGTTATTCATAATGTTGGCAAACAGAGGTGCGCTTCCGTTTGGTGGGTTCCTGTACATTTGCTTTCTATGACACTTTGCTGTAAACTGAAAAAGCAGAGTTTGAATTCATATTTTAAAGAATGGAGGTATGCTGTGCCTGAATTAAGTCGTTTTGCCGGTATGGTCATCTATCTGCTGTTCAAGGATAATAGACAGTACAACAAACCTCATGTTCATGTGTACTATGGCGAGTATGAAGCTGCAATATCGATTGATGGAGAACTTCTTGCGGGCTCTCTTCCCCAAAAACAGTTCAAAATGATAACGGGTTGGCTTGCCTTCCATGAAGAGGAAGCTTATAAGGCATGGAATCAGGCTGTTAAGGGCGAACATTTTGACAAAATTAAGCCTATGTAATGAGAGGAAAAGAAAATGTATGTCAAAAATGGAATTTGTTATGCAGGGAAGATGGAAGACGGTATCAAAGTTGCAGATGTGAAGCCTCTCAGAGGTATGATGATGCTTGTCACCTTCTCAACTGGCGAAAAAAGACTCTTTGATGCTTCCCTTCTTACCGGAGGAGCCTTTGAACCCCTCAAGGACGAAAAAGTATTCTCTTCGCCTTCTCTTTTCCATGGTGTCATTACATGGAAAGACGGTGCAATAGATATTGCACCTGAAGCGGTCTATGAAGACAGTTATGCTTATACAAGCAATGCATGATTGAGCAATAAAGAGTTTCGTCCAAATATGCAAAATGCAAGGACATCGGTCTGTCAGGTGTCCTTCTCCGTGCGTCTGAAGCTCTTCCAATCGCTGGGCAGAGTGCCGCCGGAAAGCCATCTCACGCCCCAGTAGCAGAACGGGGTGTCAAGCAGCGCGAACACGACCTTGAAGAGCCAGTAGGGGATTATGATGGTGAAGAGGAAGCCTGCGGTGTAGGTTTCGTTTATGTGCCAGAAGGCGATGAAGTCGAAAAGGATGGTGTCGAAGAGCTGGCTCGTGATGGTTGATGCGTTGTTGCGTATCCACAGGTGTTTGCCTTTGGTGACCTTTTTCCAGAAGTCGAATAGGAACACGTCAACGTGCTGCGATATCACAAAGCTTATGAGGCTTGCAAGCGTCATTCTGAGCGATGATCCAAAGACGGCCTTGTACTCGGGCTGCAGGTGCCATGACTCGTTTGGCTTGACGGCTATGCACAGGTTCATCATGAGGAACAGGAATACAAGCATTATGGTTCCGTAGTTGACGAAGAGGGTGGCCTCCTTTCTGCCGTAGACCTCTCCTACGATGTCCGTTATGAGAAACAGAAGGGGCATGAAGAATATGCCAACCGATACCCTAACTCCTGCGATTGTGGTGATTTTCGTGCCCAAAACGTTGACTATGACCATTGATGCTATGAAAAGGGCAAAGAGAAAATCCCTTTTGCGGGCTTGTTTCTGGTTTGCGATTGCTGTCTTGTCCGTGCCTTCCATCTTGATTCCTTCCATTTTTCCTTTCGTTGGCTTGGAGCATAGCAGAAAGGGGCTTTCTGTGCCACTGGGGATTCGACCATTGCGACCATGCTCACCATCGCAACCATTTGAACCTTTGCAACCATTGCTACAAAACACCAACAGATTCGAAGGATATTTCAAAACAGTGGGGTTTGTGAAGATGGTTGGCATTGTATCTGCGGATTCTAGACCGTTTTAGATGGGCAAGAGTGGCTAGTTCGCCCAGAATGGCTAGACCGTCCAGTGTGTCTAGAGTGGCTTGGAACAAAAAACGTTAACTTAAATGAATGGCTTGCGGCGTTGAGAATCTGGCGTTGAGAATCTGGTTTGAAAAAGTGTTGACAAATTGCGGGGGGGGGGTACTCTAGACCAGAAGATTTTGGAGTGGCTTCAGAATCATAGACTTTCGAATAGGAGTGAGGAAATGAAAAAGTCTATTGTAGTTGTTGTATTGTTTTGTGTGCTTTCCGTTCTTGTTTCGTGCAAATGCAGACATGAATGGAGCGACTCAACCTGTGATTCCCCTCAAATATGTTCCAAATGCGGAGAGCAACAGGGTTCTGCATTGGGACATAGCTTTGGCGAACCATTCGTTGAAAAAGAGTCGACTTGTTCGGAAACAGGTGTGTCTGTAAAGAAGTGCAGCGTTTGTGGCAAAGAGGAAAGAAGCGAGTTGGCAAAGACAAGTCATACCTTCAGCGAAGATTGGACGACAACTGAAGAAGAGCACTGGCATGAGGCAACGTGCGTACACACGGAGTTGACACAAGACAGAGGTAGACACGAATGGAACGATGGAGAGATTACAAAGGATTCCTCTTGCATTGAAGACGGAGTAAAAACCTTTGTATGTAAAGTTTGTGGTCGCATAAGAACAGAAAACATTCCAGCAACAGGACATACCGTTGACGCTGGTGTGATTGTAAATGAGCCGACATGTACCAGTAATGGACTAAAGATATACTCATGTACCGTTTGTGGGGAAGAAATGGAAATTGAGATTGTTTCAGCAACGGGAGAGCATTCATATGTGAATTATAGATGTTCTGAGTGTGGAATATGGGGAAAAGGGCCTGCTGGAGGCTATGTCTTCTATGATTGTGATGCCGACAACGATTCAGGCAATGCCGATGGTCTAAAGTCTTCCGAATGTGGATGGAGGTACCTTGAAGCGGCACCGTCAGATTTGAGTAGTAGTTACATCTTTGGTTTTTACATGATTGACAACGGGAGATATCTTGACAATGAGAAAGTTGGAACAGAAAAAGCCATTGGGTCAGGCAAAGCCAATACGGAAGCCCTTGTTGAGGCTATGGGGGAAACTGCATATGTTGACTATAGAGGATCAGAAAAAGATGTATACGCAGCAAAAGCTTGTGCTGATTATAGCATAACAGCTGAGGGCGTTGTGTATGATGACTGGTTCTTGCCTAGCAAAGACGAGCTCAATCTTATGTACGTTAATCTGAAAGAAAACGGTCTGGGATTTTCCCCTGACAAGAGGAATAGATTTGGATTCTATTGGTCCAGTTCTGAGATGGGGTCTGATGATGTTTGGTGTCAGTATTTCGGTGACGGGGATCAGAGCACTAGTGGTCGTAGTTACATATTTGATGATTATAAGGTTCGTCCTATAAGAGCTTTCTAAATCGTTCAATGATTCAATGTTCTAGTGTGAAAGGGAGAAAATAGAGATGAAGAATAGGATATTCAAGTCAGGTGAAAATGTTTACGATGATGTTGTCGTTCCAAATGGTGTCGAAATTTGCGAGACATATGACGAAACCAAAATGTCCATGAGAATTGAATGGTCAATAAAGGGAGTTAGAAAAGTTCCAATCACTATGACTGTCAATCCAATGGATTTGGAGCAATGGAATCCTTCGGAAGAAGAATTGAGGAAAATCATTGTTTCTGGATTCATTGATTATGCAAGGCGAAGGGCTAATTTGTAATCATAGGACAGTGAGGGCTTCGTTTCATGGAGCTCTCTTTCTTTTCCTCCTCAGGTGCAAGTTCGCCCTCTGCGGATGCTTTCAAATCAATGTCGTTCTAGTCAAACGAAGAGGTTTGAGATTTTGGATGTTTTGCGTTATCTTATAAGTGGAGATATGTGAAATGGAAAAGAAAGCCGTGATGTTCGCCGTTTTCCTAATCAACTCATTGGCTGCATATTACAATCAGACTCCATCCGAGGTATATCGTAGACTGGTTGACTCCAAGATTCTGGACGAATACATCATTGCTGGCTACGACGTGTTGCACACACAAGGAACGAAATACCTTGTTGATGATGTTTCGTCGTTCCTTGCAGAGCGGGAGAGTCAATGATGATTTTATATCATGGTTCTGTGTTCGTTTCATTTTGCATTTGGAAGATATCTGAGTAGACTGTATTCACAAAAAAGAAAATCACATCCTACTTGAATTGGAAAGGTCTATTTGAATACGGCTTCAATTTCTTCTTGACATACGAGTTTCCAACCGTTACCTTAATCATGCAGGTACTTGTTACGCTGTATACCTGGGGGCACCGAACGAGAGTTTAAGCGTCATGTAATGGCACCGGTCCCGGGGCCGCCGTCTGGCGGTTTTTTTGTATGTGGGGCTTTTGTGAACATTTTTGTCTATTCCGATGAATCAGGAGTCTTGGATGTTGCCCACAATGACATCTATGTGTTTGGTGGGTTGATAGTACTATCATCGGAAGATAAGGAGGAGTGGTCTCGTAGGTATTCTGCTGCTGAAAGAAGAATAAGAGCCAAGGGTGACTATCACAAGAGACAGGAGATAAAAGCCTCAGTCGTCTCCAACCAAGAGAAACTGGAGCTGTATAAGTCCCTGAATGGATGTCATAGATTTGGAGTCGTTATAGACCAAAAGAAGATAAACCACCGTATATTCGATTCAAAGAAAAGCAAACAAAGGTATTTGGATTATGCTTACAAAATTGGTATGAAAAGAGCCTTTGAGCAAATGATGGACGAAGGTGTAATCAGGGCCAATGATGTCGAGCATATATATTTCTTTGTAGACGAACACACAACAGCGACAGATGGCAGATACGAACTTAGAGAAGCATTGGAACAGGAATTCAAACATGGGACGTTCAACGGAACATGGGAGAAATTCTTTCCTCCAATATTCGAACAAGTGAAATCCGTAGAACTTGAATATTGCAATTCAGCCGTAAAGATTCTGGTTCGCGCTGCGGATGTGGTAGCAAACAGGATTTTCTACCTTGCAAGGACGAATTCCTTGGAAAGGCATATCAACAACAAGCTTTATATAACCAGACTTCCGTAACCTGGAACCTTTTGAATATTTTTGGAGGATATACAAATGGCAAAGTTTCTTGAGACTCATGGAATATTCTCGAAAGTAGCATCAATACTTGATACTGCGAAACAATTTGTTTACATCGTATCTCCATATATAGAACTATCAGCAGAGCAAGAACTAAACTTTGAAGTAGCAACGAAACGTTAAAACTGTCATAATCTACAGGAAGAAAGAAAACAGTTCTCTTCAAGAAAGAGAATCCTTACGTTTTCTAAAAGGACTGCCTAACATACAACTCATTTCCATACTGGATTTGCATGCTAAGATATACGCCAATGAAAACGAGGCTGTGCTTTCTTCCCGGAATCTAGCGAACAGGAAAGAAGGTTGTCGCATTGAAGTATGTGTGGTTTTTGACAACTCTGAACCGATATATCAGAATTTAATCAAAACAGTGGAAAAACTAAAAGGATATGCAAAGGTAAAAGCGATTTCTTCAATAAACAATGAAATTGGTTATTGCATAGGGTGCGGTAGTCGCATTCCTTACGACTGCAACCGCCCTCTTTGTAAGTGGTGCTACTACGAATGAAGTCTTTATGAAAACGAAGAGTATCCAGAAAGATTCTGTCATAAATGCGGGAAGGAAACTTGCGGCACAACGTTCAGGAAACCCGTTGAATCAAGATGCTATTCACCTAGAGGATGACAGCTGTTGTTGGTCTTAAGAACTGAAAGGCGAGTGAATTTCGCTTGACGATGCCACGGGGGGTAGTACTATCCGAGAAGAGAAGGGGTGTACATACCATGAAAAGAATTCCAGTTGCCTTGTTGCTCGTCTTCGCATTGTTGTTTGTTTCCTGTAACAACGAAGAAGTCAAAACTCCGGAACAGAACGACGGTTCTGGTGCGACTGTCGTTGAGAAGGGTCTTGTGACCATTGATTTGTCTGATTTGAAATCTGGTCAGTCGATAACTAAGACCGTTACTGGCGATGTGGAGTTCCAGCTCGAAGGCTTGGATTTCTCAGATGGCGTCGTAATCATTGATGGTGATTTCATTGGTGCTTCGAAATCCATTGGTAGAGGCATTGGTGAAAGTGACAGTTTGTTCAAGAGGGAAGACGGGACGTTCATTCCAGTTCCGGATGAGAACAAAAAGTCAAGGTTCTTTGGCTCTGACATCAATATCCTTGATTTGTCTACTCTGCATTTTAAGAAGCTTAAGCTTGATGATGATTTCAGTATTAGCCCTGATGAGTATCCCAACAGTGTTGGAATAGAGGAAGAGTTCTACTATGTGGATTTTTCTAGTCAACCATGGAATAAGCTGAACAGATCTGAAGTTGTGTTTTGGTTGCACAATGCAAGTGTCTCAAGTTTCTCTCTTGTTCATTGGAAATGCTTGCGGGGGAGGTACAATCCACGAGGGATTCTTGACTTCTCCTCCCCTAGCTTTCATTTTGGTTTTGGTATAGACATGTTTTCTTCGGTCGGAGCGGAAACGGTATTATACGTTTTAAATCCAATTGAGTTGAAAACTGGTGGGCTTTTTACAATAGACAAAAACTCTCAAGTATCTATATTCAAGGTGAATGCTATCGAGGATGGAGAACAATACAAAGCAGTTATTCACTTCTCTTTTGAAGACTATAGAAATCTTGATATCTTGAGTTTTTTTACACAAGCCCGTTATCGTGATGGTTCTTTTAGGACGGAAGAGTTGGTACCTTATTTCAATGATGATGATTATACAGTTGAACTTGAAATGGGAGAGTTGGATAAAGAGTTTATATTTACTCTCGACTTGACTTACGGAGATATGAGCGATTTCACTTCTGCTTCAATAGAACTCGTTAAGTCTGAAAGAAATCAAGTATATGAAACCTTGAATGCTGAAGAAGAGAACAAATTCTATGCCTCTAGTGACTCGGCAAGGCAAACTATTGCCATAAAAACCGATGAGGGATTGGCCGTTAGTATTAAGCCTTCGAGTGATTCTTCCTTAATGAGGTGTTTCTGCACCGGTGAAGTTACAGGCACTATAAATCCATATGGAGACGTTACTTTGAACAAAAATACAAGCTATTGTTTTATTGTTCAGTCGTCTGGTCTCAAGAGCGGTGATGCTCTGTTTACCATATCTCCACGTGAATCATTTGAATTGAAATGCAACGTCGTATACGACGGAAATTATGATTATGTTTGCAGTGGATGTGAAAACTGTGGAGATGGATTTACTCTGAACCAGTTGCGTATAAATGAGAATAAGATTCTCAAGGGAGAATACTGGACGACTGAAGAAATTGGTAGATATGGAAGAATAGCATTCAAGAATGGTAATGGTATTTTAACTGAATCACAAGTCCTGCTTAATGCTACGAGCGTTGGAAATGGTGGTATTTCAAAAACTGGAGCTTTTGGTATCTATGCCTTCAACAAAGACAATATACACGGTGACAGCATTGATATAAGAGTTATGGAAATTCATCCCAATGAAAAAGAAATTGTTGTAGACATTATAGTTGACGAAGTGGATGTGTATCATACCGTTATGAAATATACGAAATATGAACATGTGACACATTCCTGGGCTATTGACGGTGATGAAACTGTTAAGTGTACCGATTGCGATGAAGTTCGATATAGTGCCTCTATGAGCGTCAAGAAAGGTGTTTTGTATACAATGGATGCCAACGAGGATTTTTCCATTTGGCTTGTTGATAGACCTGAACAGGAGTTCTTTTTCAAAGCTGGTAGTAGCGAGGCTCCTGAAGTTCCCGATGATATGAATGTCCGTTTTGTTGCTCCTGCTGCTGGCAAGTGCATTTCATATGAAGCCAATGGAAGCCATGTAACCATTATCGTACAGTAGAGAATTTTCAACGAATCAAGTTTTGATGAAATTGCAATGATGGAGGAATTTCAGCGAAAGGCTTGAAAATGAAATTTCTCCATGGAAATGTGGTTGGAAAACTCAAGTTCATAGGGAGCAAACATGAGACCTATACCAAAAAGGTCCGCCCCTGCATGGCACAGGCGAATGCAGGGACGAAGTCGCGAGGAATCTTGGATTTGAACTCTTTGCTACAAGTCCGTAGGGAAATGGCCTTTGGTAGGAGAAGTGGTTAAGAGAAGAAACCATGTCCTCTACGGATGCCTACAACCTACAAATTCAATTGGAAAGAAGAGGTGGCTGCCTTAGAATTCCTGAACACCTCCTTCGTCAGGTCTGGGTTCCTCTCCCTCTCCAGGACTTCGAGCTTCCTGTTCTTCCGTCTCTTCTGTGATGTCAGTCGTGCATTCGAACTCCTCTGGACCCAAGCTTTCAAGCTGGTTTTCGTATGGAACCGCTTGGGACATTGCCTGCATTTCTTGTGATTCCTGGATTTCAGACAGTGCAGGAGGTTCTGAAACCGCCTGTTTGGGTGGTTGGGCTGCTGGCATGGCAGGAGCTGCAGTTGGGATTGGATCCTTTGCAGCCTTTTGTCTGTCTGGCTGGAATTCGATATGCTCAGCAATGATGGTTACGAACTCTCTGGGCACTCCTCCTTCCTTCCAGGTGTTCTGTTTGAGACGACCGACTACGCGCACACCTCTTCCTTTCCGTAGGTGCTGCATACATGCCCTGGATGCCGACCCGTAGACTTCAACGATGAAGAAAGACGTGTCGGTCTGCCATCCGCTGCCTTTCTTCATGTAGTAGCGGTTGTTCGCAATTGAGAACCTGCACATTTCGTGGTCGGCTGCGAACACGACTTCCTTTGGGTCCCTTGTAAGGTTTCCCTCGATGAGAACAGTGTTGAGATTGTTCATGGACTACTCCTGAAAGGGGAAGGCTCGGAACATCCGTACACCACGGATCATGCGCTCTGATGGCTTTTTTCCCTTTCAATAAGTAATTCCAAAAAAGCTGTGGTTTTCATTCTCACTTTTTGGCTATTTTTTCAAAAAAGTGAAAATTACCTTTGCTTGGCCACCGCAAATCATTCCAAGGTCAGAAGATGCGTCAAGTGAAAAATCTTCCAGGTGATAGGTCTTTTCCTCTTTCATCATGGATTTTGCAATCTCGATGGATTTTTTCTCTATGGCTCCTCCACCTATCGTTCCATGCAATGTTCCGTCCTGTTCAACGAAGAGCTGGCTTCCTATTGAGCGGGGTGCGGATCCATGCTTTTCAACGATTCTGACATCCACACCTGTCTTGCTTGCCATGGTCCTGACTATCTCTGGATCGATGGTGACGAGGTTCTTGTCCGTGCGGAAGACCGATATCACTTCAGCCATTATGGAGACTGCAATCTCCTCTGGCGTGACGGCTCCAATCTTGAGACCGATGGGGGAGTGAACCTCCTCCAGTGCGGACTCCTTATATCCAAGGGCCTTCATCTTCTCCATTGTGGCTGCGACCTTGCCCTTTGATCCTATCATCCCAATGTAGGAGCTTCTGTGGTTGAGGGCGTATTCGAGGCACTTGGAATCGTATGAATGGCCGTGCGTGACGATGACGTAGTAGGGGGCGCACACAGGGAAATCGGTCTTGAGGATGCTTTCATATGGCATGACGATGCGTGTGGCCCGTGGGAAGCGGTCTTGGGTGCAGACCTCGCCTCGCTCGTCCGCTACAGTGACTTTCATGCCTTGCAGCATCGCTAGGTCGTACAGGGCTTTTGAGACGTGGCCAGCTCCAAAGATGAAGAGGTGCGGCTCCGGCTTTATCGTCTCGACTAGGTCTGACGTTTCCATTGGAATTTCGCATGAGACTCCAATTGCCGCCACCACTTTGCCGTTCTGTATTATCTGCTGTGCTCCGGTTGCGAAGGATGTCCTTCGTTCTAGGTCTCCAAGTTCCAGGGCTTTCAGAAAGCTTGAGTAGAAGTCTTTGCTATTCATCCATTATCTCCTTTAGACATTCCAATGTGTCGTCTATCTCCACAGGTGTGGTGAAAGGTCCAGACGAGAACCTGAGTGTCCCTCCCGGAAAGGTCCCAAGAGTCTTGTGCGCCGCAGGTGAACAGTGAAGGCCTACACGTGTTTCGATGCCGCATCTTTCAAGCAGCTGCGAAGAAATGTAGGCTATATCCTTCTTCTGGGACACGATTGATATGACGTTGGTTCTTCTCCTGTTAGAATCCAATGCTCCGGAACCTGCGTCCAACTTGGCTCCTACAATCCTGATTCCTTCCATCCCAGCAAGCCCTTCGTACAGCTTTGCAGTCATCGAATGCACGTTGCAGGCAAGCTCATCCCTATGCCCAATGACGAACTCAAGTGATTTTCCAAGGCCGAGTATTCCTGGAATGTTCAACGTGCCGGCTTCAAGCCTATCCGGCAGTGAGTGTGGAATCTTCTCGCTGTCGCTTTCTGAGCCAGTTCCTCCCGCAATCAGGGGCTGCATTTCCAATGCTATGTCAGTTCTGAGCACCATGCCTCCAATGCCTTCCGGTCCAAGGAAGCCTTTGTGGCCGGTGAAGCATATGCCGGCTGCTCCAAGTTCATCCATATTTAAATCAATGAAAGGGGAGGCTTGTGCACTGTCCACGAAGAAAAGAAGGCCGTGTTTCTTTGCAATCTCTGCAAGTGCTCCTACGTCCTCCACATGGCCTGATACGTTTCCACAAACATTGACGATCATGGCCTTGGTGTTGGGCTGTACCAATGAATCCACTTTTTCCAACAAGGAATATCCTTCCTTGTCAGCTGGAATCCTTGAAAAGGGAATTCCACACTGCACCAAAGGCCTCATGACCGCATTGTGTTCGCTTGAAGTCACTATCACGTGGTCGTTTGGAGTCAGAAGCCCCTTTATCACCCAGTTCAGGGATTCCGTCACAGAGCGTGTGAAAACCACTGAAGCCGGGTTGTCATGGCCGTAGAGCTCCGCCAGTTTCTCCCTTACGGAATACACCTTCTCGAACAGTTCGAACGCACGTCCGCTTTCCGTCCGGTTGGGATTGAGGCAGTCCTTTTCAAGAAAGGATGCCATCTCCTCTGCAATTCCTGGGGCTTTTGGGAACGAAGTGGCTGCATTGTCCAAATATATCCTTTGCATAGAAACTCCCTGCTCTGTAGACAAGCTTATAGACGATGATACCACAATGGTGGAGTCTTCTCAACGTCCATTGTCTTTTGTAAAACACTATGGTATCATCCATCCTTGCAAAGGAGATTTTTATGAAATCATCGCTCGAAAAGTCAAAGGGTCTGTCCAAGGACAAGATCCTGCTCATCGTCACGGGCTGTGTTGTGGGAATCGCCGCAGTCCTTCTTACAATCTTTGGAAACCCAGGAAACATGGGATTCTGCATTGCCTGCTTCATCAGAGACATATCCGGTGCCGTCAAGCTCCACAATGCAGGTGTTGTGCAGTATGTCAGACCTGAAATCATCGGTCTAGTGCTTGGTGCCTTCGTGATAAGCCTTGTCAAGGGCGAGTTCAAACCTCGTGGTGGATCGTCCCCAATGCTGCGTTTCATGATTGCGTTCTGTGTCATGGTTGGCGCCCTCGTGTTCCTTGGCTGCCCACTCAGAATGGTCCTCAGGCTTGCTGCAGGCGACCTCAACGCCCTCGTGGCCCTCGTTGGATTCGCTTGTGGAATCGCACTTGGCTGCTGGTTTCTCAACAACGGCTTCTCCCTTGGAAAGGCATATCCTCAGAGCGCCCTTGAAGGTGCCGCACTTCCTGCAATCAACGTTGGACTTCTCATCCTCGCTGTGTTTGGAACGAGCCTTCTTGCCTACTCCGAGAAGGGACCTGGCTCGATGCACGCTCCAATCATCCTTGCTCTCGCATGTGGACTCGTGGTTGGAATCCTCGCCCAGAGATCCAGAATGTGCTTCGCAGGCGGAATCAGGGACATAATCCTTCTCAAGGACTGGACCCTCACTCTTGGCTTCGTGGCCGTATTCGTCTCCGCATTAGTGTTCAACCTCATCGCCGGTAAGTTCAAGCTTGGCTTCACAGGCCAGCCTGTCGCACACGCACAGCACTTCTGGAACTTCATTGGCATGGTCGTCGTAGGACTTGGTTCCGTCATGCTTGGCGGCTGCCCTCTCAGACAGCTCATCCTTGCAGGCGAAGGCAACTCGGACAGCGGCGTTGCAGTCCTTGGCTTTGCAGTGGGCGCTGCATTTGCACACAACTTTGGCCTTGCAAGCTCGGCTGCAAGCGCAGACAGCCTTGGCGGTCCTGGAATCAACGGAAAGGTCGCGGTCTTCATCTGCCTTGCATTCCTTTTGGTCGTTGCAGGTATAAAGACCTTCGCAAAGAAAGAGAACTGAAGAAGGAGAACTGATATGTTGGAACTTGATCTTACCGGCCTCAGCTGCCCGGAACCTGTCGTGAAGACGAAAAAGGCCCTCAAGGAGAATCCTCAGGGCGTTGTTTCCATCGTTGACAACCGCGCTGCACTTGAGAACGTATCTAGATTCGGACGTGCCATGGGGTATAAAGTCAATGCCGTGGAGAAAGACGGTGCATGGAGAATCGAGATAGCAAAGTGACAAGTGGACTTGGGACGGCTTCCTGCGAGGTCGTCCAATACGTCGCTACATTCGAAAACCACTACAAAGCCATGCTTTTCAAAAAGGGGATGGGTCAAGGATGCGTCCTGAGGCCTGTCCCTCGCTTGCTTTCGTCATCGTGCGGGACGGCGGCTTTCTTCCAAGGCTCTAGACCGATGTCCTTGGATCCGGCGCTGTTGCAATTGGCCGAGGCCGTCTATAGCTTTGAAGAAGGAAAGGAGGGAGACAAAAATGGAGGATACAAGGAAGTATATAGGCAGTAGCGAAGGCACTGCAGCCAAAGATGTCGTGGGCGCAAACAATGCGAGTTTAAACTCTGCAAATGTAAACTCTTCAAACGACCCAGTCCTGCACGAAGGCAGAAGCGGAGTCAAGCTCACCAGCATGGTGAAGACATCAGGCTGCGCCGCAAAGCTTCCACCTGGAAAGCTCCACCATGTCATAGACAGCCTTCCGCTAATGTCAAGCGATAGACTTCTGGAGGGTTTCGAGAGCGCAGACGATGCACTGGTCTACAGCGTGGACGGCGATACGGTATCCGTCCAGACCGTGGATTTCTTCCCTCCCATGGTAGATGACCCATATACCTTTGGGCAGGTCGCCGCCGCCAATGCACTGTCCGACATCTATGCCATGGGCGGTGAGCCAAACGTTGCGATGAACCTCGTGTGCTTCCCGTCCTGCTTGGAGCTCGATGTCCTAAGAAGCATACTTCTTGGAGGAATGGACAAGGTTCGCGAGGCAGGGGCCATCATTGCAGGTGGACACACCATTGCAGACCCTACCCCCAAATATGGTCTTTGCGTCACTGCGTTCATGAAGAAAGGCGATGTCTGGTCCAACAAAGGTGCAAAGGTCGGCGACTGCGTGGTCCTCACCAAAGCCCTTGGCGTTGGCATGATGAACACCGCTGCAAAGGCAGGCGAAGCATCCGATTCTGACTTCGCCGCCACAATCTCCTCCATGACAACCTTGAACAAACATGCCCGTGACTTGGCGCGTGATCTTGATGTCCATGCCGCCACGGACATAACGGGGTTCTCACTTTCAGGCCACCTTTCGGAATGCGCCGATGCCTCCAATACGACCATAGAGGTCTCTCTTGGGTATCTTCCAATCCTTCCTGGTGCTTTGGAGGCAGCTAGGTTTGGACTTATCCCGGAAGGCCGCTACACCAACGAGGACTACCTGTTCTCGAAGGTTTCGTTCCCCTCTGGAACTCCAACGGAGTACAAGGACATTGCCTTTGGTCCGGAGACAAGCGGTGGCCTTGCTTTGTTCATGTCACATGATGATGCCTTGCGCTTCGTCTCCCGCATGGGCCTTGACTGCGTGCGCATCATTGGGCATGTGGTCCCTCGCGAAGGTGTGAGCGTGAAATATGTGGAGTAGCTTGACTAAGAAGGACTGAATTTGGAGACTTTGTGGTATACTTTCCAACAAAGGGGTTTGATATGAAGAAGATTCTTTTGGTTCTTGCCGTGGCTTTGATTGCCTGTTCATCAGTCTTTGCGCTCAACAACGCTGCTCGCACGAATGTGGATTTTTCGTCTGCTGTGTATCTCAACACTGATGAGTTCGGCCTTTTGAACCTCAACATCGTCGAAGGCAACTCCAGTTTCAGCTTTGCACTCAATGCTGACTTGGCTGCAATTGGCAAGGAAGGCTTTGGCGGCTATGGACACATTGGCTTTGTGCTTCCAGGACACTTCGACCTCTATGTCGCAGGTGCCTACAAGCTCAAGCTGAACAACAACGTGAACCTTCTTCTCTCCGTTGGTCCAACATTCGTGTTCGGACGCAACTACTTCACCTTTGGAACCGATGTCCTTGCACATTTCGACTACAAGGTACTCAAGAACTGGTTCCTTCGCTTCTCCCTTGGACTCGACATGGATTTCTTCATGAACAACAAGAACAGGGACAAGCTGCGCGGGTTTGCAATGACGATGCAGCTCCCAATGGTCGCCATAGGCTATTCGTTCTAGGATATTGCGCACATTACTGCGTCAATTCGGGCACAGCCGTACAGATAGTACTGTCTGTGCCCTTTTTCCTTGTACTGCATCGCAATCTCCGTCGAACGAGTTCTAGTTCTTCGCACGTTGTACGTTCTCGATTCAGGCACAGCTTTTTTGTATTCTTTTCGAGAAAAACGGAGTTTGAATAGAAAAAAATATATCGAAAACGCAAAAAACAGGATTTGAATACAAAGTGGCTGTTTTGTGTGTAGGCCAAGGACGGGATTTTTACAGTTTTTGACTTACTTTCAAGGTTTCTTCAAGGTTCTTAGGCTATCGTGAAGGCGAAGTTGGAGGACTTATATGAAGAACTCAATCAAGACAACAATTCTTTCAATCGTGCTGTTGGTCTGCTTCGTTGGCGTTTCATGCTCGTCATGCAATGCCGATGTCATTGGCAGTTCCAATTCATCAGATGATTCTGGCTCGACGTCGAAAGGTGCAACGCTGACAGGGACATACAGCTCCTCGATATCGGGTTGGGTCTCTGACGAAGAGGCAAGGGCGACCGTGACGCCAAATGCTGACCAGATGCCTTCTACGTACAACGCAGAGGATTTCGTCTACGATGTAGACGAGTACACTCAGGTCGAAATAGACCTTTCGAATCTTGGAAGCAGCTATGCAGATGGAGACATAACGGTTGAGGCCAAGGCAAAAAAGACGACAATAACCCTTGGAAACGCCGCCAAGTACAACGTAATTCTTTCAGGAGAGAGCGAAGTTGGGGTCACGATAGCATCGGACTATGATTTCGTGCTTACTTTGGATAGTGTGGCCGTTTCGTCCAAGGGTGGAAGCGATGAGCAGGCTCTCAAGACGAAGGGTGGTGCTACGTGTTTCCTCGTTCTTGTTGGAGAAAGCACGCTTACCGGATGCATGGACGAGAGCGGTGAGACGAATACGAATGCGGTCAAGGCCGGCGGCTCCCTTGTGATATCGGGCGATGGTGTTCTCAATGTGGTTGGCAACACCAAACATGGAATCGTAAGTGACGATGTCGTGTGCATCCAAAGCGGTACGGTGAATGTGACGCTCAATCCTGAGACCAGCGCTGGAACGGGCATAAAACCTGTCAACGGCTATGTCCAGAACGGCGGTGTTGTCAACATCACGGCCTTGAACATGACGCAGGGAAGCGAGAACAAGGGCATCAAGGTCGATGGTGATGAAGACGAGACGGAGTACGGTGCTGGCAAGGGCTACATCCTCATAAACGGAGGAGAGCTTACAATCAACACGTCCGGAAAGGGGATGACAGCTGGTTTCAACCCAACGGAGGACGGCGATACCAACAGCTCTGAAAATGACCCAAGCGCCGATGTATTCATCAACAACGGTCTTATAACGATTATGACATATGCAGCTCCAAGGGAGGATACGTATACCAACGGAGTCAGCAACGATGACGGTGTCTCTCCTGAAGGGATAGAGGGGAAGCACAGCGTTACAATCAACGGTGGAAAGATTGTCATAAACGCGACCGACGACTGCATAAACACAAGCGTTGAAGGTGAGTCTTATATAGTGATAAACGGTGGTCTGATATACGCACATAGCAGCGCAAACGACGCCGTTGACAGCAATGGGACCATTGAAATGAACGGAGGTGTACTGATTGCCCTTGGCACTGGAGCACCTGAGTGTGGAATAGACTGCGACGAAGATAGTCGATTCACATACACAGGTGGAACCATTGTAGCAATGGGTGGTGGCAATCAGCTTCCTTCCGGTTCAGGCACAACGGGATACGTCCTCACTACAGGTGCTGGAATGTCCATGGGTGGTGGAATGCCTGGTATGCCTGGGATGTTTGGTACGTTTGGCGCACAGGGGCAGCAGTCTGGTCCTCTGAGCGGTGCGGACAAAGGTGTGGGTGATTTCTCGGCCTTTGGTGGCCAAGGGCCAATGCCGAACGGGTCTATGGACGAGCCTCCTGCAAAGCCAGAGGGTGACATGACACCTCCTGATTTCCAAAGCGATGCACCAAAGGGATTCGAAGGGGGCTTCATGATGCAGGGCGCAGGCCCAAATGCAGAAGGGCAGAGCTCTCTCTCCCAAGGGGCTGTTCTTGCAGTGTTGGACAGCAATGGAAATCCTGTAGTGGTCTTCACCGTTCCGCAGGGATGTGTGACAAACAATGTCCTGGTCGCAAGCGATGCCTATGAAAATGGCGATGTCGTGTACTACACCGGCAATGCAACGCTTGAAAGTGCAAGCTATCTGTTTGCGGATTCATTCGCACTTGGAGATGTGAAGGTTTCCGTCTCGGATGCTTCAAGTGCAACTATAAGCGCAACGGCTACAACGATAACGCTGTAAACGGCAACACATACTTTACCACTTTACCCCAAACTTTGGAGCCGTCGCCGAGAAAAACTTGGTGGCGGCTCCTTCCTTTTCGAGATTCCTATCCTCAAATACTTCTTCTCAAATGCCTTTCATTTCGAATGTGAATTCAATCCAGCTTCCATATTCGCTTTCCACGGATAGCTTTCCGTTGTGGATGTCTGAGATCTCCTTCGCCATTGCAAGGCCAAGGCCATAGCTGCCATCGGCACGGCTGCGGGCTTTGTCTACACGATAGAACCTTTCGAATATCCTTTCCTTGTCGCATTCCTGTATTCCAACGCCCGTGTTGCGAACCTTGAGTACTACGTTCTTGTGCTTGTCGTACAACGATACTGAGATGCTGCCGCCTTCTTCTCCGTATTTGACTGCATTGCTAAGCAGAATGCTGACGAGCTTTTCAAGTTGGAATGAATTGCCCTTCACCGCTACGTTCTGCTGGACTTCAACCTTCAACGACATTCCTTTTTCAAAGGCGAGGGCTTCGAACGGAAGGGCTGCACCTTCCACTATGGACGATAGCTCGACGACGTCATCGCATTTTGAGACGCTTCCCATTGATGTCAGGAACATGAGGTCCTTTACAAGTCCGTCCATACGGTGGGTCTCCGTCTTTATGTACGAGAGCCATCTGCTGTGGCCCTGTTCGTTTTCAAGGACATCGGCATTGGCTTGGATCACCGCAATTGGAGTCTTGAGTTCGTGTCCGGCATCGGCTATGAAGCGGTTCTGTCTGTCGAAGGACTCCTGTATTGGGCGCGTCATCATGCCTACGAGTTTGAGGCTGAGCATGAAGAGAAGAATCCATGCCGCTGCGCCTCCTATGACCGCCCACATGGTCGTTCTTCTTTCGTCCATGACGCTTGAAGTGGCGTCAAGCACGGTGTACGAGAAACCTGTTGGTGTTTTGTGTCTAAGAAAGTAATAGCCTTCCACCTTGTCGAACTCGGCATTGTTTCCATCGATTAACGAAACGATGGTCTGGATTGTGTCGTCATCGTAGTAATCGTCGCGGTTGGAGCTCCATGAAGACACCGTATTGAATGAATCGGTTGAAATTGCAATCACATTTCCTCCAAAGTCACGGAACATGTCAGTATATTGTGGAGCAAGGTTGATTGGTGGGTTTTGTGCGATTGGAGGGGCTTGCAGGTCCGGTGAATCCGGCAGGATGTCATTTGGTTGCGGCCTTTCCTGCTGCGAGTAGCTTTCAAGAGCAGTCCTTATCTGAGCTTTCTTTTCACGTGCAGGAACGATTGCTATGAATGCAATGAGGGCTGCTACGATTACTGTGAAGCTCCCCATTGTTATGAACATCAGCTGACGTTTTAGCTGTTTTATCATAGAGGATTCTCCTTGTAGTCCATATAGTATCCAATGCCTCTGGAGGCTTTGATTGCAACTTTGGAGTCTATGAAACCTATTTTCTTTCTAAGAAATGAAATATATACCTCTGCACTGTTGTACTCCGCATCGCTTTCAAGTCCCCACAGCTTGTCTGCAATCTGCTCTTTGGAGATTATGTGGCCGTTGGCCTTCATGAGAAGCTCTGCAAGGTTTATCTCCCGTGCACTGAGTTTTATGGATTTTCCAGTTTCATGGTTGCAAAGCTCACCAAGGCTAGGTCTAAGCACAAGGTCTCCAAAAACAGGGTCGTTGCTTTCCATGGAGGTGTCCTTTCGTCTTGCAAGGGCATTCACGCAGGCCAGAAGCTCTGCCATTTCAAACGGTTTTGGAAGGTAGTAGTCCGCTCCTTCGTTGAGGCCTTTGATGCGGCTTTCAAGGTCCGCCTTTGCGGTGAGCATGAGAATGGGAGAGTTGAAACCTTCGGAACGAAGTCTTGAAAGTATCTCGAATCCATCAATCTTTGGGAGCATCACATCGAGTATTATAAGGTCATATAGCCCTGTTTGGGCTTCCTCCAAACCACTGAGCCCATCATAGCAGGCATTGACAAGCCATCCCTTTGTCTTGAGCATGTGGGCTACTGCATCCGACAGGCCTTTTTCGTCTTCGATAATCAAAAGTCTCATAGTGGAATTATTATAAACCAGATTCCGTTTTTCAAGGTTCGTTTAAGGTTCGCTTCATACATTATGGCCATCTACTTTGGATGGAGGACTTTTATGAAGCATTCAAAAAGACATTCAAACGGTTTTTCAATACATGCAGGAAAATGTGCAATTGCTTTGCTGATTGCATTTTTGTTGCTGGTTTCCTGTTCCACAGCGTTGGATTCATCTGCAGTGGATTCAAGTTCTCAGACGACAAGCGAAGCACAGGGGAATCGGCCTGAAAGACCCAGCGGTCAACCCAGCGGCCAAGGCGGACAACCTGGTGGTATGCCTGGTCAAGGTGGATTTGGTGGCGGTTCGCAGACTGTGACGCAGGGGACGAGTGCCAACACCATAGACGAGGATGGTGTGTATGAGGGTGGAACATATGAGTCCATTGGCGATGATGAGAATGCCCTTAGGATTGACGGAGCATCCGTGACGCTTGCAGGCATAACCGTTGACAAGAGCGCAGGTGCTACCTCAAATACTGAAAGCGGCGATTTCTATGGCATGAACGCAGCGCTCCTCGCAACGAACGGTGCAAACGTTACAATCACCAATGCAACCGTGACTTCAAACGCTCAGAACGGAAACGGAGTGTTCAGCTATGGCGATGGTACAGTTGTGACAATAAGCGACAGCACAATCGTAACGACCAAGGACAACTCCGGTGGAATCCAGACGACAGGCGGTGGCTCGACATACGCTACGAACCTTACAGTCGAGACAAGCGGCAACTCTTCTGCGGCCATAAGATCTGACCGAGGTGGTGGAACTGTGGTTGTAAACGATGGCTCATATACGAGCAATGGCTACAATTCTCCGGCAGTATACTCTACGGCGGACATCTCGGTATCGAATGCAACGCTTACAGCCAACAGCTCGGAGGCTTTGGTGATAGAAGGCAGGAACAGCATAGCCCTTGTTGACTGCGTGGTCTACGGCAACATGAGCGACACCAAGGGAACGAGCTCAGACGAGAACGTCCACAACGTCATGATATACCAGTCCATGTCAGGAGATGCGGCGGTTGGAACCTCTTCGTTCTCAATGGAAGGCGGCTCTCTTACCTCCAACAACGGCGATATGTTCTACATCACCAACACCGCCTGCATCATAACGCTATCCAATGCAACGCTAGTCAGCAACGATGACGGTTCATACCTTTTCAACGTAACCGGCAACAGCGCAAGCCACGGATGGGGCAGTGCAGGAAGCAACGGAGCACAGGCTACGGTCACGTGTTCCAACCAGATCCTTGAGGGCGACATAAGGGTGGACTCCATATCCACGCTTGCACTTTCCCTAAAAGACGGTAGCTCCTTCACTGGCTCAATCAACGTTGTATCGAACACTGAGGGCGGGACTGCAGTAGCCAACAACGCGGTCGTTACTGTGGATGCCGGCTGCACTTGGATCTTGACCGGCGACTGCACGATTACAAGCCTCGTTTGCAACGGCGTCATCGACTTCAACGGCTACACAATCACGCTTGCAGACGGCACGGTACTCTCCTGACTCAAATGGAATAGGCCGATGTCCCTGTGGTTTGGACTTTGTTGTTGGGGTTTTTCTTGCCAGTATTCTATGTTTAGTTTATCTTTTAGTTGACGTTTAGGATTGCGATTACTTTTTCGTCGGGGAGAATGACTGTGGTCTGCTGGAGGCTTACAGGCTCTCCGGCGAAGGAGTGGAAAATGAAAAGAAGTGTGTTTGCAATCGTTCTCATTGCAGCAGTCGTCCTCGTTGGTTGTTCTGAGGTTTCCCATGAACACACGTTTGGTGATTGGAAACTGAATGAAAGCAGCGGTAGACTCGAAAGAGTTTGTACCAAATGCTCCGAAGTCGAGAGCAAGGAGGTTTTGGTTGCAAACTCCCAGGACTCTCTTATGGCTGCAATATCCAATGGTTCAAAGCCAATCTACATTACGTCTGACATCGAGCTCTCTTCGACAATCGAAATCAGCGATGGACAGTCTATTGTGATTGACCTAAACGGGCATACCATTTCAGCCGAAGAACTGCCTTTCATGATTCGTCATGGAAACGTCGAATTCACAGGAAAGGGAACGATTCAGGAAACTGAATCGGATGGATTTGGAGCAATCCTCCTCAAGGGCTCCGAGACTGATGTTGCAGACTATTCTGTTGTTACCATTGGAAAGGACGTGACACTCAAGGGTTGGACTGGAGTTTTCGTTGACCAACTCAGTGCAAAGCAAGGAAAAGCCCAAGCCTATGGTGTCGTCGTGAATATGCATGGAACAATCATCGTTCCTTCTGAATCTGAACATGCCGCAGGTCACGGTATCTACCTCAATGGCAGTGTAAAAGATACAAAAGGAAACGTTCCTGTATTCAACATCGAAGGTGCCAGCATTACAGCCAACTCAACGGGTATCTATGCGGCAGGCTATGGAAAGTGGAACATAAAGGATACGACAATCTCTGGAGTTGATACCGCAATAGAAATTCGTGCAGGAGAGATGAATATCGAAAGCGGCAAGTTCTCTGCATCCGCAGTGCCTACGGAGGTTTCTCCAAATGGAAATGGCACAACTTCCTCTGGGTCTGCAATTGCTGTTGCTCAGCATACTACAAAGCTTCCTGTGATCGTGAACATTTCAGGCGGTACGTTCGAAGGCTATTCTGCTTTCTACGAATCCAATCCTCAGAAGAACAGTGATGAAGACATTGCGAAGGTGCAGCTTAACGTAACTGAAGGAGTCTTCAATGCTATCAACGGAGGTTCTGTTGCAGTTTACAGTGAAGACTGTACTGGATTCATTTCAGGTGGCAAGTTCAATGTAGAGCCGGATTCCTCGTATTTTGCAGAGTAATACTGTTTTGGTTGTTCCAACAGGGCCGTCAGCTTCGCGGCCCTGTTTTTGTCTTTAACCCTTAGTGCAGCAAAACTTCATGAAACGGAGACTTTTACAAACCGCACTTACTTATTTGCAGAAGGAGATGTTCCAGACGTGCAGGGCATGGCCAAGACTCATGAAGGAGTTTTGAAAGTTTCTCTTCAATGCTGCCATACTCTTTCAACAACATCCACAATGGTGCATGATAGTACACGTGAGAGTTTTTCAAGGGCATCGGTCTGTGCCTTGTTGATGTCCTTTTGTCTTTGTTCGTATTGTTGTATTGTGCGAATGGGAATGCCTGACTTGGCGGAGAGTTCCCGTTGGGTGAGGCCTGTGTTGAGGCGAAGGGTTTTCAGGTTCGTCTGCAGTTTTGCGTGGTGGTAAAGTTGTGTCATCCTGTCGCAGAATTGGCGGATGTCCATTTCGTGATAAGGCCGATAAAGACCTATGACATCGCGAATTGCAACGTATTTGACTATGTTTGCGAAAGACAGCGACGTTTCCCATTGGTAGTAGGCCAATGCCCAGCCCGCCCAGTACTCTGCACTGCGGTTTGCACTGTAGGTTGGTTTCATTCGTTTTGTGTCTGCAAATGATTCGGAGAGGACTCTGTATGCAAGTTCGACCCCTGAAATTCCTACGGTTACAGTGAAATCTCCTTTTTCGAATAGCTTGGATGTCTTTGAATTTGAAAAGAATCCAAAGAATTCATCGGCATCGTATTTGAGGTCGTTTACTGCAAAATCGAGCATCCTGCCAAGTGCGGTCCGTGCTTTTTCCAAGTATTCTCTATCGTAGGCATAAGTCATCAGGTTTCATCCCTTCGTCGATTATCTGAGTTATGAAGATGTCTCCACGTTGGCGCTTGTTCCTCTCGTTGTCGAAGTACTCGCGCCTTGCTGTTCTATCTCTCTGCATTTTTCTGCTGTACCAAATGGAGCTTTCTGCAATTTCATAGCCTTTGAATTCAATCCTATCGAATGCGTTTTTGCTTTTTATGACAAATTGATGTCCTAGTTTTCCAAGGTGCATTGCATTGTTCAGCTGTCTATAGGAGATTGTGCCGTTGATGAAATCTTGTGCAAATGAGAAATAGCTGTCATCCGCTCTGTATCCTTCTATGATGTCGTAGTCTCTGTAGTTTGGCATGAAGTTCTCTGCAATGTACTGTTTCGCTTCAAAAGCAAGACTTGAAGGTGCATCGAACTCTCTGTTTTCCAATAGGATTGCAAGCCATGTCAAAATCGTGAATTCCGGTGCATTCAAATTCAGGATGCTTAAACCCTCACAGTCTATTTCGTAGTGGTTTGCATATCCATTCTCTTCAAATGATGCTGCCCATTCCTTTGCCATGTCAGCTTCTTCTGTGCAATAGAATCCTAGTCCATAGTCGTTGTATGGCTTTCCATATCCATATTGCGGTTTTTCTATGATGTGTGAAGAACCGTGATAGATGGTTCTTTTCGTTTGCTGATTGATGTTCATAAGCATAAAGTACTCCTATGGGAGTATAAAGTCAATGATGAATTGGGACACTCAGGTTCGGTCAGGTATCATCAGATACATTCAGGTGCGCTCAGGAGCACTCCAAAACACTCTACTGGTAGCTTTGATGGGCGCTGTATGGCGGGGAATGGCGTTGATGGACGTTGTAGGACGCTGTGGAGTAGTGATGATTCATAGGCCTTCAAGAGCCCTAAGCGCCCAGTAAGCCCCAAAGGCCCCGTTGCCCCAGCAAATACTTCCCTTTTTTGGACGACAAGTCTTTGCTGCATTATGACAGACCACCGGCGGAACCGGTGGTCTCAATCGAATCAAAGCTGTCCGGGAAGGACTAGCTTTTCCTTTGGCGGAAACTGCTTGTCGAAGACTTCTGCTTCGTTAGGGTCTACGAAATAGCCTGCCGGGTCCTTGTAGGTTCCCTCGACACCATTCAGGAAGCCAGGTTTCAACTCCTTTATGAGGAAATAGTCGGCGTCAGGATCGTCCTCATAGAGGATGCCTCTGTCCTTGGCCACTTCAAAGCCGCATTTGCCGTAGAAGCCAAACTTTCCGCATATGGCTAGAGCACCGCAGCCCATTTCGAGGGCTTTTTCCATGGAATAGTTGAGAAGTATCGTACCCCAGCCCTTGAGCTTATGTTCTGGAGCTATGCTTATTGGTCCAAACGTCATGATTGGAAGCTTCGTTCCATCTTTGCAGTCTATGTGAGAATGGGCGTACATGACGTGTCCTATTATCTTTCCATCGACTTCCAATACATAGTCGAGCTCTGGAATGAAATCCGGCCTTTCTCTGTACTGATGGAGCACATAGTGCTCAAGGCATCCTGGTCTGTATACGTTCCAGAACGATTCCCTTGTCAGGTTCTCTACCTCCTTGTAGTCCTTTGGCTCTTCATGCCTTATCGTGTAGTTTCTGTCATTTATGTTGTTCATCTTTTACCTTCATTTCGATTTCCTTGAAATGGGAATCGAGCAATGCACCGGCATCCCCATTGTCTTCAAGGTCGTACAGCAGGAACATGGGGGCGTAGAACTCCACGGCCAGTGTTCTGGCGTTGGAAAGCCCCATCCTTTGCAGGATGCTTTCCACATATTCCATTGGGCCTTCTGTCAGATACTGGCGCATAAGAGCCTGCATCCTTTCGCTCTTGTACTGCTCAATGGTGAGCATCCTACGAAAGCGTGATGCAAAGCAGTCTCGTGTCCAATATGTGAACATTGCCCTGCTGTAGGCTATAAGGTCCTCGATTGTGGCATTGCACGGACCTTCGTTGTCCAAAGGCATGTCGAAGTCCGCTGCGCCTATGGCATCGGTCCTCTTCATCCTTTCCAATATACTGTCGAAGATGGCCTGTTTGCTCTCGTAGTGCTTGTAAAGCGCACCCTTGGTGATGTCTAAGGACATCGCAATCTGTTGGGTTGATACCGCTTCGTAGCCATACTGGGCAAACAGGCTGAGCGCCGTCTCCTGTATTAGCTCCTTTGTGTTCATTGTTTTTCCACTTGTTGTCTTCATGCATCCGCCATTGTGGTAAACGAGCGTTTACTTTGTCAACAGGCTGCATCTTCGTATATTTCAGAGGAGTTTTGAAAGTTGCTCTTCAAATAATGTTTGATATTGAGCATGGTTTGGTGTTAGTCTTGGATAGGTAAGGAGATTCCCTCATGAGACATGGTTTCATAAAGGTCGCAGCGGCGACACCATCCATAAAGGTGGCGGACTGCGCCTACAATGCAGATAGGATACTCTCTCTTGTGAAGGAGGCCCATGAAGAGGGTGTGCACCTTCTCGTCCTTCCTGAGCTTTGCATAACCGGTTACACGTGCGGAGACCTTTTCTTCCAGCAGGCACTGATAGAAAGCGCCAGGGACTGTGCCATAAAGGTCGCATCCAAAGTTCCAAGAAATATGGTCGTCGTCTTTGGTTCTCCCGTGGAATTGAGGGGGAAGCTCCACAACTGCGCCATCGTTGCCAGCTCAGGCAAGGTCCTTGGAATAGTTCCAAAGATAAACATCCCGAACTATCAGGAGTTCTATGAGCAAAGGTGGTTCACTCCAGCGCTTCCAAACGAGGAGCTGGTGGAGTTTGGGGACGACAGGGTCTACATGGGCGGAAAGCTCATCTTCACTTGCAACCAGATCCCTTACTTCAGACTTGCATGCGAAGTGTGCGAGGACCTTTGGGTTCCAAACCCTCCAAGCGTGAACCATGCCATAAACGGCGCCACCGTAATTGCGAATATGTCCGCAAGCGACGAGGTCACAGGGAAATCGGCCTATAGGTTCAATCTCGTCCAAGGACAGAGCGCCAGGCTTGTGTGCGGCTATGTCTATGCCGATGCCGGTGAAGGTGAGAGCACCACGGATCTCGTGTTCGTTGGAAACAACATGGTGTGCGAGGACGGCCTCTGCCTTGCAAGCCACAGCATGAAGCCTGACACACTGCTTGTCACGGAGCTCGACCTCCAGAGGCTTGAGCATGAAAGGCGTATTCGCAACACATTCGTGACGACGAACGACAAGCAGTATAGGTACATAGGGTTTGACATAGAGCTTGGCGAAACGCCTCTTACAAGGGCCGTGGACAGCCATCCGTTCATTCCAAGCGATGACGGCGAGGCCAATAGAAGATACGAAGAAGTGCTTACTTTGCAGGCACTTGCCCTCAAGCAAAGGCTGACACATACGGGATGCAGATCCGCTGTGATAGGGATATCGGGAGGATTGGATTCCACGCTTGCACTCATAGCCACGGTGAAGGCCTTTGACATGATGGGCCTTGACCGCAGCAACATAACGTGCATAACCATGCCGTGCTTTGGCACCACTGCAAAGACCAGAAGCAATGCCGTCATACTGTCTGAACGCTATGGCTGCACGGTGATGACCATAGACATAACCGCTGCTGTGCTCCAGCATTTTGCAGACATAAGGCAGGATCCAGAGGTATACGATGTGACCTACGAGAACTCGCAGGCCCGCGAGAGGACTCAGGTCCTCATGGATGTGGCCAACAAGAACGGGGGCATGGTCATTGGAACAGGGGACCTTTCAGAGCTTGCTCTTGGATGGGCCACATACAACGGCGACCACATGTCCATGTATGCAGTGAATGCATCGGTTCCAAAGACGCTTGTGAGAAAGCTTGTCGAGTACACTGCACGCACCACTGACGACAGTATACTGTCGGACACCCTCAAGGCCATATTGGACACTCCGATAAGTCCAGAGCTCATTCCTGGAAGTCAGATAACCGAGGATTTCGTTGGCCCGTATGAGCTTCACGACTTCTTCATATACAATGTACTTAGGTGGGGAAGTTCACCTTCGAAGGTATACAGGCTTGCAAAGTACGCCTTTGCTGGTGAGTACAGCGATGAGACGATCCTCAAGTGGCTCAAGGTGTTCTACAGGCGTTTCTTCTCGCAGCAGTTCAAGCGTTCGTGCATGCCTGACGGACCAAAGGTTGGCACCGTCACGCTTTCACCCAGAGGGGACTGGCGTATGCCTAGCGATGCCTGCGTTAGGACATGGCAGGAGGAGCTTGAACACAACCTTTGAGTCCTGGCGACGGTTGTTGGGAACAGCCGTTGTAACAGTCTTTGAAACGGTTAAGGAATGTAACTTTCGCCGTTTTGGGTTGTTCTTGCTGTTGTCCACTTGAGAGGAAGGGTTTACTTTTGAGCAAGAAAAGGGTTCGTGGATCATGGTGGTTCTGAAACCCTTTGGATACTTTCTTTTGGATAAGGAGGAACTTGGGTTCCTCAAGGAGACCGGAAAATGAAAAAGGTTTTGATTATTCTTGTTTTGGCCATTGCAATCCCTGCATGCGTGTTTGCAGGAAACGGACTCATTGGCCTTTCGCTTGGCGCAACAGCTGCATACCAGAAGGCCGGAGCCGTTGAGGACATCGCCGATGGAAACTTTGACGTAAAGGACCTTGGCATAGACGACTTCAAGTTTGGTGCTGACGTGGATGTAAGGGTTCTTTTCCTTGATGTGAACGGAAAGGCGTTCCTTGCCAGGAATGACAAGAGCGAGACTCTTGTGAACGGCATAGTGTCTGCGAACCTTGCGCTTGACATTGCAATCATCCGCCTTAAGGCAGGTCTTGGATACCAGTATACGTTCAATACGAGCACAAGTGAAGTGATCTATGGCAGCACCGCAGGGGTCAAGGACTTTGCAGATTTCAAGAACGCCAACTTCGACATCCACGTTGGTGTCGATGTACTTCTTGGCGACCTTACGATTGGTGCATACGCAACGCTTCCAACGGACGTCTCCGTTGGCAAGGGCAACTGGGGCGATCTCTTCACAACTGTGGAGAAGAACTGGAAGGCTGCTCAGATAGGTGTTGGCGTTGGTTTCTCGATCATATAAGGTTGTCTGAAAGCAGGTTGAGGTGGGCTGCATGGGGTATTTCCGTGCAGCCCTTTCTTTGATGGTGGAAAATGAAAAGAAGTTTTGTTAGACGTGTAGCATTCGTAGCAGTCGTCATGTTGTGCATATCGCTTCCTGCGTTCTCAAGGGGAGTGTTCTCCATTGGAGTGGGTGCCAACATAAGCTATTCCACAGAAGGGATAGTTCCTGCCGAGTCCAGCGAAGGCGAAGAAGGGTCTCTTTCAGACCAAACGCCCAAGTTCAGCTTCGACAACGTCTCGATTGGTCTTGAGTCCAGAGTCAACCTGAGCTATCTGCAGCTTACGGCCGTTGGAGAGCTATCCGCTGCGGATTCGAATACGATACTTGCCTCAGGGATTCTTGCCGGCGGATTGTCGTTCGACCTTTTCTCAGTGTTCAGGATAGGCGTCTCTGTAGGACCAAAGATCTCGTATGCATACACCGCTGCAGGGGCCAATGCCTCGAACGCCTACTCTTTAAACCAGTCGGGTTCGGGCCAGTCCAATTCAAGCGATGGTGAAACATCCGGTATAGACCTTGAGAAGACATCAAACGGCAAAGCCTTTTGGGATGCCGTAAAGGACGGCAACTTCAATCTTAGGTTTACGCTTGACATCATAGCTGGGCCTGTACTTACAATTGGAGCTGCATATGTCGTCCCAACGGATTTCTCCCTATCGAAGGAGAATTTCGAAGCGTTGATTCCTGACGACAGTGCATGGAGCAGGGGACAGGTCTCCCTTTGCGTCCAGATGTCGTTGTTCTAGGGGGTGTCCATGTCAAAGAGCGGTAGAAGGATCTCCGGCTTCTTCAAGGCCATGCTTTTGGCCGTATTGGGTTTCTTCGTGATCTTCCTCTTCTTCCCGGATCTTTCGGAAAGCCTTTTTGGCGTGAGCCTTAGGGGTACGCCTGAACTTACCGAGAAGGTTACGGAGAAAGTTGGCGAAGTGGCTGGCTCTGCGGTTGATGCTGCAACGGATGTCGTCAAGGATGTGGTCCAAAGCACCACCAATGCCGTCTCCGATGTCGTATCGGATACCGTTTCGAGCGTGGTCGACAACATCAAGAACGGGGTGAATTGATGCAGGGGCTGTTCGACGAGATTGAAAGAGAGATGGAGAGCAGCAGCGAAAGCCCAAGGACATCGGGCCAAGGTGAGGACTTGACCAAGGCGAAGGCAAACGATTCCAAGCCCAAACGCGTGTTCGTCGTTGATGGCTATGGTCAGATATACAGGTCCTATTTCGCCTTCATGACCAATCCGCTCAAGGACAAGGACGGCAACAACGTCTCGGCTGTGTTTGGATTCTTCAATATTATCATGATGCTCATAAGGCAGTACTCGCCAGACTACCTCATCGTGGCCATGGATTCGAAGGGAAAGACCTTCAGACACGAACTCTATGACCAGTACAAGGCCAACAGGGACAAGACCCCGGAGGACCTCCATTCTCAGATTCCAATCATAGAGCACATCCTCGATGCCATGCGCATCCCACACTATGCACAGGTTGGCATGGAGGCCGATGACATTGTGGCCACAATCTGTCGCAATGCATCCTCAAATGGAATAGAGACCGTCATGGTCACAGGGGACAAGGATCTGCTGCAGCTGGTACGGGACGATGTCTTTGCCCTGCGACCTCCAAGAAAGGGCGAGAAGGAGTATAGACTCTGCTCAAGTGTGGATGTAAAGGAGTTGTTCGGGGTGGAGCCGTGCCAAATGGTGGACTACCTTACGATCCTTGGTGATTCCTCCGACAATGTCCCAGGAATCAATGGAATAGGAGAAAAAGGTGCAGTCAAGCTGCTTTCAGACTACGGTTCGCTTGACAATGCCTACAATCATATAGGAGAGCTTTCAAAAGGAATCCAGGCCAAACTTGAGGCTGCAAAGGACCACATAGAGCTTTCGAGAACGCTCATAGAGCTCAAGGACGACCTCTTCGAAATGACGAGTGAGGATTTCTGTTCATACACCACGGACGACATAGACTGGAACGAAGGTGCCAGGCTTTTCAACGAGATTGGTGCGGACCGCCTTGCCAAGGCCGCCGTCAGGTTCGTGGGTGCTTCCGACTCCAAAGATTCCAGGAAACCGGCTGGGGTGTCTGCGGAAGTTTCCATTGACAAAGCTGGAGTTGAGTCTCAAAGAGGGCCTCAAAGCGAGCTCCAAAGTGAAACCATGCCAAAGGCAAAGAGGGGTGAGTACTCTGCCATAGCCAGTATAGAGGTTCTGGAAAAGACCATTTCTGGAATTCCTGATGGAAGTCTTGTGGCCTTTGATTTGGAGACCACTGACCAGGACGATATGAAGGCCGTTCCTGTAGGCTTCTCGTTCGCATGGGAGGCTTCGAAGGCCTTCTATGTTCCGCTTGTCTGCGCACAGGGGCGCATGATGGAGGACTCTGAAGCGAAGTCTGTGCTTTCCAAGCACCTCCCGCGCTTCAGGATCGTTGGGCAGAACCTCAAGTACGACCTCAAGGTGCTGAAGCGTTGGGGTGTCAATGGCGTCCATGCGTATGCGGACACCATGATAATGGCGTGGTTGGACGATTCCTCGTCCATGCGGTACAACCTTGATGTCCTTGCAGACAAATACCTGAACTACGACACGATACGGTTCGAGGACATAGTCCCAAAGGGTTCCCTTTTCAGCGACGTCCCGTTGGAGCAGGCTGTCCAGTACGGAGCTGAAGACAGCGACCTTGCACTGAGGCTGTTCGAATGCCTTCTTCCAAAGCTCAAGGCCAATGGTCTTGACGACGCGCTATTTGACATAGAGATGCCGTTGGTCGAGATTCTTGCCAACATGGAGCTTGAAGGCATAATCCTTGACACTTCAAGGCTTGATTCGTTCAGAAGCGACCTTGAAGTCGAAATCGAGGATGTCCAAAAGGCTGTGTTCGAGCTCTGCGGAAAGGAGTTCAACCTCAATTCTCCAAAGCAGCTTCAGGAAGTGCTGTTCGTTGACAGGAATCTTCCTACAGGAAGGAAGACGCAGTCCGGTTTCTCAACGGACTCCGATGTGTTGGAGGAGCTTTCCGTTTCTCAGGACGACCCTGTGCCGCCTCTTATCCTGCGCTATAGGCTCCTTAACAAGCTACTTAATACATATGTCCTTACGTTGCCAACCCTTATAAATCCTTCTACTGGTCGCATACACACCACATTCTCCCAAACGGGGACGGCGACTGGCAGACTCTCCAGCAAGAATCCAAACCTTCAGAACATTCCAATCAGGACGGACGAAGGCCGCAGGATACGGGATGCCTTCGTTCCAAAGGAAGGTTGCGTCCTTATGTCCGCGGACTATTCACAGATAGAGCTTGTGGTGCTTGCCCATATATCCGGTGACGAGAACCTGCGAGGTGCGTTCCTGTCCGGCGAAGATGTCCACCGCGACACCGCCGCCAATATCTTTGGAATCTTCCCTGAAATGGTCACACCCGACCAGCGCCGCGCCGCCAAGACCATAAACTTTGGAATCATGTACGGCATGTCCGCATTCCGTCTTTCCAAGGACCTCAAGATTCCGCGCAGCGAAGCCCAACGCTTTATAGACACGTATTTCGAGCAGTACAGCGGGGTGAAGAGGTTCATCGAGGACGTCAAGGTCAAGGCCAAGGCCGATGGCTTTGTGAAGACCGCCATGGGGCATATCCGCTTCATCCCTGAGATGAAGAGCCGCAACAAGGCCGTCCTTGCAGGGGCAGAGCGGGTTGCAGTCAACACCATAATCCAAGGGACGGCCGCTGAGATAATGAAGCTTGCCATGATATCCCTTTCAAGGGCTATGGAGGATGCTGGTCTTAGGTCCAGGATGCTCCTACAGGTCCACGATGAAATGATCTTCGAGGTTCCGCTTGATGAGGTAGAGCGCATGACGGCTCTTGTCCGTAGCTCAATGGAGAACGCCTACAAGCTAAGCGTTCCACTCAAGGTTGGACTTGAAACCGGTCGTAGCTGGGGGGAGATGCACTGATGCTCATAGGTCTTGTCGGCAAGAGCTGCAGCGGAAAGAACTACGTTGGTGCCCTGCTTGAAAGGATGGGCTTTGAGGTCTTGGACCTTGACGTACTTGGACACGAGGGCCTCTCTGCGAATGCAGATGCGATAGAATCGGTCTTTGGACATGATGTCATGGTCGTGGAGGATGGCGTCCTGCGCGTTTCAAGGAAGGCCCTTTCGAGAAAGGTGTTCGACGACCCGTCTCTTCGTAAGGCCTTGGAGGACATTCTGTACCCTTGGATGGAAAGGTGTATCCTTGGGCGTGAGGCTCTCTGTAGCGGCTGTGTGTTGGTGTTGAATGGGGCGCTCCTTCATAGGGCAGGCATGGACCGTCTTTGCAAGGCTGTGATATATGTCGATGCTCCATATGAAGTTAGGCTCAAACGGGCCTTGGAGCGGGATGGTGTTTCAAGAGAGGCTTTCCAAAAGCGTGAGGCCGCTCAAGAGGATGTGGATTTCCGTAGCAATGCCTATGCCTGTCCTGTGTTTGTGGTGGAAAACGACTTTGGCACGGAAAAGAGAGAACTCAATCGACAAATCGTGGATATATGTGATAGAATCGGAATCACTGATATCAAGGGGAATGAGGACCATGAAGAAGAATAAAATCATTCTGCTTACTGTTTTGATAATGCTCGTGCTTTACTGCGGCGCTGTGGTTTTCGTCACAAAGCCAGACACTTTCGCATTCAGCGGAATCCTTGGGGACTACAACACCATATCCGGTACGAATAAGGCCCAGCTGATGGAAGAGGTCGGAGATATGATCGATGAAAAGATCGATGCCGCCGTGAACGACCGCATAGTACCTTATGTGGACTCTTCCGTAGATGCTGCAGTCGATTCCGTAGCTGACTCGGTAGTAGATTCCGTGGCATCGCAGGTCGATGAGAAGATCAACGCTCAGGTTGCAAAGGCCTTCGAGGCTCTTGAAACCAAGCTTTCGTCCGAGAAGGATGCTCTTGTAAACCAGTTGATGGCTCAGGTAAATGCCTCCTCGATGGTTGAGGAGACCGTCGCCTCCTCCTATGTGGACCCTGCGGACTATGTTGACACGCTCCTTCCAGAGCTTGTCCCTGCTGTCGTCGCAGAGCTTGAGAAGAACCTTGATGCATATGCTCCTTACATAGTGAAGGCACTTGTTCCAGAGCTTCTTACATACGAGGACGCTTTGGCTATGGATATGTATTCGAACTACAGGGACACCCTTATTGCCGACATCACTCCTGAAATCGTCCTAGGCATAATGGATAGGCTTGAAGGCGAAGTTTTCACGTTCGTTGGCTCCGTTCCAAACGTTCCTGCCATGGCGGACAGCGTGAAGGTCGTGGTCAACGTGAAGTCCTCCGAACCAGTGGCTGATGCCTCGAACGGAGAGGCCGTTGTGCTTCCTCTTCTCACAGAGGAGAAGCCTGTCGTGGTAGATATGCCAGCGGTTCCTGAAACCATCGTTGATGTGGACGCTGTCGTTGCAGAGCTTGAGAAGAACCTCTCTTCATACGCTCCATACGTTGCAGATGCAGTGCTTCCTGAGCTTGAGAAGGATCTTGAAAAGTACCTTCCATACATCGTGGATGCTGTTCTCAAGGCAATGCCTGAACAGGAACCTGTTCAGGAGCAGGCTGCTGAGACCGCTGAGGTCGCTCCTGAAGAGGTCGTGGAAGAGGCTGTTGAGACTGAACCAATGACAACCAGCGAGTATGATGCCATTAGAGAGGAGACCCGCAGGACGGAGATTGAGAATATACTCTCCCAGTTGCAAGACTAAAAGCTTAGGTTTGCTTTTGTGATGAACACGGCTCGGAAGGGCCGTGTTTTTTTGTGAGTCCTTGGAGAATCATCCTGAATTTGGAAAAAATGATTTTCAGGATGAAAAAATCATCCGGAATTTTCAAAATTCATTTTTCAGGATGAAAAAATGCATCCGGAATCACGAAGAATCAAAAAAACGTTGGGTTCAGTTTGGGTCCGTAAGGATGCGGTAGTCGCCGTCAAGGGTGCGGATCTTCCAAGAACCCTTGTCCGTAGCAGGCGCTTCTTCTATGTATGAGCCGCAGAGTGGAACCTTGCCACCTCCTTGTGGGAGGTCTGCACAATAGAGCGGCATTGCAAGGCCTGAAAGACGCCTGCGTAGCTCCTGCTCTATGGCAAGTCCTCTTTTGAGGGGGACTCTGAAGTCTGCTGTTCCAGTAACCATGTCGCCTTGGAAGAGGTAGTATGGCTTTATTCTGTTGAAAAGAAGACTGTTGCACAGCTCTTCAAGGGTATCGGCATTGTCGTTGACGCCTCTTAGAAGCACCGTTTGGTTGAGAGCCGGGATTCCCGCATTCACGAAGCGGGAGACTGCCATTATGCTTTCCTCCGTGATCTCTCGTGGATGATTGAACTGGGTCAATAGATAGAACGGTGCCGTATTGTGTTTCTTGAGCATTGCAACGAGCCTGTCGTCCATTCGCGTTGGCTGCGACACCAGATAGCGTGTGCATATCCTTATTATCAAGTGTGGGCTTGCTTTTCTGAAAGTGCCTATCATGAAGTCAAGTTGGTCGTTGGAGAGGGTTAGAGGGTCGCCTCCAGTTACAAGCATCTCCTTCACTTCAGGGTGGCTTGCAAGGTATGTGGCGGTTTCAAGGATATCGGACTTGGAGGCGGGGCCCATCATGTTGCCCGTGAAGCGACGGCGAAAGCAATGACGGCAGTACATTGGGCATATGTCGGTGGCGAGGAAGGCCACGCGGTTGCCGTAGCGGTGGATCAGGCGTTGGCCTTTGCTGTGGGGGACCTCTGCAAGAGGGTCGTCGGACTCGGTTTCGAGGGCTTGGTTCTCCTTTGCCGTTGGTACGACTTGGCGCCTAAGTGGGTCGTGCGGGTCGTGCGGGTCGATGAGTCCAGCGTAGTGAGCGGTTATCCTAAGTGGAACGCTGATTGGGCTTTCCTTCCATGCGAGCTCTTCCTTGGTGAGTTCAAGGATTGTGCCTAGTTGCTCCATTGAAGTGATTTCTTGTGCCATTGCGATGCCTCGTATGCGCTTCTATCTTCGCGTTTCTATTTTCGTAAGGCAAAAAACAAGGCTGCCGCTTGCGCAACAGCCTGTGCTTTGTGGATGATTCCTGAACGTCAGTTGTTGACTCTTTCAAGATACTCCTTGGTCTCTGTGTTGACGCGGATCTTCTCACCCTGCTTGATGAAGATTGGAACTCTGACTCTGAGACCTGTCTCTGTAGTGACGTACTTGGTTGCGCCCTGGACGGTGTCGCCCTTGATGGCTTCCTCTGCCTCCGCTACGAGGAATACGACCTTGGATGGAATCTGAATGTCAAGGACATCGTCTCCATAGACTGTGCAGCGGTACGTCTCTCCGTCCTTCATGAGGTATTGGTAGTCTGGGAAGTTTGCCATTGGAACCTCGAACTGGTCGTAGGTGTCGACGTTCATCATGTGGAAGTTCTCACCGTCGTTGTACATATACTGGAAATCCATCATCTCAACGTTGATGTCCTCTGCATTGTCCTGGCTCTTCATCGTCTCCTGGAGGACCTGGCCTGTCGATGGGCTCTTGAGCTTGAGTCTTACGAATGCAGAACCCTTTCCTGGGTTGACGAATTCACGGTCAATGCAGATGAACGGCTGACCCTTGATGAGCAGCGCTGTACCTTTGTCGATCTGTCCAGCTTTTATCATAACTTAATCACCTCTTGTGTATGAATGAGTTTACACTAGCTTTGCATCTATCTCGATAGTGCAGTTCATAATATCATTTATCTGTAGGCTTTACAAGGGGAAGGGTTCATTGGAAGGGGAACAGCAGTACATCGTCTATGTCGCATCTTCTGGTCTCCACCATGAGAAGACGATCCAGTCCAATTGCGACACCGGAGCACTTGGGGAAGCTTTCGAAGATGTCTGCAAAGGAGTCGTCCGCATCGGGGATGACCTTGCCGTTCCGGGACCTGAGCTCCACAAGCTTGTTGTACTCCTCCTTGTAGTAGGCCCTTACCGTCTCCACATCCCGCTCCTCAAGGTAGCAGTTGGCCACCTCCATTCCGTTTATGTACAGCTCCCAGCGACGTCTGTAGTTGCCGTTGCGTTGGGCAAGGCATTCTATCTGCTTTGGATAGTCTACAAGACATACGGGATGGTCCTTTGGAAGGTTGGGTTCCACGAAGTTTATGAAGATTCTGTTGAATGTGTCGTCCCAGCTTTCAGGTCCAGGTATGTAGAGCCCCAGTCTTTGTGCCTGCTCTCGCAGGTCCTTTGGATTCTGCAGCTCGTCAAGATCCGTCATCCCTGCGTCCGTGATGTTGGTGTACTGCGGCATAGTGTAGCGCATTACTGCATCCTTAACGGACAGAATCTCGAAATTTTCAAGTACGCTTTGTGGACAGCCAGGGAGGGCTGTCTCCCTTATGAAGTTCTGCGTCAATGCTATGGAATCGACTTCGTCGTAGCCAACGGTGTAGTATTCGAGCATGGAGAACTCCGGGTTATGGATCTCCCCTATCTGCTCGCAGTTCCTGAAGCATTTTGAAATCTGGTATATGGAGCCGCTTCCATCTGCGATGAGCCTTTTCATGAAGACCTCGGGGGATGGTATGAGGTACATTTCACGGCTTCCTTCGAACTCGTTCATGAATGTGGTTGCAAAGTCGTCTATGGTGGCTTCTGGAATGAGGTCCGGCGAAAGGGTGGGGGTCTCAACTTCCACATAGCCACGCTGGTCGAAGAATCCTCTTATGGAACCGTAGAGAAGGCTTCTGTCTTTTGCGGCCTTAAGCAAATCTTTCATGCTTCTATGATTCATCTTTCCTTCAATGTCATGTGCCATAGCCCAATATTAGTCGTTTGTTCTTGTGTATGGAAGTAGCCAACGCAAGGGCAAATCGCTATACTTCCAAGCTATGGAAGCCTCTGTGAAATCATACGATACGAACGACATCATCTACGCCCTTGCAACTGCATGGGGCAAAAGCGCAATAGCGGTCGTACGTGTGAGCGGCGACGGCTGCATAGAGGCTTTGTCCAAGGCGTTTTCGAATTCCAGACGACTCAAGTCCTCCAAGACCAACGCGGCTGTGTACGGAAGGCTTGTGGATCCAAGGGATGGCCTTCCAATAGACGATGTGGTTGTGACGGTATATCGTGATGGCCACGGCTACACGGGGGAGGAGGCCCTTGAAGTCTCCTGCCACGGTGGACTTCAGGTGGTGCGTGCGGTGCTCTCCCTCATGGAGGGCCTTGGTTTCAGAAAAGCCCTTGCCGGAGAGTTCACACTACGCGCATTCCTTCATGGAAAGATGGATCTTACCAGAGCCGAGGCCGTTGAGGAGCTCATAGACAGCAAAGGGCGCACGGGACAAACGATGGCTCTGAACAGACTCAATGGTTCTCTTTTCAAGGCTATATCCCATATAAAGGATATCCTTGTTGGGGTGATGAGCACCATTGAAGTCCAGCTTGACTACTCGGAGGACGAGATTGGAGAGGACCTTTCCTTTCCGTTTCAAGAGCTTGAGAAAGCCATTGATGCCGTAGGTAGGATAAAGGCCACATACAATGCAGGAAGGTTGTACTCCCAAGGTGCAAGGGTAGTCCTTGCCGGCCCGACCAATGCAGGCAAGAGCTCCCTTTTCAACTACTTCCTCAAGGAGGAGCGTTCCATAGTAAGCTCCGTAGAGGGGACGACGAGGGATTTCATAGAAGCACAGTGCACGATAGACGGCATTCCTGTAAGGCTCTATGATACAGCTGGATTCAGAGACCTTTCCCAGAAGACTGGAGACGGAGATGCCGGTGGACAGGATGGCATAGAAGCCCAGGGAATGGAGCGTTCCAGAAGTCTCCTTGAAGCTGCCGATATAATCCTCTACATGGTTGGACCTGATGAGGTTGGCTCTGACGGCGAAGCAAGCGAAGCTTTGTATGAAACGTTGGATACAGAGCTTGCAAACGACCCGCGTTGCATAGTGGTGTACAGCAAGGCTGACCTCTTGCAAAATACGCAAAGAGAAACCTTCAAAGACTCAAATCATGGATGCGCAGCGGTGTTGGTTTCAGTTGTCACGGGGCAGGGCTTTCAGGACTTGTGCAATGAGATATCAAGGCGCCTGACTCTGGACGTGCAGGTTCAGGGAGACGACGGCCTTGTGATAGAAAGCGAAAGGCAGAAGACTGACCTTGAAAGGTGTCAGAACGCCCTTGATTCTGCAATGATGGCCGCAAAGCACGATGTACCTCTTGATATCGTATCAATGGACATTCAAGAGGCCATTGAGGCGTTGGGTGAGATTACAGGTGAAGTCACTACTGACGACATCCTTGACAGGATTTTTGGAACCTTCTGCGTTGGAAAATGATTAGGAAAATGATTGAGGAAAGAGTGAGCGTGAGATATGGACTATGATGTTGTAGTTGTTGGTGGTGGACATGCCGGGATAGAGGCGTGCCTTGCGTGCGCCAGGATTGGATTCAAGACCCTGCTCGTCACCCAAAGCCTTGACGCCATTGGGCGGCTTTCGTGCAACCCCGCCGTTGGAGGACTTGCCAAAGGCAACCTAGTAAGGGAGACCGATGCCCTTGGCGGTCAGATGGGACTTCTCATAGACAGCACCATGATACAGTTCCGAATCCTCAACAGAAGAAGGGGGCCCGCGGTCCAGGCTCCAAGGGCGCAGGCCGACAAGTTTTCGTATTCAAGACTTGCAAAGGAGACTTTGGAGAACCAGGACAACCTTGAACTTTTCATGGATACCGTTGTGGACATCCTCACCCAGGATGATGGAAGCGGCATTCCAAAGGCCTGCGGAGTCCTTACCCAGAGGGGGATTTCGATTTCCTCTAGGGCTGTGGTCCTTACGACAGGGACGTTCATGGATGGACGTATCTTCATTGGAGAGTACGACCACAGCGCAGGAAGACTTGGAGAGGAGGCTGCCATTGGACTTGGAGATGCCCTAAGGAAAAAAGGCTTCAACGTCGGAAGGCTCAAGACGGGAACTCCTGCCAGAATAAAAGCCTCCAGCCTCCACTGCGAGGAGATGGAGCGTCAGTACGGAGATGATGAGGTCGTTCCGTTCAGCTTCATGCATGAGACCATAGACAGGCCTTCCATCCCATGCTGGATAACGTATACGAACGAGAGAACGCATGACATAATCCGCGCCAATATGCATAGGTCTCCGCTTTATGGTGGAAAGATCGTGGGCAAGGGCCCTAGATACTGCCCGTCCATAGAGGACAAGGTTGTCAGGTTCCCGGAAAGGGACAGACACCAGATATTCGTGGAGCCTGAGGGCATTGGAACGCAGGAGATGTACCTCAACGGTCTTTCCACTTCACTCCCGGAAGACGTGCAGCATGACATAATCCACTCCATAGCAGGGCTTGAGGATGCTGTGATAATGCGTCCTGCATATGCCGTGGAGTACGATTACCTAGACCCCCAGCAGTTGAAGCTCTCGCTTGAATCCAAGTTGATTGACGGTCTTTTCGTAGCAGGGCAGACCAATGGAACCAGCGGCTACGAAGAGGCTGCATGTCAGGGGCTCATGGCTGGAATAAACGCCTGTCAGAAACTCAAAGGCGAGAACCCTCTAGTCCTTGACAGGACGGAGGCGTACATAGGAGTCCTCATAGACGACCTTGTGACCAAGGGGACCAAGGAACCATACAGGATGTTCACAAGCCGCGCCGAGTACAGGCTGAACCTACGCCATGACACCGCGGACGAAAGACTTACGAGAAAAGGTCATGAAGTTGGCCTTTCAACTGACGAACGCCTTGGACTGTTGGAGAAGAAAGCAGAGCAGATCGAGAGCCTTCAGGACCTCATAAGACATCGTGGATTCCAAGGAGTGAACGCTTTGGACAGCCTGAAGAGGCCAGAGGTCACCATGGATGAACTTGAGACGACCATTCCTGAGATTGGCGAGTATCCAAAGAGCGTAAGGCTTCAGCTTGAGCTCAAAGTCAAGTACGATGGGTACATAAAGCGCCAGGACAAGCAGGTGGACAGGTTCGCAAAGCTGGAGGGCATACGCATACCTGAGGATTTCGACTACGATGCCGTTGAAGGTATATCCGCTGAGTCTAGGGAGAAGTTCAAGCTTGTAAGGCCTTCGTCCTTGGGACAGGCTTCAAGGATATCGGGTGTGAGGGTTAGCGACATAACGGTTCTTCTCGTGTATTTGAAGAAGTGAGTTTTGAAAGTTCCTCTTGAAAAGTGGTTTTGGTAAGGAGACGCAATGGAAGCAGAGCTTAGAAGAATACTTGAGGAAGGAATCCACGACATCATGCCTGATTGTAGCGCCGTTGAGCTTTCAGAGCTCTCCAACTCTCTTTCAAAACTCTATGACGAGATAATCATCTTCAATCCTGCATATGGTCTTGTGAACGCACAGGGACGTGAGCTTGTGGTCAAGCACCTGCTGGACTGCCTCGCACCTGCTCCAATCATACGGGAGGAGACCTCGTCGTTTGACATCGTAAAGGCCGCAGACCTAGGCTCAGGTGCGGGGCTTCCTGGACTTGTGCTTGCAAGTGCATTCCCAAAGTGGAACCTCTCCCTTGTCGAGCGCATGGGAAGACGTGCCGGATTCCTTAGGAACACATGCGCCGTGATGGGTCTTTCAAAAAACGTCCAAGTAGTGCAAAAGGACCTTTCAGAGGTACATAACAAATACAATGTGGTAACTTTTAGGGCATTCAGACAGTTTAAGGACGTCGTTTTTGATCTTGATAGGATTCTCGAACCCAATGGAAAGGTCCTTGCGTACAAGAGCAGCGATGAGAACATCGAGGAGGAGCTTAGGTGTTTGGATGAGCATCTTCCCGGTGTGTTCGATGCCAAAACCGTTCAGTACGATGTTCCTTTCAGCTCCTCCAAGCGGCAGCTTCTTGTATTACATAAACAAGGTGAAACGGACTGACCTTGCTTCCCTAAGACCTCTCTAAAGTGCTATCATTGCCAGCATGGACAAGATGAGCACTAAAAGGAAAAGCATTCTCTGGATTGTTCTCGCGGTTCTGTTGGCGTTGCCGGTCCTTGCCGTATGCGCCTTCCCATACATTCCAATGGAGGAGGGGTCCCTCCCATATGCAATCCTTGCCCGCCTTCATGAGCTTTTCATGCAGTATGTGGGTTTCTTCCATACTGAAAGCCTTGTAGATTATGGACTTGCACCACTTGCAGCCTTTGCTGTGCTGGTCCTTGTCACCACATTTCTAGGAGCTGGACCGCTGTCGTTTCTGCTCAAATGCGTTGCGTTCTACTCGGTCTACCTCATCTTCGCCTACGCCCAAGGAGGCCAAGGCTTTGGTCTTGTGGACATCCTACCTTCATACTACTACATGGTTGCATTCGCCACCCTTCTTCTTTCCTGCACCATCCTTGCTGCAGGCTGTATCTCAAGACGACGAAAGCGCAGAGGTGATCTCCCAGAGAAGGCCTCAAAAGCACACAAGGCCTCGGGAAAGGCAAAACCCAGCAAAACAAAGGCCGATGTCCCTGAGTCCGATGCTCCCCGTGAAACCGCAGCCCCTGTATTGGATGATGAAGCTGAATGCGGAGACGGCGGTGCCAACGAACCTGTCTCCCAGCCAGCACCTGTAATCAAGAAGGACGACCCAAACGGGTCCAGAAAGGCCCTCAAGAGCCTTGTCGATGTAGCTGTCCCTCAGTTTGAGAGCTTTCCAAACTATACCGTTGGCTCAAGCGTATCCTCTGTAGATAGAACGATATACGACGTAACTGAGCGTGAAGCTAAACTTAAGAAGGAAGAACAGGAGCGCAAGCTTGCCGAGGCCCAGCGCATCAAGGCTTTGGAAGAGGAGAAGCTTAGAATGAAGGCCCTTGCTGAGGAGAAGGCCCGCAAGGAGGAAGAGGAGAACCGCCGCCGTCTTGAAGCTATGTTCAAACCCAGGAACCTCATGAAAAGGCTCTCTGAGGAGGCACAGGCTGAAAAGGACTTCAATTCATACGCCTCCAACGCCGCAGACATAGACTTTGGCATTCCACAGCACAATGACGACAGTAGGATTGAGACTCAAAGCCACACTCAGCAGGTGCAGTTCCAAGCTCCTCCTTCGCAGCTTCAGAATCCGTTTGCACCGCAGCAGCAGTATAGGCCTCAGTACCAACAGCAGGATTCGCAGCAGTACATACAGCCTCAGGTTCAAAGACCTGCCCAGCAGGAGCCTGTTGAACCTGTACGCCAGGTGGAGCAGAGAAGTGCGGGTGCAGAGAAATCGGTCTTTGCCCAAGAGGAGAGCTCCTACGAGAGAAGGACAAGCGTGGAGGACCAGAGCGTGGCGGCTCCGGCCGTGTTCAAGGAAGAGGCTGTGCGTGCAGAGAACGAAATGCATGAGCAGCAGGTGATGAGGCAGCTTCAGAGGAACGCACAGCAGGCTCAGCGCGAGGCTCAGAAGGAGGTCTCCAAGGAGATTCAGGCCGATATCGTGGAGTCGGACGAAGAGATAGACGCCGCCAAGGAGAAGTACAGCAAGGAGAACCAGGAGCAGGAGACGAAGAAGCCAAAGGGGCCGGATATAGACTATGTGTCCGGGATCGCAGGTCTCAAGAGCTCTGCTGCGGGCGATTCGTATCTCATAGACAAACAGAAGTTCGTGTACAAGTTCCCGCCTGAGACCATGCTGCGCCATTATCCTACAAGCGGTACGGTCTACGAGGATTTGGAGAACGACCCTGAAGGCATGATAATCGTGGATACGCTGCGCCAGTTCAAGATTGGAACCAGCCTCATTGGCGTCCAGCATGGACCTACGTTCACGCTCTACGAGCTTGAGCTTCAGAGAGGTATACGTGTCAATTCCGTTCTGACCCTTGCAGACAACATTGCAATGGACCTGTCGGTTGCCAGCGTCAGAATCCTTGCCCCCATCCCCGGCAAGTCGGCCATTGGAATAGAGGTCCCGAACAAGAAGAGGGACACCATTGGGTTCGATGTGATGATGCCCGCCCTCAAGTCCAAGAACTACAAGATACCTATGGTTTTGGGAAGGACCATCACGGGTGAGAACATCGTCATAGACCTTGCCAAGACCCCACACCTTCTTGTCGCAGGTACGACGGGATCTGGAAAATCGGTCTGTATAAACGGCCTTATCTGCTCGGTGCTTTTCACGAAGTCTCCAAAGGAAGTCAGGATGCTTCTGGTGGATCCAAAGATGGTGGAGCTTTCCGTCTACAATGGAATCCCCCATTTGCTGACGCCTGTCATCACGGAGCCAAAGAAGGCCATCAAGGCCATGAACTTCATCGTGGAGGAGATGGAGCGCCGTATGGCCCTCTTCTCAAGCGTGGGAGCAAGGAAGATAGAGGACTACAACGAAAAGATAGTGGAGAAGGGGCTGCTTAGGGTCAAGCTCCCGTACATCATGGTCATTGTTGATGAGTTCGCTGACCTCATGCTAAGCGTTGGAAAGGAACTTGAAGCCTCCATCAAGAGAATCACGGCCGTTGCAAGGTTCTGCGGCATCCACCTGGTGCTTGCGACCCAAAGGCCGTCGTCCGATGTCATCACAGGCACCATAAAGAGCAACATTCCAACCCAGATAGCCTTTGCCGTATCCAATGCACTGAACAGCAGGATCATCATAGATACCGCTGGAGCGGAGAAGCTCCTTGGCCGTGGCGACATGCTCTACAACAGCCCAGAGGCACGTGTCCCGGAAAGGATCCAGGGTGCCTACATAGACTCCGAGATCGAGGAGATCGTCTCGTTCGTGAAGACGCAGGGGCAGCCCGATTACATTGACGAGTCATATTTCGAGGACGATGACGACGAGGATGAGGACGTTGATGATTCGTCTGCATCCTCCGGTGCAGAGGACCTTTTCATGAGAGCGTGGAAGATAGTGTCTGACAGGGGCGAGGCATCCGCTTCGTACCTTCAGAGAAGGCTCAACATTGGGTACAACAGGGCGGCGAACCTCATCGAGCAGATGGAGGATGCCGGCTACATTGGACCTGCAAGGGGCTCCAAGCCTCGTGAGATCCTCAGGATGTACGGGTCTGACTGAGTTTGGTTTTTATTAAGTTGGAGAGGAGTCGTTTGCGGCTTCTCATAGGATGTATATATGGAATTTAGCGAATTGCCTTTGCATGAGCAGGTGCTGGAAGGAACCAGAGCCGCTCATTTCACACAATGTATGCCCGTACAGGAGCGGGTGCTGCCCATATCCATAAGCGGCAGCGATGTAATGGTCCAGTCCAAGACTGGAAGCGGAAAGACCGCAGTCTATGTAATAACCTTTCTGGAGAGGTTCCTTCGTCTGAGAGACGAGGGAAAGAGCGCTTCATGTCTCATCGTGGCTCCTACGAGGGAGCTTGCACAGCAGATATCGGACGATGCATTGGTTCTGTGCTCAAGGGTCGAGGGCTTTCATGTAGGGTGCTTCTATGGCGGTGTCGGCTACGAGCATCAGAGAAAGCTCCTGGAAATGGGCTGCGACATCTATGTTGGAACCCCAGGAAGGCTCTTGGAATTCATGGAGCACAAGGAACTTGACTGCCGCCGCATAGACACCGTTGTCATAGACGAAGCGGACCGCATGTTCGACATGGGCTTCTATCCTGACATAAAGAAGATGTTCCGCCTTCTTCCTCCACGTGAGAGCCGACAGACCATGCTGTTCTCCGCAACACTCGAAATGCGTGTGCGTGAGCTTGCATGGGAGTTCATGAACGAGCCTGAGGAGATAGAGCTTGAACCTGACCACATCACGGTGGAGAACATAACCCAGGAGCTCTACCATGTAGCCAAAGCGGAGAAGTTCCTTCTCTTCCTACAGATCCTTGATTTGGAGAAACCGGAATCTGCAATCGTGTTCACCAACAGCCGCCACATGGCGGCTGAGGTTGCAAGCCGCCTCAAGCTCAACGGCTACAATGCAGACTACCTTACAGGCGACCTTCCACAAGGCCAGAGGCAGGCTGCCTTGAACAAGCTCAAGGATGGAAAGACCTCCATCCTCGTTGCAACTGATGTAGCCGCCCGAGGTCTCCAGATAGACGACCTTCCACTTGTCGTCAACTACGATATCCCGGAGGACTACGAGAACTATGTGCACCGCATTGGCCGTACAGCCCGTGCTGGAAAGAGCGGCAAAGCCATAACCTTTGCGGACGAAGAGTTCGTATATGGCCTTGAACCAATCGAAAAGTACATAAAGATGAAGATCCCTGTAGTGTGGCCCGAGAACCTCCCTGACATAGAGGACAAGTCGTTGGGAAAGAACTGGAACCTTGACAGCCGTTCGACCCGTGGAGCTTCCCATGGTTCTTCTAGGGGTGGCTCTCGCAATGGCGGTTCCCGCAATGGTGGTTCTCGTAAGGATGGTGGGCGTGGAGATTCGAAGCGAAATGATGGCCAGTGCAGGATTTCTGAAAGGAAGGCTTCTCAAAACGTTCAAAGGTCGGCTCAAAAGGGCTCCAAGCCTCAGAAAAACACCCAGTCCGTGGACTACAAGTCCCTTGGCAACATGACTGAAGAGGAGCGTCTTGCCTACTACAAGAGAAAGTACGGGTTCGAGCCAAAGGGAGAGAGGAAGAGTGATGCGAAGCCTTCCCAAAGGAAATCAACAGAAGGAAAACCCGTTGGGAAGAATCCTACCGAGAGGAGACCTACTGAAAAGAAGCCTGTCGAAAGCAGTAAGGTTGAAGCTTCAAAGACTGAATCTCACATGGTTGAATCCTGCAAGGTCGAACCAAAGTCCTCTGAAGCACAGACGACACAGCCCAAGAAGCAGGGATTCTTCCAAAGGTTGTTCGGAAGGAAGAACGGAGGTCCAAAGTGAGTCAGTTGAAACGTTTTTTCAGCTACTACAAGCCGTATAGGGGATTGTTCGTCCTTGATATGGTTGCCGCAACTGCAAGTTCGCTACTTTCCATTTTCTTTCCAGCCCTCACCAGAGAGCTTTTGAAGACCTGGATACCGGAGGGCATGTGGACGCAGATCCTCACATGCTTTGCAATGATGTTCAGCGTCTATGTCATACAATCCATGCTTGGATACATAAGGATTAAATGGGGACATTTCCTTGGCGTGTACGTTGAGAACGACATGAGACGCGACATGTTCAACCATCTTCAGAAGATGAGCTTTGGATACTTCGACACCGCCAAGACAGGACACCTGATGAGCCGCATCACGAACGACCTCTTTCAGATAGCGGAAGTCGCCCACCACTGCCCTGAGGACTGCTTGATATCGGTCGCCACAATCCTTGGCGCATACATCGTGATGTTCAACTACAGTGTTCCAATGGCTCTCATCTCCTTGATTCCAATGCCGCTTCTCGTGACATGGGGCATCGTCTTTGGAGGAAAGCAGAAACAGACCTCAAGGGATGTAAGGCGTCATGTGGCGGATGTCAACGCCAACGTAGAGAACTCGATCCAAGGCATAAGGGAGGTCAAATCCTTCACAAGCGAAGAGTTCCAAGGCTCCCGCTTCGACGACTCCAACGAGGACCTAAAGCAGAGTAGAAGACGCCAGTACAGCGTGATGGCAACCTATGGCACAGGCATGAACTTCCTAAGGAACATGTACTACTTCACCACCGTCGTAGGCGGAGCAATCCTCATCTACAAGGGCATGATACAGTCCTATGACCTTGTTGCGTTCCTTTTGTACGTGAGCGTCGTCCTTGAGCCGATAGACAGGCTCATAAACTTCGTGGAGCAGCTCAACCAAGGCACCGCCGCATTCGAGCGCTTCACGGAGATAATGGACATACAGCCAACCATAAACGACAAGCCGGGGGCTGGGGACCTCAAGGTCTCCACCGGTGACATACGCTACGACCATGTACGATTTGCATACGACAGCAAGGACGGAGAGGTCATAGGAGACCTTTCGTTCGAGATTCCAGGCGGCTCATCCGTTGCAATCGTTGGCGAGTCCGGTGCCGGCAAGACCACAACCGCATCCCTCCTTCCACGTTTCTACGAAATGGACGACGGCTCCATCACCATAGACGGGCAGGACATCCGCGACGTCACGCAGGCCTCGCTTAGACACAACATAGGCTTCGTGCAGCAGGACGTATTCCTCTTCGATGCCGATATCCGTGAAAACCTACGCTATGGCAAGCCCGATGCCACTGACTCTGAGATGCTCGCCGCACTTGATGCGGCCAACCTTGGGGATTTCGTAAGATCGCTGCCTGAAGGGCTCTCCACAATGGTTGGAGAGCATGGTACAAGGCTTTCAGGTGGCCAGAAACAGAGGCTTTCGATTGCAAGGGTGTTCCTCAAGAATCCTCCAATCCTCATTTTCGACGAAGCTACATCGTCTTTGGACAACGAAAGCGAAAAGCTCATCCAGGATGCCTTTGCAAAGCTTTCCAAGGGTCGAACATCAATCGTTATCGCCCATCGTTTGACCACTGTGAAGGATGCCGATAAGATTATAGTGTTGGAGAAGGGACATGTGATTGAAAGCGGCTCTCACGAAGAGCTTCTTGCTGCAAACGGACACTACGCCCATCTCTACCGCAGGGACTTCGATTGAGCTTGTTTGAAGGAGAGGACTGACAGGTGCTTTACGTTCTTTGGGGCTTCCTATTGGTGGTTCCAGCTTTTCTCGTTTCGTTCTTCTTTGGGATAATCCCAGGGTTCCTGCTGAAGGCCATAGGTTTTAAGAGGACCGGTGATGCGTGGTCCTATTGGTTCGCCTATGCGTTGTCTGGTTTCGTGATGCGCCTTGTGGGTGTGAAGATCCATACTGTGGGGGATGTTGACGGCGTGCGTAGGTTGTCCCGTAGCGGAAGGCCCGTGTGTTTCGTATCGAACCACACAAGCTTGTTGGATATCCCCGCCATACTGGCGCTTCGTATAAGAACCGGTTTCGTTGCAAAGAAGGAGCTTTTGCTCGTTCCTGGCGTGAACGTGTGGATTCTGGCAATACACTCCGTGTTCATCAACAGAAAAAGCCTGAAGGAAGGTGCCAAATCCATTGAGAAGGCTGTGGCCAACATAAGACGCGGCTACCCAATGTACATATTTCCAGAGGGCAGGCGCAGCAAGAACGGGGTGATTGGCTCGTTCAAGAAAGGTTCGTTCCGCCTTGCAACGGAATCCCAGGCCCTCATAGTCCCAATCACCATAAAAGGACTTAGAGTCGGCCTTGAGGACCGCCGCAAACCGTTTCAGCACAGCGAATGCTGGATCCATTTTGGAGAGCCCGTCCAATCGCCGCCTCGCACGGACCGCGATGCCGTCTACGACATGATAGAATCCATAGAGACCGGCATAAAGGGCATCTACGAAGTGCTGTGAGTGTCTTTCCTTCCCATTGGGTGGTTTGCGCATTACTTAAGTGAAGGAAAATGGTATCTGTGAAGTTGCCCATAAATGCACATTTCAAGTGCTTTATGGACATCAAAATGTCCATAAATGCCGAAAAAAGAAGATTTAGAGGCAACTTCCTACAGTTGTTTTCTGTCGAATCGCCTGTAGCGACATACCATGCTACGCACAATTACCGTGACGAATTGGAGTATGGAATCGTCCATCGAAAGGGACGGTGCAAATACAGATGGTTCAAGCGAGATGTTCACCAGCATGGCTTCGTCCACAGTGAACGTGGACGACCTCTACGGCGTGGAGATAGCGAAACGCACTACGTCCAAGGACGGCGGATACATCTCACTTGCCGTGATGGAAAGACGCACTACAGCGGAATACTACAGGTCGAAGCTCGATTCGTCGATCCAAAGGCTCCAGTCTCTGGAGGACGACGTTCTGGAGAACCTGGGCACGTTGAAGGCATTGGAGAGGTCCGTGGAGTATGTGAGGCTATGCGACGAGTGCAACGTCTCCACAGTGATGTACAACTATCTGGCTGGAGATTCCCTTCCGTTCACCGACATGTCCAAGGGCTACAGCCTTCACGACAGGGCACTGAATGCAATGGTCCTCGAAGTCGAGGTTTCAGGCGACGACAGCGGAGCGGTGAAGGCATTCATAGGCAGGATACTCACGGATGCCGGTCTTTCAATCTCCAACGGAAGCCAAACCCCAACCGCCAAGGTCTCCATTGAAATCACATGGAGCGAGCAGAAGGGCACAGGGGTTGCATCATCGTTCACGTTCGCGCTCTACAACGCCGCGGTCTCCTTCGTCGACATTGCCGGCAACGAAGCCGTGACGGTCGAATCCTTCAAGGGCAGGGAGGGCCACCAAAGCTTCGAAGGCGCAAAGTCCAGAGCCTTGTCCTCGTTCGTCAAAGAGCTCGACTCAAAGCTGTCCTCAATCCTGGAGGACACATACTCATATTGATATCCAACAGAGGTCTGATATATGAAAGGAACAAGAAGGATCGCAGCCACCATCGCCATGGCGGCTGTATGTCTTATGATGTGTCTGCCGGTCTTTGCGGCGTCCACGAGGGCGATGCCATACGATGAGGTGCTCGAGGATGCGGCCGATGAGCTTTCGAAGGCCATAGGTCAGTCAACCGTGGCGATAGTGGCTACCGATGGCCAAAGCGAGGCCTTCGCCCAACGCCTCTCCAAAGACCTTGGCGTTGGACTTTGAAGGGTACAGATGTCTATGAAACCACATACTCGGATGAATCAGGTTCCTATGCGTTCTTCGTGCCGCAGGGCAACTACAGCGGAGTAAGATACGGCAAAACGGATTTCGAATCCACATCCGTCTCCAGAAACATCGCACTGTTCGCAGACAACTACGTGAGCATAGGCGATTCGACCCTGCATGCAACGCACAACAGCATACGCGGAAAGGTGGATGTACTTACAACGGATGACGAAAGCGATGTGACTATAAGTTTCGATGGAGATTCTTCGATCGGTCCGTTCGTGACGACATCAACTGGTGGGTTTCTCTTCGAGCATGTACCGTTGGGAGACTATGTCATGCGCTTCAAGAGGGAGGACTGCTCGGACATAACGGTTCCCGTGAAGGTTGTGGCCTCTGAGGTGATTGAGCTTTCGACCATAACGCTTACACCAAACACCGCCACCATTATGGGAAAAGTCACCCTCAAGGATGCATTGTCAAGCGATGGAGTAAGGGTTTCCGTTGACATGGGTGATGGAAAGGTTCTGGAAACCTATACAGACGTGAGCGGTCGCTATGAACTTGGTGGTGTGTCCATTGCAGATGCATACACCATACAATACTCCAAGGAGGGTTGGAACGGTACGAGCCAGGCCATGGCTTCGAAGTTGGATGCCTTGGAGAGAAGGGAGCTTCCAGAGGTCGTCATGACCGATTCTACAGCACCTGTTCTGAAATCCATAACGATCAACAACGGTTCGAACACCACTGCAGAAAAGAATGTTGTCATCCATGTCGATGCGGAGGACCTTGGCAGCGGATGCAAAACAGTCATGATAAGCGATTTCAATAGTTCTGGTTATATAAGTTATGCCAATGCAGTTGACTGGATTCTTGAAGGCGTCAATGGAGAGAAGACCATATACGTTAAGGTCATAGACCGTGCCGGAAACGAGTCGAATACTCTTTCCGCTACTGTTGCGCTTACAGACCAGAAGACGGAGGTCAAGGGAGTACTGAAGGGTGACAACCTTGCATGGACGAAGGAAAGGAGTCCGTATCTTGTAACAGGCAACCTTCTTGTTGAGAAGGACGATGTCCTGAAGATAGAACCAGGTGTCGATGTCCAGTTCGAGGGAGACTTCTACCTGCAGATTGAAGGAAAGATGGAAGCCAAGGGAACAGAAGACGAAATGATATCCTTCTATGGCATTGGTGCTGGCGAAGACAACTGGTATGGGATGAAGTTCGTAAACGACAACGACAGTGTCATATCCTATGCGAACGTATCGGGGCTTAAGAACGGCATAAGCGGCTATTGCGATGTAGACCATGCTGAGATTACTGCAAACGGATGGGCGATTGGGAACGAAGTTGCTTTCAGTGACAAGTATTGTCTTTCGGGAAACCTTATGGACTCAATGATTAATGGAAACGTTTCAGTAATGAATGGATTGGCAACAGACAACAGAATTGAAGGTGACACGGTTTATCTATACTCAGTGAATGTTGATGGGAATACGTTCGAAGGTACAACCCTTTCAACATCATATTGCTTTGTGTTCAACAACAAAGTATCTTCGACAAAGGTTTCCTCGTATCAGGATTTGCAGAGGTACGTTACGTATGACGGATGCAATCTTTCGTTGATTGGAAATACCTCCGTGCAGAAAGTCCAGTTCAATGACTGCATTTTCTCGGAGTTTACGGCAAGCGTGAACGATTCCAATTTCGTAAACTGTGGATCCATTGTCATAACGACGGATAGGAAGACGCAGTCGGAGTTCGATCTTACAGGAAACTGTTGGGGAGAACTGAACACCGTTGAACTTAACTCCAAAGGCGACGGCTCCAACATGAGCTTCATCAACGACTACTACGATGACTTCAATCTTACCAAGGTCTTGTATTCGAATTGGAAGGAAAGTGCAGTCGTCGATGCCGGATACCAAGGAGAAGGCTTTGGAAGGGAGGAGTTGACGACAACGGTCTATTCCATCGGCGATGCAGGCCCTGCCGGAGGATTGGTGTTCTACGACAAGGGATTCTATTCTGATGGATGGAGATATCTTGAGGCTGCATTGTCTGACATAATGGATGATGGTAGTGGAAGTTATTATTACAGATTTGGATATTATAGACCAGAAAACACCATTCTAACCGTTGGAACAGCATGCGCCATAGGTTCTGGAAAGTTCAATACTGAGAGACTTGTGAAGTATATGGACATGGATGGCAAGGCGTATTCGGCCAGCTCTGGCGAAGATGTGAAGGAATATGCTGCAAGGAAATGTAAGGACTATGAATATGGAGGATATAAGGATTGGTTCCTTCCAAGCCTGAAAGAACTGAACCTCATGTACGAAAACCTTCACAGCCAAGGACTGGGCTCGTTCGCCGACGACGACTACGTCTGGTCGAGTTCCGAGAGCCGTGAATTCAACGCATGGAAACAGCTCTTCTCCAGCGGCAACCAGTACTACGACATTCGCTACGACGACTACCGTGTGCGTCCAGTCAGGGCTTTCTAAACTATTCAATTATTTAGCAATTCAAAGGGTTTGGGGAATGTGTCCCCAATTCAAAAAGGAGAAATAACTATGGCAAGACTTAACGTCGACCAAAAGACAATCTTGGAGCTCTTTTCCGATAGAAGAGCCGATTTTCTGATTCCGGATTACCAACGTCCTTATTCTTGGAAGGAAGACGAATGCGGGACATTGTGGAAGGATGTCTTTGACTTTGCATTTCCTGACAAGGATTATACGAAGTTCGATAATGAGAGGGACGAATACTTCTTGGGACCAATCGTAACATTCAGAAATGCGGATGGAAAAATGGAGGTGATCGATGGACAACAGCGCCTTACTACTCTTATGTTGCTTCTACGTGCCTTCTATGAAAGATTCGGAAATATGAACGATGAGAATTCAAGAAGAACCCAAGAAAATCTTGGGAAGTGTATTTGGAAAACCGATGAGCTTGGAAATCTGGATCCAAATAGGCTCAAAATAGATTCAAGAGTTGTTTCTTATGAAGAAAGAGAGGAGTTCCTTGAAATTTTGAGAGTTGGTCACAGACTGTCTGGAATGAAAAGCAATTACGCAGATAATTTTGAGTTATTTGAAAAGAAGATAAACAAATTTTTACAGGATTTCCCAAACTATTTTTCATATCTACCAACTAGGATAATGAACAACTGTATTTTGCTACCAATCGAGGCTGACAGCCAGGATACTGCTTTGAGGATATTCTCGACATTGAACGACAGAGGTCTTCCTCTTGCTGATTCCGATATCTTCAAATCCCAGTTGTACAACTACTACAACCAAAGAGGGGAAGTAAGGGGATTCATAGAGAGATGGAAACACCTTGAAGAGTTTTGTGGAAAAGTTTTCGATCCGCGCAGCGGTTCTCCAATGGATGAGCTTTTCACCCGTTATATGTACTTCCTTCGTGCAAAGGAAGGTACAAGTAGCTCAACAACAAAAGCTCTTAGAAAATTCTTTGAAAAGGAAGATTACAAATTCCTTAGAAACGACCACGCGCTTTCAGATTTGGAGAGTCTTGTGAGTTTCTGGTATGATGTCTCCATTCAATCGGAAGAACGTTTCAGTGATAGGGTCCTACGCAGGCTGTTTGTTCTGAATTGCGCTCCCAACGGAATGTGGACATATCTGGTATCTGTCTATTTCCTTCAGAACAGGGATGCTGACGGAAATCTCGATGACGAAGGGTTCTACAATTTCCTCGTCAAGATTACGGCTTTCATTTGGGCATATGCCATTGAGAACCCTGGTGTGAACGCCCTTCGCACTCCTGTATATCCTGAGATGGTCAACATCATAAACGGAAGGTCCGTTTCATTCGAAGGTTTCAAGTTCGATCCAAGGGTTTTGAGGTCGGAGATTGACAACATCGAATTCACCAACAGTCGTCCTTTGACGAAGTCAATGCTTGCATGGTGGGCCTTCAACGATGATTCCCAGAGTCTTCTTTCTTTGGAGACCTCCTTTGACATCGAGCATATAGTCTCAAGGAATCTACAGGAAAACATGCATGTCCTTACAGATGACAGGAATCTTGAATCACTTGGAAACAAGTCTTTGTTGGAGAAAAGGATAAACATACCTGCCAGAGACTATCGTTTTGAAGATAAAACAAGGTACTATCTAGGTTTTGTTAACGCTAGAGGACAAAGAAAGGATGGCTCTGGTATTGTCGAGCTTCAAAGACTAGCAAAGGAATTGGATGATTTCAATGAAACGAACATTGTCGAAAGGTACAACCATATCGTTGAGTCGTTCATCGATTTCTTGAGAGCAAACGATTTGTTGAAATGACAGTACCATTGGCTGAATTGTGTAGGTGATGTTCCATGGCCCTGTACTACGACCTTCAGATATACAAGGATGTACACTCGCTCGTGCTCTTGGTGTTCCAATACACCAAGGAATTCCCCAAGGAATACAAGTTCAACCTTGGGGAGGACATGAGACGGGATTCAATCGTCCTTGTCAGGTCAATATACAGGGTCA
>CAVBWZ010000002.1:0-122964 GCA_963599445.1 Bacteroidaceae bacterium
ATTTTGTAGATATCTAAAGCGACCCGGACTATAGGAAGGATACCATCAAGGCTTTGGAGACGTGTTATTTTGTAGATATCTAAAGCATTGTTATAATACAATATCTTTTGTAAAATGCTTTGGAGACGTGTTATTTTGTAGATATCTAAAGCCTCAGAAGCGTGCTCATTAGACTCGGCTAGCTTTGGAGACGTGTTATTTTGTAGATATCTAAAGCCTCTCCCAGAGAACTCCTAGACTCGCTGTAGCTTTGGAGACGTGTTATTTTGTAGATATCTAAAGCATTTGTATATTTATAGAATAAAAATAAATAGCTTTGGAGACGTGTTATTTTGTAGATATCTAAAGCATAGAATACATGTTTCATAAACGTGTCCTGCTTTGGAGACGTGTTATTTTGTAGATATCTAAAGCTTCCATTCTGAACCGGCAATGCCCGTTAGTGCTTTGGAGACGTGTTATTTTGTAGATATCTAAAGCGAACAGCTTCCCGGTCTCCTTTTCTTTTGCGCTTTGGAGACGTGTTATTTTGTAGATATCTAAAGCAACTGGTATAGTGTTGACTACAGAGTCAAGGCTTTGGAGACGTGTTATTTTGTAGATATCTAAAGCGCTCTGGAAGACCGATAGAGGACTGCTATCGCTTTGGAGACGTGTTATTTTGTAGATATCTAAAGCAAGCGTTACAACGCTCGCAAGTCCTTATAAGCTTTGGAGACGTGTTATTTTGTAGATATCTAAAGCACGGTTCAGTTCTTCAATCAAACCGTAGTCGCTTTGGAGACGTGTTATTTTGTAGATATCTAAAGCTCCAAAACTGATTCACTCTTTATAGATGCTGCTTTGGAGACGTGTTATTTTGTAGATATCTAAAGCAACCCGTTTGTCTGTAGTACGTCCTTTAGTGCTTTGGAGACGTGTTATTTTGTAGATATCTAAAGCCATAGATTCGTTGTTCTCAAAAGCAGGAGTGCTTTGGAGACGTGTTATTTTGTAGATATCTAAAGCTCCAACGCCCTCAGTTCAATCTCCCTCACTGCTTTGGAGACGTGTTATTTTGTAGATATCTAAAGCATTGGAATGGAAGGAAGGACATGTCGAAGTGCTTTGGAGACGTGTTATTTTGTAGATATCTAATCGTAAGCTCAAACGACGACCTGCCTTAAAACGTGTCACATTTTCCTATTTCAAATACAACTCAATGAGTTTGTCCACATATCTGGGGTCCAAAGGATTCGTTGAAGTCTCGAAGGTCACTACTGTTTCAGAGGCTCCGGCATCGTGGAGACATCACGTCGTCGAGCGTCATTGGCCTCTTCCCTTTCGAAAGCCTCTCCAACGTCCTTTCGAGCTCAGCCTTCTGCCTTGCAGCGACCTTGAGAAGGCTTTGGTCGTACTTCTCCTGGGAAAGGGCCTTGATCAGAGGTTCCTTGTCCTTTCCCAGGTATTCGAGGGTCACCCTGCTTTCGCACTTAAGGTAATGGCTTTGATGTCCGTTGGCGGTCTTTGAAAGAAGAGCATCAGCAGAAGCGTCATTCAAACGCTTCTGCTGATTCAGAGTCAAGGCTTCCAGCTCATCTATTTTCCCTTGGAGGGTTTTGAATATGTCCATCATAGATACAGTTTAGACTTTTCAGTGGGTTTTTCAACCAAAAAGTCTAATTATTAGACTTTTATGCCTGTTTTAACATCGAAAAAGTCTAAAGCAGCAGCCCACACACACAAAACATTCTGCTTTTCAGCAGAATCAAGGTTGTACAAGCAGGTAAACCCCATCAAACTCCAAGTTCCACGGCTTTAACCTCGTCCAACAGTATGTTGGAGCGGAAGACATCAGGAACCAAAGCAACGGATGAAACAGCAGAAGGAACAGCTGGAACTGCAACTGACGAAGCTGCAACGGCAACGGGAACCCCGGAGGATACAGAGGAATCAGCAGAAGCGACACCTCCTCTTTGATAGCCCATCTGCCTGGCCATTCTAGCCCTTCTGGCATCCTGCTGCGCCAAAGCACGCTCAAGCCGAGGGCGATTGAAACGCTGAATCCAGACAAACGGCAGGTTGCCCAGAAATACATACACAAAAGTTATCAGCACCCCGCCCCACCCGGGATATACCCACAGCATACCAAGGCCGGAGATGCAAAGGAGAGCATGGGTCAGCTCGGACACGCAGGTCTCCTGAATCATCAATGGAAGATTCTTCAAGGAGGACTCCGTGATGCGCTTCAGAGGCAATATCTCATTGTCGGGCAAAAAGAAATCCAATATGCGACTCATATCGGGAAGCTTGGCCTGCCATTGTTTGATACGAATGGCCTTCCAAACCTTGGACTCCCACTCATAGGTCCTGAAAGGGAAGCGGTCTGCATGGAACCAGTTCTTTGGGGCGATACGTCCCAACACGAACGCAACGCAACCGGAAACAGCGATATACACTATACACTTCACGACACCCATCTCTTACCTCCCGTCAGGATGAGTCAAATATAGCCATCCACCACGAAAAGGCGACTAAGATTTGGGAAAGGGTCTCAAATCACGCAAAAACATCAAGACCGATATCTCTGTGCTCTCACTTTCCTCCATTTTCTTGCAGAAATCTCCATATACACAGAGGGTGGGCAAGGCTCAGGGGCATCGGGATATGAGAGTTGGGATATGAAGGCAGGTGGAGTTGCGGGTTCGAAGCCAAGATGCCTGTACAGGGCGATTGCGGCCAAATTTTCAGGGACGGGGTCCACCCAGGCGAACGAGGCGCCGTGTTCGAAGGCCTGCGTCAAGGCGAATGAAAGTGCGGCGGATGCGATTCCTCGCCCGCGTGCAGAAGGAAGGAGCTTTATGTCCATGCAGGCGGCGTGGTCGTGCTCCGGCTCGATGCGGTAATAGGTTTCACCGCAGAAGACCCCTCCGTCGTAGATCGAGAAATGCTGTTCAAGAGGGGCGTTTGCAAGTTTGCGGGCAAGCCAACGCTCCATGTCGGCAATGGACCTCTGCAACCCCGTTGGAAAGCCCACGAAGGCCATGACGTCCCCACGAGACCACAAGGCGCACACGTTCTCAAGATCTTCCTCGAACGTGCGCCTTATCACAAGACCATCAAGATTGGAATTGCTTTTCATATTGCTATACCCGTACTGCTACGCAGGCTCTTTCAGAGTGATGTCTAGAAGACGACAACAAGAAGCATCTTGAAGCGTTCTTGGCCATAGACTGCGTGTGGATGCCCAGCCGGCATGACTATGGAATCGCCTTGGTTGAGGATGTAGTCGACGCCGTCTATCGTGATGCGACCAGTGCCGTCCAAGCAGGTCACGAATGCGTCTCCGGTGGATTCATGGGTGCTTATCTCTTCGCCCTTGTCGAACGAGAAAAGGGTGATGCTTGCACTGCCGTTCTGAAAGAGCGTCTTGCTCACGATTTGGCCATCCTGATATGAGACCTGGTCCTTGAGGGCCAAGACCTTGGATTTTTCGATGTTCTTCATGATTTCCTTCATTCAAATCTCCTTTGAGTTTCAGCTCCTTTTGGGCTCAAGCCTCAAGCTCCGTCATGGCGTCAATGCCACCAACGGCGTCCTCTATTGATTTCTGGGCCTGTAGGCCGTATTTCTCTACGTCGGCCCTGTTGCGTTCGCCGTGGGTGAGACATCCTGCTCCGCCAATGCAGCCGCCAACACAGGCCATGCCCTCAATGAAATTGACGTCGATGAGGCCTTTGCTCTTTTTGAGAAGCGCAAGCTTGCACTCATCTATTCCATTGCAAGAACAGGACTTGAGTTCAAAGTCCGAACGACCCTGCTCCTTGAGGCCCTCTGCAACGGCGTCCGAAAGCCCTCCACAGCGGGCGAATATCCTTCCAAAGTACGAAGCACCGTCAAGAGGGCTCCCCTGCAGCATCGTAATGTCTATTTCGCGGCTGTCGAACAGTGCCTGAAGCTCCTCGAACGTGATTACGGCATCCACGTATGGGCTTACATCGGGCCTCTTTATCTCCTTCTTCTTTGCGGTGCATGGTCCCACGAATACGACCTTGCAATTGCCCTTGTGCTCCTTCAGATACTTGGAGATGGTTGCCATAGGCGAAAGGTTCTTGGATATGTACTGCCTCATGTCAGGATAGTTCTTCTCGACATACGACACGAACGCAGGACAGCACGAACTTGTCAGGAATCCCGTCTGGGCAAGCTCCTTGGACTCGGCAAGGGCCACCATATCCGCACCAAGGGCCGCCTCCACCACCCCATCGAAACCAAGGGTCTTCAAGCCCGATACCACTTGCTCCAGCTTTGCATAGTTGAACTGGCTCGATATCGCAGGAGCCACTACGGCATAGGTCGAGTAGCCGTCTTTCTTTGAATTCTTCAGTATTTCGATGACATCAAGGATGAACGACTTGTCCGTTATTGCACCAAACGGGCACTGGTATACACAAGCCCCACATGAAATGCACTTGGAATCGTCTATGCAGGCTTCACCGTCCTTGCCCATGGATATGGCCTTGACCTTGCAGGCCTGCTCGCAGGGTCTCTTGTAGTTGCGTATTGCATTGTAAGGACAAACCCTTGAGCATGCACCGCATTCCTTGCATTTGGACTTGTCTATGACAGCGGTATGGTTGTGGTCGAATGAGATTGCTCCAAAACGACATACGCTTTCGCATCTGTGGGCAAGGCAGCCACGACACGAATTGGTGACTTCGTAGCCGCCCATAGGGCATTCGTCGCAGGCTATGTCTATGACCTGTATGACATTGTCGCTAGACCTGTCGCCGCCTTTTGCAATCTTGACGCGCTCAGCCAGGATTGCACGTTCCTTGTATACGCAGCAGCGCATGGTTGGAGTCTTCCCAGGAACGATGGTCTTTGGAATGTCAAGCTCGTTCTCAAAAAGAGTCCCGTTCCAAGCATGCTTTGCGACCTCTCTAAGAACCCTGTACTTGAGATACTGAACCTTTGTGTCGAACGTTGCCATTACGTCCCTCCTAAGCGAACTCCACCCACTCTACAGTTGGATCTGCAATCCGTCTCAATCCATCTGCGGCAAACATACCTTTGAAAGGGAGGACAGTCAATAGAGTTTCTGTTTTAGAAGCACATTCCTTATGTATCTAAATGTTTCCTTCTCGCCTTTGGCTGCGAGCATGTTGAGGAGCTCTTCAAGGAGCCTTTGGGTATCCGGATGTATGAGAACATGCGTTTTTCTGTTCTGGAAATACAAAAGAGGACATTGATCGTTGTAGTCCTTGCCCTTGTATATCTTGCTTGCAGCCACCCTGTCGCAGAACATCTCCACAACGTATTTCAAGGGCATCTTCACCGCCACAAGGTCCTTCGTCACAGGCGAATAGTCCGTCCAGTACTCAAGGTGATGGCGGTTGCGGCCCTTGTGGTGAAGCCATGCGCTTGAGTAGCCGTATGCTTCTCGCTCCCCTTCGTTTGGGCTCCTGTTTCCTTGGTAGAACCGTGCACCGGGAATGAACTCCGTTGGACTGTATTTCGATAGGTCGTGCTTGAGACCTTGAAGGGGAATGCCTGCCATGAAGCAATGCTTCATCACAAGATGCCTATGCTTCGTTATGGTTCTGAAATGTGCAAAAGGTCTGGCCATGGAAGGTTCCTCCTGTAGCAATTCATAGCATAGCGCAGTTCATCACTTTTTGACAGCAAAGATGGAAAAATAGCAATCCTTGAGAAACGAGTCTATGGGTTCGAAATCCGATGCACTTGACAGGAAGCCTTCAATTGAGAAGCCGTTGCTGCAAAGCGAGCCAAACACCTCGTCAAGAGTATGGGAGTATTCGACCGTACCGCCGATTGAAAGGAGCTTTTGGAACTGTTTCGAGGACAAGGTCTGGTCTGAAGCGAACGGCAGCGTGTACTTGACCTTCATTCTCCCTTTTTCTAGTTTTTCTTGGTCGAACATGTACAATGCAGGGTTTGCAATCGAGAACATGAACCTTCCGCCTTTTCGCAGAAGTCTATAAGCATCCTCGTAGACCTCCACTAGCTTTGGAATGAAGTTGAGCACACCAGGGGCGATTATGCAGTCGAAGGAGTCGTTGGGAAGAAAGTCCAGGTCTGTAAGGCTGCCGTTGTGAAGAGTGGCTTCAAGGCCGTGCTTTGCAAGAGTGGCGGCATCTAGCTTAAGCTGCTCTTCACTTATGTCAACTGTTGTGACATTGCACCCGTAGGCTGCAAGCAGGACGGTCTGCTGGCCTCCAGCCCCTCCAAGATTGAGAACATCCTTGCCTTTCAGCCCCACTACCCAGGATTGTGGCACATCGTTGGTTATCGCAAGCCTTAGTTTGAGATTGCCGTTTCTGGCTTCTTCTACGGCAGAGACATCCACCGGCCTCGACCATGCATTGCCGGTGTTGGCTTCCATGTTCCATGCCTTTCTGTTGGCCTCGATGAAATCAAACATGTTTGGATTGTAACATGGTTGCAGAAAGTTTGCGACAGGAAGCCTTGTTTCATTCAAGACGGGGCCGTTGGGGCGCTTGGGGCTCATTGGGCCTACGGGACTGTTTGGGCTCTTGAAGACTGTTGAATTGAAGGTGATTCTATCATGGTTTCTTCCGTAAACGAAAAAAACAAGGTTTAGGAAGAAAATTTTCTTCCTAAACTCCAGAAAACGAAAAGGAGAAGAAACCAAGACTCTCATTTCGCATGGATTTTGACATCAGCCTAGAAGACAGCGAAGGATAGTGCTTTTCTACACAGCCTGAGCGCAGCAACGATGAAGACGACTCAAAGACCAAGAGGGCTCGCTTCGCAGGGATTTCTGTCAATATCCTAGAAGCAAAACTGGGGACAGTGCTACAATGCACGGCCCCAGTGAAGCGACAACGGAGATTGCAGAAAGGCCAAGAAGGGATTAGCCCATCTTGAAGGCGGCGGACATCCCCTTCCCCTGCTTCCTGTTCGTTGAGAACACTATGATGAACACAACGACCAAAAGCACGACGGACAGGGCGCTTGCCTGACCAAGCTTTCCATCCTGAACGGCGCTGTAGATTTGGATTGGAACAGTTCTGGTACGTCCGCTGTACAGAAGGATGGTTGTGCTGAGCTCCTGAAGAAGTGTCGTCAAAGTCAGAATGGAACCGCTTATGATGGCGGGCATTATGAGAGGGACGCTTACCTTCCTGAACGTGTAGAACCAAGTGGCACCGGCTATCGTGCTCGCTTCTTCGAGCGAAGGATTGAGCTGGGTCAGGGATGCGCACACGGACCTATAGACGTATGGAGTCCTTCTTATCATGTAGGAGATGATGATTATCGTATATGTTCCTGTAAGCCTTATGACGCTTGAACCGCTGAATGCTGAAAGGAGTGCTATGGATACGACGGTTCCTGGAAGGATGAAAGGAGCCATGACGGAAAGGTCCAGAAGAGCTGCACCGCGGGGCTTCTTCCTTTCAGTGATATAGGCGACTATGCTTCCAAGTACAGCGCAGAGGACCGTAGCCAGGATGGAAAGATAGAAGGAGTTGAAAAGCTCCTTTGTCGAGTACTTTGGAATTCTGGCATAGTTTGCAAGCGTGAAGCCTTCAGGGAGGAGACCCGTCCACTTTTCAAAGAAGGACATGACGATAATTGCCAACTGAGGAAGCAGAGAGACTATGAGGATTATGAAGCAGTAGATCGTTGCAGCGATCTTTGCACCCCGTCCTTCGTGTTGTTTCACTTCGCTGTGGGTTGCGGAGATCGTCTCATACTCGTGGCGGCTTACGACATATTTCTGGATATAGAGGACAAGGCCTGTTATGAGGACGTTCACCAAAGCAATGGAAGAAGCTCCGTTGATGTTCCAATAGCCGTTGACCTCAAAGTATATCAGCGTAGGCAGAACATAGTTCTGACCACCTATGATTGCGGGGATTCCAAAGTTTCCAATCGCCCTTACGAATACCAGAAGGGCCGCTGCACCAAGGGATGGCATGATAAGGGGGAACGTGATTGTTCTCATTATCCTACCCTTGGAAGCGCCCATGAGCATTGCGGATTCCTCCAAAAGCGAATTGGCCGATGCAAACGCTCCATAGCTTAGCTGAAATACGAAAGGATAGTATGTGAGAGTCATGCACAGGATCATTCCGAACATTCCGTAGATTGGCGGAACCTCGACTCCAAACGGAGACAGAAGCCAGTTGAGCGCAACACGCACGATTCCGTTGCGGCCAAGGAGTATGACCCAAGTGAACGCTCCAACGAAGGACGGCATGATTATTGGAAGGATTCCCAAAGAGAGTATTAGGCTCTTGCACGGCATCTTGACCCTTGCCACGCAGTATCCCATTGGGACGCCAATGACAAGGCATAGGACCGTTACGCTCAAGCTCACGATGAACGAATTGAGGAGGCTCTTCTTGTAGAGGTTGCTCGTGAAGAACTGCTTGAAGCTTTCAAGGGAGAAACCATGGAACGCAAGATCCTCCGCAGGGGCCATGAAAGCCCTGACCAACGTGGTGGCAAGCGGATAAAGCAGGAACACGGCAAGGAACGCCATTGGTACAAGGAATACTATGGTCTGGGAGAAATCCTTTTGGAAGAATCTCTTCAAGGCCGATTTTTCCTGACCGTTTATCTCCATTGAGTGGACTTTCTTCATAGTTCGCGACCCTCCGGTGAGAACAGGGAGATGCGGTCCTCCTTGGCTCCAACATAGACATCGTCGTTTTCGTGGACATCTCTGAGGACTCCCTGGTTGTCTATCTCGAAGATCGTTGGGGAAATACCCTTGCCAACCTCGACCTCATATCTTATGAAGGCTCCAAGATGCTGTATGATGTGGACCTTTCCCTTCACTGAATTCGCAATCGGCGACTTTGAAACGACAAGCTGCTCGGGTCTGCCTCCGACAAGGACGGCGTCCCCTACTTTTGGATCCACATGACAACGCTCGCTTGCGATCTTGAATGTGACATCGGTACCATCGACCTGAGATGCAATGTAGGAAGGCTGGACATCGACGACCTTTGCGTTGAAGAAGTTCATCTTTCCAATGAAGTTGGCCACAAAGGCGTTGCGTGGCGACGAGTAGAGTTCGTCCGATGTGCCTATCTGCTCCACGACACCCTTTCTGAGGACCGCAAGCCTATCGCCTACGGCCATGGCCTCTTCCTGGTCGTGCGTGACGAAGATCGTCGTGATGTTGGTGGCCTTCTGTATTCTGCGAATCTCAGCCCTCATGTAGCGGCGGAGCTTTGCATCAAGGTTTGCAAGCGGTTCATCGAGAAGAAGGACATCTGGATCGTAGACGAGGGCGCGGGCGATGGCGACGCGCTGCTGCTGTCCGCCGGAGAGACCCGTGGGGGATGGATTTCTCTTGAGCTCATCCTGAAGGCCTACAAGCTCCATGACATCAGTGACCTTCTTCTTGATGATGTCGTTTGGGACCTTCCTTACACGGAGTCCGTATGCGACGTTTTCGAATATGGTCATGTGGGGATAGAGGGCAAAGCTTTGGAACACCATTCCAATGTTCCTCTTGAACGGAGGAATCGTCGAAATGTCGACATCTCCATAGTACATCTTTCCACTTGAAATCTGCTCAAGGCCGGCTGTGGACCTAAGAAGGGTCGTCTTTCCACAACCACTTGGTCCCAGCAGACAGAACAGCTCCCCAGCGTTTATGGTGAAGGAGATGTCGTTAAGCGCATGTACGGGGTTCTTCCCCTTTTCGTCGAATATCTTGTTTACGTGTTCGTAGGTAACGTTCTTGCTCATTTTGTTCCTCTATTCCAGTGTATTTCAATCCGGAGTATTTCAAAAGGCTGCCCAGTTCTCCACCAGGCAGCCCTATTGTACGAAGTATGAGGGAGCCTATTTCACAGGTTCCCATTCAATCTCAAAGGAAAGCCTCGAACTGCTTTCTGAGATCCTTCTTGAGACTTGCAGCTTCCTCTGCATTGTACTCGAAGAACGTCATCTCGGAGAGAGAAGGAAGCATTGCAGGACCTGCGACCTCAGTGGAGACAGCTCTTCTGCCAAACTGGCTGCTCAGAATCTCGAAGGCTTCCTTGCTCGTGACGAAGTCCATGAAAAGCTTTGCAGCTTCAGGGTTCTTGCAGTTGGCAAGCATTGCAGAACCTTCAAGTCTAAGACCTGTTCCCTCTTCAGGAAGGACGTAGACGACAGGATCGCCTGCAACAAGCTTCTGGCTTATGTTCTTCTCACCGGTGACGGTGATTGCATACTCTCCACGTGCAACCGAATCAGGACCAGCGGTTGAAGATGCGATGTATGTCGTGTTCTTTGCAACCTGTGCAACGAAATCCATGCCATAGAGCTTGTTCATCATATAAAGCTGAGCGTATGCAGAGCCGGATGATGCTGGGTTTGCAAGGACGATCTTTCCTGCGTACTTGGGATCTGCAAGGTCCTTCCAGCTCTTTGGAGCATCCTCTGCGCTGAGCACGTTCGAGTTGTACATGATTGCCTGAAGAGGCATTGACGTTCCGTAGTATTTTGGAGCGTCGCCGTTCTTCTGGTCCTTCTGCTCGGCTGTGAACTTTGCATCGTTGGCTGTCTTGTAGCCTTCGAGCTTGTCGTAGACCTGGTCGAGGTTCTCAGATGCCATGAGAATGACGACATCGCCTTCTGGCTTTGGCCACTCTGTATTGATTCTCGTAACAAGGTCTCCGGAGCTGCTCTGGAGGATTGTGATGGAGATGTTTGGATGGATCTTGTTGAATGCATCGGCAAGTGCCTGTGCCTCTGACTCAGTTCCTGCGCAATAGATGACCAGCTCCTGCTTCTCCTCTGCAGCAGCCTGTGCGAATGCGGCGCCCACAACAAGTGCGAGAACCAAAAGAACACCGATAAGTTTCTTCATTTTAAGTCTCCTTTTTTGTCAATGGACTCGTAATTCAAGCCCAATGTTCAAATGCTAAAGCACTTTTTTCGTTTTCGCAACTTTTATTTTCGTTTTCGCACCAGAAAATTTGCAAGAAAAATCATCACCTATCCTTTGAAAGGTTCTCAAGACAGCTTCTGAAAGGAAGAAGGGATGAAAGTATCGGGAAAGACATCCCTTGCTTCAATCAACATCCTTTTCTGCAAATCCAGATTCTCAGGGACATGGACAAGGAACAACTTCCTTGCATTCGCCTCTTTTGCCATCATGGCGGCCTGCAATGCGGTTGTATGGCTCTTGTTTATCTCCTCCCTGTCCTTATCAAGTCCGCCCGCTTCATGCAACAGGATATCGGATCCAATGGCACACTCAGGAATGACAAATGATGCAACGCTATCAGGAAAATAGGACACCTTGATGCCGTCCGCTACGAATGTATAGCCGTTTACAGGAACATCTGGTCTATGATAGAGGGAGAAGGATGATATTCGGACGTTTCCTATTTGCTTTGTCGAGGTGCCAGTCCAATCGATTTCGAATTTGATCTTCCTATCAAGTCTAAAATACGAGAAAAAATGTCTGCATACCTCGATTGCCAACTCATTGCCAACGACCATCAGAGGTTTGGTTCTGTTCTGCAACCACATGCTATGTATCAATGAAGGGAATGCATAGATATGGTCTATATGCCCATGGGTTATCAATACTGCATCCAAAGATAGAGAATCCATTCCAGCCTTCAATAGCGATTGCCTTGGACTGCCGTTGACATCGACCAGAATCGATGTCTTTGTTGTCCTAACAAGTAGGCTTGTATTCGTGGAATCAAGACAATCAAGGCCATTAGCGAACCCTAGAACAGTTATTTCCATATTACCTCTCTCTTTGGAAACAGCAGCCGGTGGATGGAAATGTCCACCGGCTTGGTTCGAACTAAAGAATCACTCGCCGAGAATCTCTGCAACGGCAGCGGAGCCGTCACGGATGACACGAAGGACTTCATAGTCCTTGGCATAGTCGATTGCAATGAAGCTATCGTCTTCCGGCCATGACTCGTGGAGTTTGGAATTGACGAAATCGAACGAAAGGAAAGCTTCTTTGATCTTTTCCGTCAACTCTGGAGAAAGACGATTCGTTACACCCCATGCGGTTACAGGGAACACCTGTGACTCATAGAGGACATCGCACCACTGGCTTGCATCTGGTACACGATCTCCGTTGACCATTCTGGTGAGGACTGTGGAAGCAATGGCACCAGCATCGTAGTCGCCGTTGTATACACCAAGGATCGAGTTGTCATGCTTTCCAGAGAACGCAACGATGTAGTTCTTTTCCGGCAGCATTCCAAAAAGCTGATAGAGAAGAGCTCTAGGTGCGCTGTATCCAGAGTTCGAAGATTCGGAGACGAAGGCAATGGTCTTGCCGTTGAGGTCTGATATCTCCTTCAATCCGGAATCCTTCCTGACGATGATCTGCATCGTGTCCCTACCATGCTTCCCTGGTATCCCATTGCAGCAAGAGGAACGAAACCGCCATGATTGACTGCATCCTGTACTGAACCTGCAGCAAAGCCTGAAACATGAAGCCTTCCTGCCCTCATTGCCTCGACCTGGGTTGCATAGCTGTCAACAGCGAACCACTTCACCTTCTTGCCTGTCATATTCGAAAGATGTTCCATGAACTCCTGGAATACATCTTCGTAGACAGCTGGGTCTTCAACCGGCGTATAGGCGAAGATAAGGGTGTCAGGGTCAAGATACTCAGAAGGATCTTCTGGATGGTCGGCAACCATGTCGCCATCCTTGTCCACATATCCAAGGTCAAGTTCTCCGTACTTGACTTGTTCAGCCTTCTCCTGTGCTCCCTGTGCAAAGACAGCCGTCATGCACAGTAGAAGAACCAAAACGAAACATAGATGTTTTTTCATATTGAACCTCCCTGTTCAAATAATTCAAATGGATTGTTACGATAGGGCCTTTCTTACCCTTGCCGATACATATTCGGCAAAAACTACAGTTGCCAGAATTGAAATCAAGACGGAAAGAACCTTGTTCCATGCAAGCAGATTGATGGCTGAATTGAGGAGAAGCCCTATTCCGCCACCTCCAACGATGCCAATGATCGTCGATTCCCTGATGTTGTTCTCCCACCTGTATACCGCAGTTCCAATGAACGTAGGCAAAAGCTGTGGAAGGTAGCCGTATACGAAGATCTGGAGCTTCGAGGCATCTGTTGCAGTGATTGCCTCGATTGGTTCTTTGTCTATCTCCTCTATGGCTTCGTAGAAAAGCTTCGAAACCATACCTAGGGATCTGACGGCGATTGCAAGGATGGATGCGAAAAGCCCAGGACCTACAAGCTGTACGAGAATCATCGCCCATATCATCGAGTTGACTGATCGGGAAGCTACGATGACTGTTAGGACGACCAGTCTCACCGCAGGATGAGGGCTTGTGTTTTTGGCGGCCAGGATGGCAAGGAAAAAGGACAGAACAACGGCTATCCCTGTACCAAAGACGGAGATCGTTATCGTATCCCATAGAGCTGGAAGGATTTTGCCAAAGTACTTTATGTCAGGTGGAAACATCCTTGAAAGGAAGTCCTGAATCTGCCTAGGTGCATCTTTGACGAACTCCCAAGTCGTCTCCGCACTTATGAAGCTCCACGAAACAAGGACAGCAACAATTGCCGCAAGAAGAAGGGCGAACCTTGTGATCGTCTGCTTGGGAGTTCTTCTCTTCCATTCCAAAACGTCGTTCTTTTTGACAAGTGGCATTAGACGATCCTCCTTCTTACATTGCTTGAGATGTATTCGGTGACCAACACCAGAACTATGATTACAAGAAGGATTGCACCCGCTGTGTTGTAGTCGTATCTGTTCATTGCAGTATTGAGAACGGTTCCAATTCCACCTGCTCCAACGATTCCAATCACAGTGGATTGCCTGAAGCTGATATCCGCTCTATAGATAGACAACCCAATGAAACGGGTTGAAATCTGAGGCCATACTCCATAGGCAACGACCTGAAACCAGTTGGCTCCTGTCGCCTTGATGGCCTCTATCTGCTCAGAGCTTATGTTTTCAATGTCCTCGGCAAGGAGTTTTCCAATGAATCCTATGCTGTTGAGCATCAAGGTTATCACTCCAGCAAATGGGCCGTAGCCAAACATGATAACGAAAATTATCCCCATGACAACAGCATGGAAGCTTCTTATCAGCATAAGAAGGGTCCTGCAGATCAGATAGACCCATTTGGGGACAAGGTTCCTCGAAGAACCAAGGGCGATTGGTATTGAGAGGAATGTACTCAGAAGCGAGGACAGAATGGTCATCGTGAGGCTTTCGAAAACCCCAATTACGATATACTTCCCTCGAGAGCTGAAATCAGGATGGAAGAATCCGGAAAAGAGGCTTCCCATCCTTGACCATCCTTTCGCGATTCTAGCAGGGTCTATGTTGATCTCGGATCCAGCTATAATGAGATATGCAAGGATCAAGACCAATAGACCATATCGTAGAAATGCATTTTTGATTCTAGGTTTCTTCTTCCATGTCTTTTTCGTTTCCATATCATTTCTCCCCTAAAGAGAAAATGTCTTGGGCGTCATCCTCTTCCGAGTCGTCTGAATTGGAATCCTTTTTCTTGACGTTCCAATCTTCCTCTCCATAAATCTGCGTAAGGACATTCGTATCAAGGTCTTCGCTCTTTCCTTCGTATACGACCTGTCCAGCCTGCAGCCCAATGATTCTCTGCGCAAACTGCTTTGCAAGGATTACATCATGGATGTTTATGATGCATGCGAGCTTGTGCTCTTGAACAAGTTCGATGATCAACCTCATGACCTGACGTGAAGTCTTTGGGTCAAGGCTCGCAGTCGGTTCGTCGACAAGAAGGAGCGTTGGATCCTGCATAAGGGCCCTGGCGATGCCAACCCTTTGCCTCTGTCCACCGGAAAGCTGGTCCGCACGACTGTCTACATAGTCAGCAAGCCCGACCCTTTCAAGAAGAGCGTAGGCTTTTGCAATGTCATCCTGAGGGAATTTTCTGAAAAGGCTTTTCCAAAAACCTGTATAGCCAAGCCTGCCTGAAAGGACGTTCTCCATAACGGTAAGCCTGTCGACAAGGGCGTATTCCTGGAAGATCATACCTATCTTCTTTCTTTGCTTTCTCAAGTCCGATGTACTTAGCGCAGTTACGTCCTTGCCATCGATCAGGACCTGGCCGCTTGTGGGCTCGACGAGTCTGTTGATGCACCTTATGAGAGTGCTCTTCCCTGCTCCGGATGGACCTATGAGGGCGATCACCTCGTTGTCATGAACCTTGAGGTTCACACCTTTCAAGGCTTCCTGGCCTGAAGGATATTTCTTTCTAAGATCTCGTATCTCTACCATTTGCAGATTCCCCCTTATTTTGTTGGTGATTCTTCAGTGTTTTTGCTTGTCCTGAAATCGGTAGGACTGATTCCCATAACCTTTTTGAATACGACGTCGAAGTGTTGCGGATTCTTGAAGCCAACCTCCGTTGCAATCTCCTTTACGCTCATCGAAGTGTTTGCAAGCATTTTGCAAGCCGTGTGGATCCTGAATTCCGCAAGGTGCTGCTTTGGGGAGACTCCAATGAACTCGATGAAGTTTCTGTATAGATTGCTTCTGGAGACGTTCATTGCATTGGATATGTCCTCTATGGAGATATCCTTTTTGTAGTTCTTCGAAACATATGCACACGCATCTTGGAACAGGACTTCGCCGTTTCGTTCTGGCCTCTGCGGAGCCTCTTTGATCAATTGGGCGAACAGAAGGTAAAGATATGCCGACATCCTGACAATGGTGTCTTTTGCATTTCCTCTGGATTCGTAGATTGACATGATGCAGTCATGAACCACTTTGGAATCACCATGTCTAAGAACAGGGTTGCTGATTGAAAACCCAGATGCGGAGACAAGCAGTTTGGCATCGTTTCCGTTGAATCCAACCCAACAGAACTCCCATGGGTCCTCCGCATCTGCTGTATAGTCCACAGGGATTCCAGGAAACATCATATAGCTCTCACCTGCACCTACAGGGTATTCCTTGGTGTCTATTTTGAGTACACCCTTTCCCTTTATCACGTAATGAATCAGATAGAAGTCTCTTACCTTGCATCTGTGCTGGTTCTTGGGACACTGCTTGTATCCCGTCCTATACACCGTCAAGGAAGACAGGGACATGGAGGAGTTGAAGAAGGAATTTTCATTTCTTGCCACATTTCTGTTTGAAAATGCTGAATTCATATCCACCTAACCGCCACATCGAAAATCTGTGATTGCAATTGTCACCTTGCTTTAGGGTTAGGATATTATGGTTTTTCCATTCTCGAAATAAGTGAATCAGTCAAAATAGTTTCTGTTTGTTGCAGGCAAAGCGTCAGTCGTCTTCAGAGAAAGATTTTTCAATTACAATTTCAGTTGTCATTCAGAACACAACGCCAAGGTCGTCCAAGAGTCCGCCTTCTATGCCTCCAAGGGTCTCTAGCATGAGGTTCGCTCCACTTTTCTCCACCAGTTCCAAGACTTCTCTGTAAGGGAACCCATTGGCCCTTATGCTTTGGTGGGAGTCCTCGTAGACTCCGGCTTTGGAAGGGTTGGAATGCATATGGACGGTAACGACACGCCCAGTTTCAAGGACAGAGGACAAAGAAGAAAGGAAATCGAACCCAAAGAGCGCACTTGACACGAGCATATGGCCAACGTCAAGGCAAAACGAAAGGTTCGTCGTGCGTGCAAGTTCAAATATCTCGTTTGGATGCACAAGGAGGTATCCTGCACGAGGATTGAGGTTCTCAACTGCAAGCTTCACGCCCATGGAATCGAGCTCGTTGGACAGCAAGGACAGGTTCTCCACCATTGACGAAAACGCCAAACGGTATTCAGGCTCTTCAATGTACGTGCGAGTGCAGATACTCCCCTTCTTCACCGATACGAACCTCTCAAGCCCGCTCTTGGAAAGCAGTTCAGACCGTTCAGAGACAGATGTCGGCACAAGGCCAGGCACAAGATATCCAGGATGCAGCACGATTATGCCGGCACCAATCCTCTTTGCAAGGTCAGCATCCTCAAGCACCTGTTCCTGAGACCAAGCTACGACATTCTTGTCAGGACTTGCAAAGTTGGGGAAGAAGCTACGCATTGGTGAAAGCGAATGGATGGATGCTATTCTTCCTTCAACGGCATTGAGCCATCCTTCAAGCCCTTCCCTTTCACGGTTATATGAAAGCTCGAACGATGCCAAAGGAAACTTCTCTGCAACAATTGAAAGCTCTTCAACGCTTCCAATTCCAACCATCGACGTACCCTTGACCATGCCATGCCTCCAATTGGGAAGTATATACAAAAAAGCATTTGACTGCACAGCTATGCTCTGCTATTCTTGGAGCAGTTGAAAAATGTATACATTTTTTGTATACAATATTCACGGCTGTATTCACAACCAAGGATGGCACCCTCGCAAAGGAGGAGAAATGAAGGAATCGCAGACCCAGAAGGCATACGACACGTTGCAGGAAATGATCTTCACGTTCCGCCTTGCACCGGGTTCAAGGGTATCGGACTTCGTACTGTGCAAGACGTTGGACATGAGCCGTACCCCAATCAGGCAGGCGATGCTTGCGCTGGCGTCCGATGGCCTTCTCGAGACCGATGGCGTGCATTTCAGCATGCCGGCCCTCACGGAGAAGCGCATAGACGATGTGTACGATGCGAGAATATGCCTGCAGACGGGGCTGTTGAGGCTTGCAATGGAAAAGGGGATATCCAAGGACGACCTAGCGAATCTCAGAAACGAGATGGAGATAGTCAGCAACTCCGAGACCCAAGGTGACATCCGCACGGCATTGAACCACGACCATGACTTCAACTACCTCTTGGCATCCTTGGGAGACAACCCCATGCTTCTTTCCAGCTTCTCCAAGCTACAGAAGCAGATACGTGTCATCAGCATCCTTGGCATGGCCAAACCTCTCATGAAGGCGCGTGAGTGCTTTGCCGGCATTTGCGACGCCATAGAGGAGAACGACACAGAAAAGGCATGCCGCCTGATGACGGACTACATCAACACCGCACGGGACCACAAGAAGAACGTGATAAGAGGATTCTCCACGGAGGGCCTCGAAAGCATGTACAACGTGATAGCGTCAATCACCCCGAAGAACCAAGACCGATGACGTTGGGAGGAGCAATGACAATGGTAATCACCAATGCAAAGATCGTCCTGGAGGACGAAACAATACTTGGGAACATAAAGATCGTAGACGATACGATAGCCCAGATCAGTTCAAAGCCAATAGAAAATCCAGGAACCGATGACATATTGGATGCCAAAGGCTGCTTTGTCATGCCAGGAGTCGTAGACCTTCACACCCACGGGTCGGGAGGATTCGACTTCATGGACGGAGAAGTAGCGGACATAGTTGGTGCGGCATCCAGCCTTGCGTCCCATGGAACGACGACGTGCCTTCCAACCACCCTCACCTCATCGGACGAAGAGCTCTTCTCGTTCATAAGGAACTACAGGTCGCTTGTAGAGGGGTTCAAGGACAAGCCGTCACTCAACATGGCAAAGATGCCGGGACTTCATTTGGAAGGTCCATACTTTGACATGGAGCAGAAAGGAGCCCAGGATCCAAGGTACATACGAAAACCCGACGAGAAGCACTACATGTCCATAATGGAGGCGGCGCAAGGCAGAATCAAACGATGGTCTGTAGCTCCAGAGCTGGATGGTGCCTTGGAGATGACGAAAAGGCTTTCAAAGGAAGGAGTCCTCATCTCCGCTGGCCATACGGCGGCTACATACGATGAAATCTCAAAGGCCTACGACTGTGGAATGAACCTACTCACCCACTTCTACTCAGGAATGTCCTCCATAACCAGAAAGGGAGGCTTCAGGGTCCTTGGAACAGTCGAAAGCGGATACCTTCTGGATGACTTGAACATAGAGCTCATCTGCGATGGCATGCACCTACCCCCAGAACTTCTTGAAATGATATTCAAGCTCAAAAGGCATGACAGGATAACGGCCTGCTCCGACAGCATGAGGGGTGCGGCAATGCCGGAGGGTCCATCCATCCTAGGCCCAAAGCACAATGGAACGGCCTGCATAATAGAGGATGGCATTGCAAAGATGCCTGACCGCACCTGTTTTGCAGGAAGCGTTGCAACCGGTGACAGACTTATAAGGACGTTGTACAAGACCATGGGCCTCAAGATGGAAGAGGTCTCCCGCTTGGTCTCGCTAAGGCCTGCGCAGCTCATAGGAATGGACATGGAGATAGGTTCCATAAAGGAAGGAAAGAAAGCGGACCTCGTGATCTGCGACGAAAACGTGAAACTGAAGCATGTCCTTGTGGATGGAAAGATAGTGCTCAATTCGTATAGATTCGTATAGACTGTAGAAGCACTCTACAAACACCGCCAACAAGGACTGCTGGCAAGACTTACAGCAAAAAGGAGCGAACCATGATTGACATAAGCATCTCCAAAGACGCAGGCGAACTTGGACTTTGTGCAGCCAAGAAGGCGGCAAAGCTCATATCTCAGGCCATTTCAGAACACGGCGAAGCAAGGATCATATTGTCTACCGGCATGAGTCAATTCGAGACTTTGAAAGAACTTGTCAAAATGGACGTTGAATGGTCAAAGGTGACGATGTTCCACTTGGACGAATACGTTGGCCTTCCAGAGACGCACATTGCAAGCTTTAGGAAGTATCTCAAGGAGCGCTTCACGTCGCTTGTAGGTCTCAAGACAGCCTACTTCGTCAACGGAGAGGGCGATGTCTCAAAGAACATCACAGAGCTTTCCGCAGCCCTTAACGAAAAGCCTGTTGATGTAGGTCTCATAGGCATTGGAGAGAACGGACACATTGCCTTCAACGACCCTCCAGCCGACTTCGAGACCACACAGGCCTACAAAGTCGTAGACCTGGACACGCGCTGTCGTATGCAGCAGGTTGGAGAAGGCTGGTTCGCAACAGTGGACGACGTACCAAGACAGGCCATCTCCATGTGCCCTAGGCAGATAATGTCGTGCCGCCACATCATCTCAGCGGTCCCACACAAAGTGAAGGCCCAAGCCGTCTACGACACCATCACAAAACCGGTCTCCCCTACTGTGCCTGCGACACTTCTCAAGACACATCCGGACTGGAACCTGTTTCTTGATATGGACTCAGCCTCGTTGTTGCTGGGACTTTGACTTCATGAAAAGACCTCCCAAGCGACAGGCTGGGGAGGTCTAGATTTGAACAAGTAAACGAATTATATGATGTTTACTTTTCCCTTTGTTTCAGCTGCAATCTTCACCAACGAGCCTTCTGTTTTGTCCGCAGAAATAGCAGTACATCTGGACGCTGTAGCAACATCTACATTGATAACTGCATAGCCCTTTGCTCTAATGGAATAGACGATTTTCTGGTCTTCCCCTTTTTTGTTGTTCTCGACAGTGCTCTCACCCTTAATGGTGCAGTTGACAATATCGACTATCGAATGGGCATTTTCATCATAGCTTTCTGCAAAAACAGGAGCCACGCTACCTACTTCGTTTCCTATAACGGTGATAGATGAATTCCAGAGCTCTGCCTTTATGGGTGTTTTAATCTTGCCTTTACTGTCATTGAGGTAGGTGTAAAAGCCATAAACACTTCCAACAGAACTAGAGTAAACCTCTACGCTAGAATTCTCAAGCTTCGTGAAACAGTCATCTGCATCATAGCTCCATATTCCAATAAGCATAACACTGGATGGTTTTGTGCCTTCTTTCGCCTCGTTTTTCACAACAATACTGGATGCATCGTTGAATACAGCCTTTCCATGATTGAAGAAACCACCAATAGCGCCAGAACCTTTGCCTGATTCAGGAAATATAGCTTCAAGTCTCAGCTCTGATGCATTGAAAGTCGCTGATGCTTCATTGCAGACCAAGGCCTTGCCATCTGCAAAAACATCCCCTTTATAGGAAATGGTTCCGTTATTGATTGTAAGCTCTCCGTTTTTGGAGTTCATGATTACATCGGTGGTAAACGTTCCAGTGGTCTTGATTTCCTTTCCTCCAAGGTCGAGTACTTTCTTGCCTGTAGATGTGACTGCAGCAGTCAGTTCGATATCATCTGCAAGGATTGCGCTTCCTGATTCACCTTCGGACAGAAACTTGGCAAGCTCTTCCTGATTGTAAATCTGACTGTCGAACTCATCGCCTGCAATCTCATTTCCACAGACAGAGCAGACCTTCACAACCTTTCCGTCCTTCACTACGTTTCCGCCATAAACGTGACTACAGGGTTCATCTTCACATGCAACTGCAGTGAAGACCAACAGTACCGCCAACAACATGGCGATGATTCTCGTCTTTTTCATTTAATACCCCTTTCGAGACCCTGAGGTCTCCTGAATCGATACGTCGATTCTACCCCCCCCCGGAATAAAACCGTCAAGTGAAATCAGGGGGGGGGAATCTAAAGGAGTATCAAGGTGAAAGCAAAACTTTCTTCATCGAACTGAAAAAACCAAGTCGATGAAGAAAGTTTTCTTCCGAAAAGTCAAAAACAGAGGAAAATGAAGAAAGTCGTCTGCAGTTCAATGTTGATAACAACAATATGCTTTCTCACAAAACTTGACAGGTGGTGTTCCTTTTGCGATACTTCAGATGAAAAGAGGCACCGCCTGTGGACGGTCAACCTCAAACTACTAGGCGAAAAGGTCGCTCAGATTTCTCAGGTCGTGGAGCGGCCTTTATTTTGTGCTGTTGCGTGCTGCTATTACCAAACCGATGATTGCAATCACAACCATAAGCATCTCATAGTCACTCATGAGCATCACCTCCCCATTTCAACTTTCGAAGAATCGGAGAGGAACCCTCCCCGATATCCAATCATGAACATTTGGGAGGTCGAACCGTCCACCGTTTCACGGCAGTGCCAGTTTCATTATCACATATACATCGCAACTTATCAAGAGTTTAGCACCGGTGTTTGGCTTCGCGTTTTCTCAACACTTTCTACAGATGCAACACCTGCCACAAGTACGACAACCTCTACACTTGCTACAAACATCACAACAGCCACAGAATCGCTACAGATTCAACCACACTCACCAAGCTCACCATCGCTACAAAACACTGACAATTTCCAAGAGAAAGAACCAAAACAGTTCGTTTTGGTGCGTGTAGTACGTGAATATTAAAGTGCAGTAGTAGGAGTAGTGAGAATAATCAGTGTAGTGAGAACTCATAAAACAAGGCATGGCTGAACTTGTAGTACAACCATGCCTTGATTACGATTTTACACCAAAGCCTTAGAAGCTTATTTCGCCGGGATTTGAGATGCAGTACAAGGAAGAAGAACACGGATAGTACTTTGCTGTACAGCCGTGTTCGACCTGACGAAGTAATGCGCTCAAAGCCCTAGAAACCTGTTTCGACGGGATTTTTAGCAATAACCTAGAAGCAAAACGGGGGACAGTGCTAAGGTGCACGGCCACCGTGAAACGACAACGGAGATTGCAAAAAGCCCTAGAAATAATTGACGGCGTTGTTGAAGGAGATATCCTGCGCCATCTTGCCCATCATCTCATAGTCGCCAGGAGCCTCGCCGTTCTCCATCCAGGTACCAAGGATGTTGCACATGATCCTGCGGAAGTACTCGTGCCTTGGATAGGAGAGGAATGAACGACTGTCAGTGAGCATACCAACGAAACGGGAGAGCATGCCAAGGTTGCCAAGTGTCTTCATCTGCTGAACCATACCGTCTATGTGGTCGCAGAACCACCAACCGGAACCAAGCTGGAGCTTGCCCGGGATGTCGCGCTGGAAATCACCCATGAGAGAGCCAAGGACGTAGTAGTCGTTTGGATTGAGGGAGTACAGAATGGTCTTTGGGAGAGCATCCTGACTGTCAAGGGCATCGAGGAAGCGGGCAAGCTTGTCTGCAATGGAGTAGTCGCTTATTGCATCGTAGCCTGTGTCTGGGCCAAGTGCCTTGTAGCCACGGGAGCAGTTGTTGCGGCTGGCCTGCATATGAAGCTGCATCACAAGACCGCGCTTTGAGTACTCCTTGGCCAACGACATGAGGATGAACGTTCTGTAGAGCTCGGCCTCGGAAGCTGTGACAACCTCTCCCTTGCGAGCCTTGAGGAACACCTCGTTCACCTGGGCATCGCTTCCAACTGCATATGGAGGGAAGCAGAGTGCGTGGTCTGTGGCAAGACAGCCGTTCTCGACGAACCAGTCAAGGCGTTTGGAAAGCGCCGTCATGACATCCCATGCGTTCTCGATCGATACACCGCTTGCATCAGCAAGGGCATCGATATAGGCATTGAAACCGGCTGCATCGATGTTCATGGCCTTGTCAGGACGGAACGAAGGGATGACCTTTGTCTTGGTTTTGCCTTCAGACCTGATCTGTGCGTGGTACTCAAGGGAATCCACAGGGTCATCGGTTGTACCAACAGCGTAGACCTTGAACTTGTCGAAGATACCGTATACATCCAACGAAGGATCGCTTTTGAGCTTCTCGTTGGCCTCGTCGTAGATTTCACGTGCCGTTGCAGGACACAGGACCTTGTCGATGCCAAAGTAGCGCTTGAGTTCAAGATGAGTCCAGTGGTAGAGTGGGTTTCCAACCAGGCGGGAGACGGCATCGCTCCAGTTGTAGAAACGCTGGAAGGAGTCCCCTTCCCTCTCGTCCATGCCGTTGGCTCGAATCATGCGCCACTTGTAATGGTCGCCGCCAAGCCACGCCTGTGTGATGTCAGGTTCACGCTTGTTCTGCGCAATCTCCTTTGGGGAAAGGTGGCAGTGGTAGTCGAAAATGGGCATATCCTTGGCCCATTCGTGGAAAAGTATACGCGCAGGCTCGTTCTCCAAGAGAAAATCCTCGCCCATGAAATCCTTCATATCAAATCCTCCAATCATTTCCAAGACCGATGTCCCTGAGGACACCGTCTCAATTGAACTTCTCCCTGTTTATCCAAAGACCCAAAGCCGGGTTTGGAATGAAGAAGACCTGTTCTCCGTCGACATCGTTGTAGCCATACGAAAGCTTTGACGGGTCGTATTTCTTTGCAAACTCATCATATGAAGCAGGAATGAACCCAACGTCCTCAATCTCCTTCTGGGAGATGTTCTTCACTGCGTAGGTTATGGAGAACCTGCCGTCGCTCGAGCCATGGATGAGGTGTGCAGCCACACCCATGTTCTCCTTGAGATCGTCGCAGTCCTTCAAAAGCTCAAGGGTGTGGAGACGACCCTTGTAGCCGTACTTGCGAATGAGCTTATCGTTGATTGGGTCTTCTCCAAACTTATCCACGCCAGGGGCAAGGACGATGAGGTCTCCGCCATCGGCCATGGCCATTCGGGTCCTGTACACGCTCTTGTTACCAAGCCATGTGCTCTTGAACTCCTTGGGGTCAAGGTAGACGACGCACTTCTTGATTCCGTGCTCCACGAAGTCAATGTTGTGCTCCTGGGCGCACACGATTGCATCTTCAAGAGGCCTTCTTCCCTCGCCGATGAAAAGGCCATGGGTCTGTATCTCGGAATTGGGAGCTGTGCAGGCAGTGAGCATGTATAGCACATGCACATCCTTGAGGAAGTGCTCTGCAGCGTAGTCGAAAACCTTCCTTACAGGAGTGTGGTCGCGACCCATCATGCGCTCCATACCATAGACCGCACCTATGATGTGGCTCTGGTTTATCATAGAGCTTCCACCCACTCCAACGAACAGATTCTTGGAATGGTTGGCCATGCCAATGACCTCGTGCGGCACGACCTGACCTATGGAAAGGACAAGGTCGAACGACGGATCCATCACCATGCGGTTTATCTCAACGGCAACAGGCTCGTTCCAAAGACCCTCCGTCACCTCTGACACGAATGAGGCGGGAACCTCGCCGATGTTGACGACGTCATGTCTCCAATCATGTGCATGGAACTTCTCTACAGGGATGTCTCCGTACATGGTGGAGATCTCCTGCTGTGTCATTGGAACGTGGGTCCCAAGGGCTTCGAGAATCTCAACCTCAACGCCATGGTCGCAGCACCAATGATAGCCTATATTTGCAATGAGGCCTGCATTTGAGAAGAACCTCGTGAAATCAGGCACCACCATGAGCACCTTCTTTGGGCTGCGGGCCGCAAGGGCGGCCTCAACCTCGATTCTTATCTGTCTTTCGTCAAGCATAGCAGACTCCACAATCAGGCGTTGTATGTGGTAGCCGACGTGCTGCCGCCTTCGCCTGTCCAGTTGGTGTGGAAGAACTTTCCACGCTCGCAGTCGACCCTTTCGTATGTGTGGGCACCAAAGTAGTCCCTCTGGGCCTGAAGGAGGTTTGCAGGAAGACGTGATGATGTGTAGCCGTCGAAATAGCTGAGTGCGCTTGAGAATGTAGGAACAGGGATTCCGCAGAGCGTTGCGTTTGCGACAACGTTCCTCCAGGAAGGGACAAGGGCCTTGACGGTATCCTTGAAATAAGGATCAAGAAGGAGGTTGGAAAGCTCAGGATTGCGGTCGAAGGCCTCTTTTATCTTTCCAAGGAACGTGGACCTTATGATGCACCCGCCTCTCCAGAGAAGGGCTATGGAACCGTAGTTGAGATCCCAACCGTATGTCTTTGCAGCGCTCTCCATAAGGACATAGCCCTGGGCGTAGGAGATTATCTTGGAGGCAAGGAGAGCCTTTCTGATATCCTCTACCATTGCAGCCTTGTCGCCTTCGTAGCGGCCGCGCTTGATTCCAAAGGCCTTGTCGGCCTCCACTCTCTGAGCCTTCATTGCTGAAAGGCATCTTGCAAATACGGCCTCGCCGATGAGCGTAAGAGGTACGCCCTCGTCAAGGGCAGCAATCCCTGTCCACTTACCTGTACCCTTCTGTCCTGCAGTGTCCAGGATCTTATCCACAAGAGGCTGTCCGTCCTCGTCCTTGCGGGCAAGGATTTCGCTTGTGATCTGGATGAGGTAGCTGTCGAGCTCCGTCTTGTTCCACTGGGCGAAGACTTCATGCATTTCGTCTGCGGACATTCCAAGCATGTCCTTCATGAGCTGGTATGCTTCGCAGATAAGCTGCATGTCGCCGTACTCTATGCCGTTGTGGACCATCTTTACGAAGTGTCCGGCTCCATCGCTTCCAACCCAGTCGCAGCATGGGGTTCCATCCTCGACCTTGGCGCAGATGGACTGGAAGATAGGTTTCACCAAAGGCCATGCGGCAGGAGAGCCGCCCGGCATCATGGAAGGACCCTTGAGAGCTCCTTCTTCTCCACCGGAGACGCCGGTTCCAACATACAGGAGTCCTTTGCTCTCAACGTATGCAGTCCTGCGGATTGTATCCGGGAAATGGCTGTTTCCACCGTCTATGATGACATCACCTGGCTCAAGTACGCCAAGGAGCTGCTCAATGTAGTCGTCTACAGGAGCACCTGCCTTTACGAGCATCATGACCTTTCTAGGCTTTGCAAGTGAGTCTGCAAGCTCCTGAAGGCTATGGGTTCCAATTATGTTGAGGCCCTTGGCCCTTCCGTTGACGAAGTTGTCAACCTTGCTTGTAGTTCTGTTGTATACGGCGACTGTGAAGCCCTTGGACTCCATGTTCATCACTATGTTCTCACCCATTACGGCAAGACCGATAAGACCTATATCTGCTTTTCTATCCATATGTCAGCTCCTAAATCAATAAATCAAAATCTGAAAATCATCTCTTCACTCTGGCGTTTCCGCTGTAGACGGACCAGATCTGCTCTTCGTCCGCAGGCGTGCTGTAGTCCGAGAGGACAGTGGTTGCAAGTACACCAGTGGCCCAACCCATCTTTATCCAATCCTCCTGTGGCTTTTCAGCAAGGATTGCATAGAGAAGGCCTCCAACGAATCCATCGCCGCCGCCAATGCGGTCCATTACCTGGATTGGACGTGGCTCTTCCACGTACCAGGTGTCTCCTACGAGGACGAGTGCACCCCAGTTGTGTTCGTTGGCGCTCACGACCTCTCTGAGGGTCGTTGCAAAGACGCTTGCCTGAGGATAGGAGGCCCTGACCTGAGCTATCATGTCCTTGAACTGGCCAATCTTCTTCTCAAGATCCTTTCCTCCTGCTTCAGGGCCCTTCATTCCAAGGGCCAGCTGGAAGTCCTCCTCGTTTCCAATGAGGATGTCAGCAACACCTGCAATCTCGCTGAATGCGGCGCGAAGCTCCTCCTCTCGGCCTTTCCAGAACGATGCTCTGTAGTTGAGGTCGAACGATATGACCGTGCCGTTCGCCTTTGCAGCCCTTGCAACCTCAAGGCAGAAGGCCGTCGTGTCAGGGCTCAAGGCACAGACAAGGCCTGAAAGATGGAGGATCCTCACACCTTCCACGCGGAAGATCCTGTCCAAGTCGAAGTCCTGGGCCTTCAGTGTGCGACCAACTTCACCGCTGCGGTCGTTCCAGACCCTTGGTCCACGGCTTCCAAAACCGCTGTCTGCAATGTTGAACTGGTGTCTGTATCCCCAGGCGCCGCCCTGTGGAATCTCTGGACCTTCGTAGTCTATGTTCCTGAACCTGAGCTCCGCCTTTATGAAGGATGCTATTGGACTGTCCTTGACAAAGGCTGTAAGGACCTTTGTCTTGAGTCCAAGTGACGACGACACGTTGAGGACGTTGCTCTCTGCACTTGTGGCCTGCATCTCGAAGAAGCGGCTTGTGTGCACTGGAAGTCTATCGGCGGGCGTGATCCTCACGCCCATGCTGGTGGGGCACACCAGATCGTATTTGCAGTTTTCTCTAAGTTCCATAGTCAATCTCCTAGTATCTTGTAGTATCAATCAGAATGTCAGAACCATTTCGTGGAGGGCCTTCCTTACGGCACTTGGGCCTTCGTTCATCTTCTTGAAATTGGAAACGACAGCCTCCTTCAATGGGGATGCGTTCAAATCATAGCCCCAGATATCGCTGCGGGACATTATCGCATCCAAAGCACCGTCCTTTACCGGCTGTCCGAACACAACACCCGAAATATCCTTCTGAGCTGACTCGAGAAGCGGATCCGGACTTGGCTCAAAGGCTTTTCCTTCGTCGTCTATGGCAAGAAGATACCTCATCCAAGAGGCAAGAACGAACGGCACGCACTTGAGAGAGGAAAGGTCCATGCCTCTCTTCTCGTACTCCTTTACGGTCTCGCCAAAACGGATTGCGAGCTTTTGGCTCGTATCGGTGGCGATTCTCTGAGGGGTGTCCGGCATGAACGGGTTCGGAAGCCTCTTGTAGACGACATCGTCTATGAAGCTCTTTGGTGAAAGGATGCCGGGATCCGTCACGACAGGAAGTCCCTCCACATAGCCAAGCCTCTTTATGTAGGCCACAATGTCATCGTCCTTCATTTCGTCGCTTATCTTCTTGTAGCCAAGAAGGCATCCTGCAACGCTCATTGCAGTGTGAAGAGGATTGAGACATGTGCATACCTTCATCCTCTCGACCTTCGTGACGGTCTCGCGGTCAGTGAAGAGCACTCCGGCCTTGTCCAATGCAGGCCTTCCGTTTGGGAAGGAATCCTCGACGACGAGGTATTCGCACTCCTCTGCATTGACGAAAGGTGCAACCCATGACTTCTTGGAAGTCACGACGATATCCATATCCTCAACGCCATCGGCCTTGAGCATGTCTGCAACCGATGCGTCAGGCCTTGGGGTTATCTTGTCGATCATGGACCATGGGAAGCTGACGACTTCAGGATTGCATACGTAGTCCACAAAGCCCTGCTCGACGAAGCCAAGCTCCTGCCATCTGCGGGCTATGGTCATGATGCCGTTTCCAAGCTTTTCGCCGTTTCTGGAGCAGTTGTCCATGCTCACCACTGCAATTGGAAGCCTGCCGGCCTTGTACCTTTCAAGAAGGAGGGATGTCACCATGCAGCACACGGTGGAACATGCAGAAGGCCCTTTGAGGATGTCGGCCTGCACATAGTCCGGTGCAGTCGAGTAGCCCTTCTCCGTTATCGTGAAGCTCACCATCTGGAGGGCTGGGCTTGTGAACACCTGACAGAAACGGGCCCAGTCGGCCTCCCGTGCAGGGCTGCATCTTAGGGCCTGCGCAACGGACGCCACAACGGACTTTCCAACCGTGCCGTCGCTTTTGAGCGTAACGTCTATGCTGAGGTTGTCGAACTTGTCGTATGCATCGTCCAGCATCTCCCAGTCGAACGCCTCACCTACGAGGATTCCAGTGTCATCAAGTCCCTTGTCCAAAAGGTCCTGCATTCTGGCTGCAAGGAAGGCCCTGAATATGTTTCCAGAGCCAAAATGCACCCATTTGCAACCCTTGAGGGTGTTCTCCCTCATCTTCTCTATGTCGAACGCAGGAAGCGTATAGCCTGCATTCTCCCACTGTCTACGGGATTCAGCGTCCCTGATTCCGTCAAGACAAAGTTTCATTTCATGCCTCCAAAATCTTTTTCGTTTTGTTCGTATCTATGTTTGTTCGTATCAATTTCGTTTCGCCAAAATCGGGCCAAGGTGGGACCAGGTGGAAGTCAAACCAAAATGGCCTTCAGGTGGTTCCCAATATGTTCGTGCAGAAGCCTTGCATAGTCCTCCCTGTTCGTCCTCCACAACCTGTAGAGCCTGTCCCTGAACAAAGGTGCACCGGTGGCGTCCTTTGCGTTGAGGATGAGTCCATAGGTTATGTGGATGAGCTGGCGTGCATCGTTCATGGAGAACAGTCCAACGAGATGTGCATCGTCCAACGTGTCTATGTCAGGTATCTTGGAAAGGTCCGTTGTGACGTGGTAGTACTTGGAGGCTTCGTCGAATGCACTGAGTGCGAACCTGTGCACCTCTCTGTAAAGCGAAGGATCCTTCATTGCCACAAGCTTCATGGCCTCAAGCCAGTTGGTGCCGGCGGTCTTGAGATGGAACCTACCCTTCGTCTCACGACCGGCATATGGGAAGATGGAGAACTTGTCGGATCCGCTGTGGATGCTGAGCTTGTACCCAAAATGCCTTGCTATTGCAGCATGGACCTTCATCTCCTGCTCGAACTGGTCAAGGTCGCCAATGTAGTCTATACCCTTCTGGAACTCGCCGCAGAACCTAGGCGCCACGGTGGCGATATGCACTTTTGCCCTTGAAAGCTCGTTGGCCACGAAGAAATGCTGGGCCGGATGGGTCGGAGTCATGGTCTCGTCGATGGAAATCTCGAAGTCCGCCCTCTGCCCCTTGGACTGGCCGCCTGACACGATATGGTTCTCGTATATGCCGATGGCATGGGCTATGGCCTTGCTGTAGATGAGCACGCACCTTTTGAACATGTCTTCGTCGAAATGGATGGAGTGGCCCTCTCCAACATCGAACGTCTTTCCAAGATATATCCCTTCAAGTGCTGCGGCATAGTCTTCGCTTCCAGCCTTGAACTCCTCATACCTTTCGTTGACCTGTGCATTGGAAAGGCCGTCTATGGAGTTGTCAATCTGCTCGCTGCAGTCAAGGGTTATCATGGTGCAGCCGCTTGAAAGTGCATACTCGACTTCGTCTGCGGTCTTCACATGGTCGCCGTCGGCGCCCCAGCCTGTTGTGTAGTTGTTTCTGAACACTCCAAATGTGGCGCAGTCTATGACGTCATGGAACGTGCGGTTCGTGAGGTTGAGCTCCCTTATGGACTGCTGTGCAAGGATGGGAGTCACCTGTGGGTAGTCCCTGAACACCATGAGGTGTCCGTCCGTTGCAATTCCAAGACGGTCGCCCACTCCCATCGTCTTGTCCCTTTCAAGAACCCTAGAGGGAGCGGTGAAGGGGTAGAGGCTTCTGAGCCTATCCGCATTGGCATGGGAGAGAGGGGCCAGAATCCACTTCTCGTTGTTGCAGGATACGATCTCTCCATCGAATCCAAGCTCTGGCTTTGCAACCAGATAGTCACAGTCCAAGGCGGCGACCATGAACAGGTCGTCATGCCTGGACGCTTCGTATAGTTCAAAGGAACGTCCGTCGTCGGTCTTCCACATATAAGCCTCCATATTGGTGCAGCGCATCAGGTATACCTGTAATTAATCTTTTTGCTACGCCATTTGTAACTATAACCGCTTTAGTAAGATAACGCAACTGATATTTTAGTTGCGTTTTGTTGCACTTCGTTTGGGATCCATGCAGATTCCAATGGAAAAGCCGTTTGCATTGTGCTATACTGGCAAGGATGCTCACAGATATCGTATACGCAGACCTACGAGACAGAATCCTCAACCTTTCGCTCAAACCGGGCACACCTTTGAGCTTTTCGGCCCTGAGCGCACAGTACAACGTAAGCATCTCCCCTATCCGCGATGCTCTCAAGAAGCTTGCATCCGAGGGGCTTGTCGAGATAAAGCCGCAGAGCGGAACATCGGTGTCGCTGATCGACCTTGAGCGTGTACGAGACGAGCGTTTCATGCGCCTGTACCTTGAACTTGGTGCCATAGAGAAGCTGGGCGCAAGGAAATCGGACTATGGAAGATCCAGTCTGATATCCAAGTGGGAGGACCTCATAGCACGGCAGCACGATGCGTTTTCGTGCAGGGATACGGCGGGGTTCCTTGCGCTTGACGACTGCATGCACATGGCGCTTTTCGAGGAGACCGGCCACAGCAGGGTATTCGAATCGATAAAGAGTTCAAGCGGCAACTACCATAGGATACGAATGGTGAGCTACCTGTTCGACGACATCCTCAGGAACATCCTGGTGCAGCACTCGCAGCTGCTCGATGCCTTGAAGGCCGGGGATGTGGAAAGGCTGCTTGAACTGGATAGGAAACACATTTCAAAGATAGAGGTGGAGACCGCCGAATACCAGAAGGCGTATCCTCAGTATTTCAGACAATAGCTTCCAGTCGACGTCTGCAGGCGTTTTTTTGTTTGTGGGATGTTTTGGAAGACGGCCGAAAGGAGGCGCAAATGGAGATCCAGAAACAAATACTGCTTTTCTTCGCAAGCATACAGACACCGGTCCTTGATGCCATCGTCCAATTCATCACGATGTTTGGAGAGGAGTACATAACCGTCGCCATCATCACGTTCATGTACTGGAACATAAGCAAGAAGAAGGGTTTCACGACCTGCATGTGCATGCTCTCCGCAGCGCAGGTAATGTCTTTGACCAAGGCCATAGTACGGTTTCCTCGTCCTTGGAAGGTCATAGACGGCCTCAGCTCCGTGCGCCAAAGCACTGCAACGGGGTACTCGTTTCCAAGCGGCCACACCTCGAATGCCGCCGCAACCCTCTCCTCGGTCGCCGTTTCGTTCAAGAAGCGTTGGCTCTCCATTGCATGTGCTGTGATGATTGCATTGGTGGGCCTCTCCAGAATGTATCTTTGCGTGCACTGGCCGATGGATGTCGCATGCGGTCTTCTGATTGGAGTGGGAGCTACAGTCGTCCTTTATGATAGGGTTTCCTCCTTGTTCGACGACGCTGCACGTGGACGCAAGGTGTTTGGAATCACGGCCGTCGTCTCCACGGTGCTGTGGATTGTACTTGCTTTGTTGCTGCAGTTCGCCTTGATTGAGGCAGAAGCCTTTACTACATTTGCAAAAAACGTGGCCATGCTCTCAGGTGCTGCAATTGGATATCTTCTCGAAAGGAAACGCTTCGACTACGTCGTTGAGGAAGGGCATTGGGGACGCAAGGTACTGCGCTTCTTCGTTGGAATGGCAGGGGCGGTGGTTGTTCTCCCCCTTTCGAAGATTCTGTTCAAGGCAGTTGGAGCGTACTGCCCCATCACGGCAATCCTGCGCTATGCCCTTGTAACGTTCTGGGCCAGCGGACTGTTCCCTCTTTTGGGAAAGAAGCTTGGGCTGTTCGTGAAGGGAAATTGAAGATTAAAGAGCAACTTTCAAAACTCCTTCATGCGTCCTGGCCATGCCCTGCACGGTTGGAACAGAAGCCACAGACACTACACATACTACAAATGCGACAGGTCCAACACCTGCTACAGATTCAACAGACGCTACAACCTCTACAGAACGGCCACAGATTTCAAGCTTTCAGGATGACAGCGATTGCGCCGCTGCCGCCTTCTGCGGCCTTTGGGGTAAAAGCCTCGCGCACTGCAGGGTGATTTGCGATTGCAGCGCTCACAGCAGGTCTGAGGACGGCCTCGCCGCCTGCGGAGTGTATCCCCTTCCCTGTTATCACAAGAACCTTCCTCAGTCCTCGGGCCTTGGATTGGTCTAGAAAAGCCTTCACTGCCACGAAGGACTCCTCCAACTTGTAGTTGTGAAGGTCGAGCTCGGCCTGAGCCTTCATTTGCCTGAGTGCGTTTATGGACGGCGAGTCAGGATTCCTGCCACGTGAGCCGTTCTGGGAGCGGTCCCTGAGGCGTTTGGATATGGCGGCATCTTCGTCATGCGTCTGCATCCACTGGCTGTAGATGTCAGCGAAGCTGGATTTCGATGTCTTGTCTGAGCTATCGGTTTTCATATCCATCACACATATCCACCACCTTCCTTGACCAAATCCAAACTATTGACTATCCTATGCAACGTTGATCCTTTAGCTCAGCTGGATAGAGCACTTCCCTCCTAAGGAAGGGGTCGGGCGTTCGAATCGCCCAAGGGTCAAAAGGCTGCACCGCCAAGCTACTGTCTTGTGTGCAGCCTTTTTCATTTCAGGAACGAGATGGCGGTTTCCTTGCTCATGGCCTTGCAGGCCTCTTCGTTCTGCTGATACTCCTTGCCAATGCGCACATTGTCGCTTCCATGCCTGAGATAGAAGCCATAGCGACCATGGTAGATGCCAAGCGGCTTGCCTTCATGATCGCCAAAGTCCACTACAGCCTGAGAGGAACTGCGGGACGATGACCTGGAAGAGGCCTTCTTGGCCGATTCCTTTGGAGCGCTCAAAAGCTCACGGGCCTCCTGCTCCGTCATCCTGAAGAGGTCGTCCGAGTCCTTGACACTTCTGAAATCGCTTCCGCACTTCACGTATGGGCCGTATTTGCCAATATCGGCGGTGATGGGCTCGCCTGACTCCGAAGCACCAATGGTGATTGGAAGCTCAAAGTACTTGAGGACATCTTCGATTGGGGCTGTTCTGTTTCCAATGTACTTCTTTGGAACCTTGAAGCGTTTGACATCGCTCGTTTGGGATTTGTCGCCAAGCTGCCAGTAGTCGCCGAACTTTCCAGTGCAATAGAGAACCGGCATACCGGAAGAGGTCGTTCCAATGAGCTCCGGAGAATTGGAACGTCCCTCGCCTTCACCGTTTCCGGCTTCCTTGAGCTTTGAAACCATCTCGTCAGTGACCGCTGCAGGGGTCCAGTCCTTTGGTATTGATATGAACTTGCCGTCATTGCTTCTGACATAAGGGCCGTAGGGACCAAGGTTTATGCTGTTGTCATCGGAGAGCTGAGGAAGGGACAGCTTCTTCACGTCCTTTGAGTTGATGGAGACCTTGTTGTCCTTGACCTGCTTCTCAAGGCCGTGTTTGCCTTCATAGAAGTTCTGGAGGAACTTGAGCTCATCGAGCTTGCCCTCTGCAATGAGGTCGAGGCCATCCTCCATGTCACGGGTGAAGCCGTAGTCTATGCGGTCCGAGAAATACCCTTCGAGGAGCTGAACCACTCCAAAGCCAACGAATGTTGGAACCAACGTCCCGCCTTCGCGCACGATGTAGTTCTTCTCAAAGAGCCTGTCTATGATGGATGCATACGTGGATGGTCTTCCAATGCCAAGCTTCTCCAGGGTCTGGACCAACGAAGCCTCTGTATAGCGGTTCGGCTCCTTGGTCTCATGCCCTATGCTTTCAAGCTGGGAGCATGAAAGTATCTGTCCCACTGCAAGGCGTGGGAGCGGGGATTCCTTGTCCTCAAGGGCGGCGCTTGGGTCGTCCGAACCCTCGACGTACACCCTAAGGAATCCAGGGAACTCTATCCTCACACCTGTTGCGGTGAAAAGCGTGCTGCGACCATCGCTGCACTTGGCGCCGATCTGGACGCTTGTGTTCTGCTTGAGGGCGTTGTTCATCTGGGATGCAAGGGTTCGCTTCCATATGAGGGTGTAGAGGTCAAGCTCCTTTCCGGAAAGGCCCGTCTCTTCAGGCTTCCTGAAATGCTCGCCAGAAGGTCTTATGGCCTCGTGGGCCTCCTGGGCGTTCGTGTTCTTCGCTGAATACTGGCGAGGCTGCTCAGGAAGGAAATCCTTTCCATAGAGGCCTAGAACCGCCTCTCGGGCTGCGTTCATCCCCTCTTGGCTGAGCGCTGGGCTATCGGTCCTCATGTATGTGATGAAGCCGTTTTCGTAGAGGCTCTGGGCTATCTTCATCGTGTCCTTTGCGGACAGGTGCAGCTTTCTGTTGCCTTCCTGCTGCAGTGTGCTGGTGATGAACGGAGGGTACGGCCTTTGGGAGACCTGCTTCTCCTTTATGTCGAGCACGGAGAAATCGCTGCTTTGGAGGGAATCGACCAATGCCTTGGCGTCCTCTTTTGAAAGAAGGACCACCTTGGACGAGCCGCAGTAGGCGCCGCTCTCGCTGTCAAAGTCCTTGCCATCAGCGACCTTGAGACCGTCGACGCTTTCGATCGCGGCGCTGAACCCCTCGGAGAACGTGGCCTTCACATCCCAGTACTCGGATTTCTTGAAGGTGAGCCTCGTCTTCTCACGGTCCACGATGAGCCTAAGCCCCGGAGACTGCACGCGCCCTGCACTAAGGCTCTTGTTGGAGAGCTTGGACCACAGCACCGGGGATATGGTATAGCCGTAGAGCCTATCGAGCACACGACGGGCCTCCTGAGCGTGGACAAGGTTCATGTCCAAGTCACGACCATTTCCAAACGCCTCCAGAATGGCCTTCTTCGTGATCTCGTGGAACACCATCCTCCTATACGGGACCGATGGCTTCAGAACCTCAACCAAATGCCAGCTTATGCTCTCTCCCTCACGGTCCTCATCAGTTGCCAAGATAAGTTCCTGGGCACCCTTGAGCTCGCCTCTTATCTGGGAGATTATCTTCTCCTTGGTCTCGTCTATTATGTACTTGGGCCTGTAGCCGTTCTTCACGTCAATGCAAAGGTCGTTCTTTGGAAGGGTTCGCACATGGCCGTTGCTTGCAACGACGGTGCAGTCGCTTCCCAGAAAATTCCTTATCGTCTTGGCCTTCGTCGGCGACTCGACTATGATTACTTTCTTCTCCCCCATTGGAAGTCTCCTTGTTCTTGGCAGGGTCGTTCTTCAGACCGATTTCCTTGTTTTCGCCCTGCATGCTTAAGGTTTTGATATGCTTGTACACTGTCCGCCGGACAGCGTCCTGCAACAGTGCCTAATATATAAGGAGGAGTTCGAAAGATGTCAACAAGTGAATCCAAAGTTTTTTTGGCCGACAAGGCCTTCGTGCAGGCTCTTAATCTATAGATTAAGGGACGTGGAAATTACATTGTTTTTACAAATCAGCTGGAAAGCCTGAGATGTTGTTTCTACAACATACAACAACTCATTTAGCGGTAAGAATACGGGACTCAAGTTGAAGTTTTACTAAACAAGGAGTTTTTCATGAAGAGTTTTTCAAAGGCCCTTGCTTTGGCTTTGGCCCTTTTCACATTCTGCATGATTCCTCTGTCCGCACAGGACGGAGACAGGATTGTAATAACTACAAACATACCACCCGTGGAGCCAGTCTTTGGAATCCAAGGTTCATTCGATGGCACAACATCCTGGGTGGTTGGAACCCAAGACGGAGCTGATATGTACTGCGATGTTGACCTCTCCCAAGCAGCTTCAGGAATAAATGCTCTCAACGTATATTTCAAAGTATTCCAAAAGAACCAGAGCCGATGCAAGAAAGGCTACAAAGTCTCCGTGACGGCAACACCTTTCATCAACACTGCCAACGGTATGGAAGGCTACATGACCGAGACTCCGTTCTGGTACTACAACGGCCATGCAAAGGAGACAGACGGTTTGGAAGTCACTCCAAGCATAAGCGATACACATGGAGATGGCACATACGAAGCCACTGTCACCTACACGACAGGCTCCCCTGTAGCTCAAGGAACGGAGATTTTCTCAATTGCATACGGCTGGAGGTACAAGGAGGACCTACCGGCAGGGTCGTATAAAGCTACTGTGACATTGAGTTTCAGCGCGCTTTGATGTGCGTTGTTTACTGCTTGACGAGAGGGAAGACCTTCTTCCCTTCTGCACCTGGTGCTGGATTGTAGAAAAGACCCGTACTTGCTAGGCCGTCTCCATCCATTATGAAGGCAAGCTCCATCCTTCCTTTTGAGGAATTGTATCTAAGGTTAAAATGATTTTCCGTATTGACGGTAACTGTGAATATGAAAGTAGCAGTTGTCTCGACGATACATGAGCCGGAACGGTCATCTCTTACAATGGATTTCACTCTCCATTTGGAAGGCTTTGCGGAAGTGGTATTGAACTTCCCAGCGTTGGTACGGTAATTGTCCGCAACTGTGCTATTCTCATTCCAGTCATGCCACTGATAGCCGTTGCTTGGCTCAATCTCTATGGGGAACATCCTTCTTGGATTTGAAAGGTCTGAAATGTCCCAGACCTCAAAGGCCGGTGCTCCATTGTCAAGTTCCACTTCCTTTACCTCGAACACAATCTCAGTGCACTTCCCCTTGTTCGTCTTGTTGGTTGGATTCACCCACTTGTAGACACCGTTCCATTCACCGGAACCAAGTTCAGGACCATCAGTATAGATATCGTTCGGCTCTCCTACTTCACTTGCATCGCTGCATGAAACGGACACTATAGCCATGGCAACCAATAGCAACGCCAAAAACATTCTCTTGAAACAGTTCATTTTCATTCTTTCCTTTCCAATTGCCAAACGGCAGGTGGCAGTTTATTATATTTTCCATGAAGAAGAAACCAACGAAGTCACGTGCTATTACATTTTTCGCATTGCTTTCAGCAATACTACTGATTTCACTTGCCTCCTGTAGGGTATCGGAGAAACTCACACTTACAAACGAACAGACCCTTGAGGGAAAGAACCACATAGACCTGTCCGTCAGCGATTACTTCGTAAGCGTCATAGAGGACCTCTCAAACTGGGAGGCAAGCGGAGAAAGCGACCCGATAATAGATGTGGCTATGGACGAGTTCGTGCAGAACCTTGAGAAATCAAGCACCACATCCGGCATAAGGTTCAGGAAAGCCGGAGTGAACACATACATGGGGGACTTCTCATTCAACGACTTCAAGACCCTCGTCGTAGACCTATCCAATGGCAATGCAGACCAAAGCATCGTAACGACGACCAAGAACGGCGACACGACACACGTTTCAATACGGATTGCAATGGACAACTACGAAGACCTTACAAAAATGGTTCCCTTCCTTGCAAACCCGAACTTCGAAGTCTATGGGCCGCTCTACAACCACGACCTTACGGAAGAGAACTACCTGGAGATGATGGGCTTCATACTTGGAGAGGAATGCCCTCAGGAGATAACGGACTCGTCCATAAAGATTCAGGTCGTTGCACCAAAGGCCGTAACAGCCCACGATGGAACGCTCAAGAACGCCAAGACCGTGGAGTTCTCGTTCCCTCTCATAGACTTCCTGCTCCTACATGACCCAATAGAGTTCTGGCTTGAATACTAAAAAACCGTTCACAAAGCAGAATCCGCAGCAATCAAGAACACAATTCCACTAAAACACCATCAAAGACCAAGTTCGTCCTTGAGAGCTTTTTGAAGGGCCTTTGAGAAATTGATGTTCGCCTTCTCAGCCTCCATGCAGAGCCACAATGGGACCGTACAGTTCTTCTTCACGGTCTTTCCTGCAGATACGTTGTTGCGGTGTACTCCGCCTCTCAACGATTTTGAGGTTCTTTCTTCCGGTTCGGAGGGTTCGCACTGAGCAAGGTACTTCGCATCGTACATCATGAGGAACTCAACGGTAATCTCCGGAATCAAGGCATTCATGCCTACGGCAATCTTTCTGCTCAGCTTCGACTCATCATTGAGAAGCCTGTAGATGGTTCTTGCCGACACTCCGCTTGCAGCGGCCAACTCTGAAACGGACACATCGTTGGCATCCATGTAGCCCTTCATCATCTCCCCTGTGCTTATGATTTTGTTGAACATATCCAAAACTCCTCAATGATAGTCTTCGATTCCTATTATCTCCACCTTCGTTGTCGAAGCTGGATTGTTGCCATCCAATGCCTTTATAAGCATCCTCCAGTTCGCACTCAAGTCCAAGGCCCATACATCGTCTTTGCCTGTGAGCTTGTGTCTTCTAGTAGGTGGAACGTTGGGAACATCTCCAAGACTGTCCGCAGCGATGAGTACGGAGAGGCTGAGTAGGATTCTGCTTTTGAGAGCTCCATAGTTCTTCGCTATGGCCTTTTCGTCCTGCATCTTCTTCGTCAGATTCTTGGAATAGACTATCTCCATAGTCCAATACTATACGCATTGACAAAAATCGTCAAGTTTTAATTGAAGAAGAATGGCTCAAGGATTTTTTGTTTGTTTTTGAAAACCCACGATATTCAGAACCGAATTAGGAAATATATATTAGAACTTTATCCTATATTCTCCGTTTTCAGACTCTATTTCGCAACGTATCCCCGCTGAAAGGAGCTTACAATTCACTTGGCTTACAAGAGAGGCCACTCGCTCAGAACTTTCCTTGCACACGTTCTCATGCCATACGGATTGGTAGAGCTGTTCGAACGTAAACGAGCAGCTGGGGTTCACAAGCATTATGAACATAAGACCCAGACCTCTTTCGTCGAAAGAGACTTCAACACCGTCGAATTCAATGACATCGGTCTCAAGGCGGAATTCTATGCCTTTAGTCTCCAATCCCATGCCAAAGAAGTCCAGTGTTGCAAGGCTGTCGCTTCGTATCTGGCGTACCAGATGGGCAAGCGAATCGAAGCGTTGCGTGGGTCTGAGCAGTTTGAAGACGTCAAGGACCACGCTGCGGCCATAGATGTCGCTGTTGAAATCAAGGATGTTGACCTCTATGGTGACCTTCTCCATGTTGTCCACGGTGGGTCTGCGACCTATGTTCACTGTGCCGCAGCGGACCACATCTCCAATGGTTATGCGGGAGCAATAGACGCCTTCTTCAAGGAACGAAATGTCAAATGAGGTATCTATGTTGGCGGTTGGAATGCTCATGAAGCGTCCAAAGCCCTTGCCGTGTACGACCGTTCCTTCAATGGATATTAGGATGTTCCGTCCGTCAGCGTTGCCGTCAATCATACATTGAACCTAAAGTGCATGATGTCGCCGTCCTGGACGACGTACTCCTTGCCTTCTATGCGGAGCCTTCCGGCTTCCTTGACCTTGGCCTCGCTGCCGTATTTGAAAAGGTCTTCGCAGCTGTAGACCTCGGCCTTGATGAACCCTTTTTCAAAGTCAGTGTGGATTACACCTGCAGCCTGAGGAGCCTTATATCCGGCACGGAACGTCCATGCGCGGTCCTCGTCGGAACCAGCGGTGAAGTAAGTCCTAAGCCCCAATGTCTCGTAGGCTGTCCTTATGAGGACGTTCATGCCGCTTTCTTCAAGGCCTGCGGCCTCAAGGAACTCGGCCCGTTCCTCTGGAGTGTCCAGCGATGCTATCTCGGATTCCGTCTTGCCGCAGATGCACACCACCTGAGACCCTTCCTTGGACGCTATCTCCCTTACGGCCTTCACATAGTCGTTGTCCTGTCCAATTGCGCTCTCGTCTATGTTGCAGACGAAGATGACTGGCTTCATTGTAATGAGGTGCAGGTCGCTTAGCATTGCACGTTCTTCAGGGTCAGTCACTATGCTCCTTGCACTCAAACCTTTTCCAAGGCCTTCCAACAGCCTCTCATAGATTGGAACGAGGGCCGCAGCTTCCTTTGCATCCTTTGCTATGCGGGCAAGCTTGCTCTGCTTCTGGTAGCGCTTGTCAACGGTGTCCCAGTCTGCAAGTGCAAGCTCTATGTTTATTGTCTCGATGTCCCCCGCAGGGTCTATCTTGTTGTTGACGTGTATGATGTCAGGGTCATCGAAGCATCTTACGACATGGGCTATGACTCCAACCTCCCTGATGTTCGCAAGGAACTTGTTGCCAAGGCCCTCGCCCTTGGAGGCCCCCGCCACAAGGCCTGCGATATCGACGAACTCAGTCACAGCAGGAATGACCTTTGCAGTTGGGATGAGCTCCACTATCCTGTCCAGCCTTGGGTCTGGGACGTTGACGATTCCAACGTTTGGTTCGATGGTACAGAACGGATAGTTCGCAGCCTCTGCAGGTGCGCTTGTCAATGCTGAGAATATCGTGGACTTTCCAACGTTTGGAAGCCCTACAATGCCACAATTAAGTCCCATAAGACCCTCCGGATGGGAAAAATACTACCATTTTTTCAAACATTGCGCCACTATACCTACTCTACACACACTCTATACACAGCTGGGCGAAACTCTGATACAATCCTTTTGTATGGTAGACATATCAAAACCACAGGACATCTTCTCCAAAACGAAGGCCATGCTGGTGGTCACAAGCGACCAAGCCCCCACGAAGATACAGGCCCAACGCTGCCGCGATGAACTCGAAGCCCTTTGCACCACAGTTGGAATCCAGGTTGGCGGTTGGCTCCACTTTCCAGTAAGGGAGTTCAACAGCGCAACATATCTTGGAAAGGGCCAAGTGGAAAGACTTGCGTACATGGCACAGGAAAGCGGATGCAACCTTGTCGTGTTCAACAACAGCGTAAGCCCACGCATACAGCGCAATCTGGAACAGATCCTCGACCTATGCGTCGTGGACCGTCAGGAGATAATCCTTCAGATATTCGCAAACCGCGCAACAACAAAGGAAGCCCGCCTTCAAGTGGAACTTGCGCAGCTCCAATACTCGCTTCCCCGCCTCAAACGCAGATGGGCCAACCTATCGCAGCAGCGCGGTGGCGTAAAGGGAGCCAAGGGAAGCGGAGAGAAGCAGCTTGAGCTTGACAAACGACAGGCACAGGAGAGAATCACACGCCTGAAGAAGGAGATAAAGGAGATTTCCAAGCAGCGCGATGTCCAAAGACGCAACAGACTACAGAAAAATGTGCCCAATGTTGCCATTGTAGGCTATACAAACAGTGGAAAATCCACTTTCCTCAACCGCATAGCGGACTCCAACGTACTGTCCAAGGACATGCTATTTGCAACGCTTGACCCAACTACAAGAAGAGTGCGTCTTCCCAACGGAGAGAACATCCTGCTTACTGACACGGTAGGTTTTGTAAGCGACCTTCCCCATGAACTTGTAGACGCCTTCCGCTCCACTTTGGAGGAGGCCTCCCTAGCCGATGCCCTTCTCATCATCCTGGATGCTTCACGCGAAGACCTGCTTCAGTGTTGGGAGACTACAAAGCAGGTCCTCAAATCCCTAGGTTCATTCGAGAAACCACGCCTTGTCCTTCTCAACAAAATGGACCTTGTAACGGAGGAGAACCTCTTTGCAGTGAACGCATTCGTATCAACTGAGCCCAACTGCATGAAGGTATCCGTTCTGGAAGACAAATCCATGAAGACGGTCCTCGAAAACATAGGGGCCCTCGTATTCGGCAACCCCTTGGACACAGATAACGCCGCACAGGAGGAAAACACATGAAAACCATCACAGTATTTTTGATTGCCCTGACACTTTCACTCTCTTCATGCACCACGACAAACCCTTCCATGGAAGAAGCCGTCATCGAGTCATCAAACCCACAGGCCACAGCGGAGACCATACTTGAAGACATGCAAGACAACATACAGATGGACAGCCAGAAAGACATCCCTACAATTCCACAGCCCGATGTCCCAGAGACCTCCCAGCAGGAAACGCCTGACGAATCCGTAGATATGTCCGTTGAAGAATCTACCGAAGAAGTGTCTACGCCAAAGGATCTCATCGAACCAGGAACATCTGGACAGGCAGGAGGTGTCATATTCAACTGCAACGGAACGAACCTTGAGGAATTTGTGATAGACACAGACGGAATGGGTTACACAGAAGCACTAACAATATCCCAAAACTGCACAATGATTACAAATAATGAAGCATATTCAGGTTGGAGGCTACCATCTATCGAAGAACTCCTAGCCATGTACTCGCAGTTGTTCGAAACGGGTCTTGTAGAATTCGAAGAGACATATTACTGGGCGGCGTCCACAGAGGACTCCGATACAGCACCTGTCGTATACTTTGGAACCGGCTTCGAAACGGAATTCTACAAGGACATGGACTTCGTAGGACTCATTGTAGTAAGGGATATCTGATTTATCTGATTTCCAATGGAACCTCCAAGTCTTGGAAGCTCCCTCAATCCTCTTCCTGAAGCTTTCCAGCAAGCTGCCCACAGGCGCCTTTTATCGAACGTCCGCGGCTGATTCGTATGGTGTAGGGGATGTTTCTCTTGTCCAAAGCGGAAGTGAACGCCTTGATCTCCACCGGAGTAGGTGTCTCGAACTCAAGTTCGTTGCAGGGATTGAACGGTATGAGGTTCACAACGACCTCAAGTCCGTTGCAGAAACGTTTGAGGTCGTCGGCATCCGATGCCGATATGTTCATATCGTGGATCATGCAGTATTCAAGCGTGAAACGACGACCTGAGACCTTCTGAAACCTCACCAAGGCGTTTCTCAGCTGTGCAAGGTTGAACGACCTGTTCACCGGCATGAGGAACGAGCGCTTATCATCGTTGGCTGTCACAAGCGACACCGCAAGTTTCACGGGAACGCCACGGTTTGAAAGGTCAAGGATTCCTGGTACAAGGCCGCATGTTGATATCGTTATTCTCCTATGGCTTAGATTGTAGCCCTCAGGGTCATGAAGAAACGATATTGCGGACACGACGTTGTCTATGTTTGCAAGGGGCTCGCCCATTCCCATGAACACCACGTGCGTTATTGGCTTTTCTACAATGTGACAAAGGTGGGCGAACTGCTCTATGATTTCATAGTCCGCAAGGTTTCGCTTGAAACGAAGCGTCCCGGTTCTACAGAACCTGCATCCCATGGCGCACCCAACCTGGCTTGAAAGGCATGCAGTCAAATCCCCCTCCCTGTCCGTAAGCAACACGCATTCGATGATGCCGCCGTCATGGAGCTGAACCGCAAGCTTTGCCGCCCCAGAGACATCGGTCTGAGAGGATACGACTTTGGACGAGAATGGAGATGGGTGCTTGGATGCGAGTGCGCTGCGAAGGGACAACGAGAGGTTCGTCATCTCATCGAACGACTGTGCGCCCTTGACAAGCCAGGAATAGACCTGCTTGCCTTGGAATTTCTTCTCCAAGCCAAGAAGACTGGCTATCTGGGCCGGAGTCTTTGCAAATAGAGAGAAAACATCGATGTCCTTCGTATCCATAACACCTCCCAAAGGGCTCTGCAGGCCCTACCACTCCTTTAGCTTAGCATGCTTATGATGGCAATCACAACACCAGTGATGCCCTCTCCCCCAAGAAGTCCGCTTGAAATCAGGTTTATATCGTTGTTCTGGACCTTCGTTGTCTTTGAAAGCACAAGGGCTACTATGGCCCCAACACCAACTATAAGCGATATATTAATTGCAAGGTAGATTCCAAGACCAAGCGTAGCAGCCGGTACTCCCAAGAGGTACATCACGGCACCTATTGCAATGCCAATGAAGAATGCAGGCGAGTCGCCAAGACCACTGGCCATGGACGCCACGGCACGGGCCTGAGGGGCTGGAAGGAGATCCGTTCCAAACCCGCCAAAGCTCTTCTTCATGAGAAAAAGCACCAAAACCGATATCACTGCTCCTATCACTCCACCTATGGCCTCGCCGATGATCTGCTGCTTGGGATCCGTCTTTAGCATATAGCCGCTCTTGAGGTCGTTCATGACATCGCCGGAAAGCCCGCACGCAACGGATACAAGGCCTGCGGTGAGGAACAGAACCATAAGCGAAGGGTTGAACGAAACCTGAACGAGAAGCATGACAAGTATTCCAAAGACCTCCATTGGATTGACTCCGCTTTGGCCTGTGAGTATTCCTGAAAGCAGTGTCGTGAGGCATACGCCAAGGACCGCAAGTGCCGCTGTGCCCAAGCTCATATCCGTAAATAGAGCCATTATGAGGGCGCTGACAATGCCAATTGCAAGGCACACCGCAATGTTCCTACTTTGTATGGAAGAGGCCTTTTCATTGTCTTTGCTGACTTTTCTCTTCTTCAGGGCATCGATTGCGGCCTTGATGAACACCCCCACACCGGTTCCAAGCATGAGTCCTATTCCAAGGTTCTCCCTAAAGAGGTTGGCGGCGGCCATGTCAGAGAAAAGGTTCGTCGCAAGTCCTATTGGAACTATCAGAAGATAGCCTAGAACGGCACCACCAAGCCATAAAAACGCTGAAAGCTTGCCAATCATGGCACCAATGGCCAAAGCCATCGGGCTTATCCAAATGGTTATGGGCTGCACAAGCGCACTTCCCCTGAACACCGTTATGACCGATGGTATCCATCCAAATGCATCCCTCATTGCCGTGAACACTACGCTTGCACCCATGGAGACGAAAAGCTTCAAAGACTCCTTTCCCTTGCTTATACCCGTGACAAGGGTCTGATAGGATGCCTGCCCTATTGGATAGACGAGCTTCTGCTCTTCTATGAGGTTCCTTCTATATACGGCGGAGAACAGCGTACCCAGCACTGCACCGCAGATCGCCATGACCATTATAGGCATGACTTTGACTTCTGCATTTGGATCTATCATCCAGATACCTGGAATGGTGAAGGCTAGACCTCCTGCAACCATCGCCCCAGCACTCATGAGCGTGTGGGTGACGTTTATCTCCTGAAGCGTAGAACCCTTCATCCTTCCCAGAACCGTCATAGAAAGCACGGTCACAAACACAGTGGGCCAAGGAAGGGCGCCCATTCTAAGAGCTACATACATGGAACTTGCCGTTATCACGACAAGTCCAAGGATTCCGGTAATCACACCTCTCACGGTCAATTGTCTATCAGCCATGAAAACTCTCTCCCTAAAGGGTCCGACAGGCCCCTTCAATGTGTATTTCCTTTTTCGAAGAGGAACTTTCAAAACTATGCTTTGTGTGGATTGGACATGGATTGCCGAGATGGAAGCCGTCTGAAGCGACTGAGGCAATACTTTGTGTATTATGAAGTCGCTGAAGGCGGTTTACAGCCGTGCAGGGCATGGCCAGGACGCATGAAGGAGTTTTGAAAGTTGCTCCGAAAGCCCATCATACTTCAAATCCAAACTAAAGAACACTGGTTTGACAACACATTGACAGTTGCATCTTTCGTCATTAATAGTAGTCATTATCAAGTATAAGGCCACAGGTGCATATATGGAAATAAAGCAGTTGGATAAGAAAACGTTTTCAGGCAGGAAATTCACAACCCGTTACAAAACCAATGGCTATTATGACATATACGAGACGGAAGCAGGTTTTCAGATGACCCGTGTACCTTTCGGCTCCACTGTAGACAAATCGTTCGATGATGAATTCTTTGGCTCTTGGTTGGAAGCCCCTGTTACCTTTGGAGCGTTCGAAGGAGAAGAACTGATTGGATTCGTGGAGGGCTCCATTGAAAGTTGGAACAACCGCTTCAGGCTAAGCAACATATGCATCTTCGACGATGCAAAGCGCGGCTCTGGAATTGGAACGGCGTTGATGGATACAATACAGAAGGAAGCTCAGTCCTCAGGTGCACGCATGATTGTCCTTGAAACCCAGTCCTGCAATGAAAAGGCAATCGCCTTCTACAGAAGGAACGGTTTTTCAATCATTGGCTTTGACCTTTACTCCTATTCCAACGAAGACCCCCAATATCACGAAGTAAGGATTGAGATGGGAAAGAAGTTGAAATAGCAAACGGATTCGCAATTCAAGGACCTTAAACCCAACCTAACCGTGTTTTAATACGAATCAAAGCCCAAACAGATCCACTTCGTAGGTCAGTCCTTCTGAGAGCTGCTCCTGTTTGAAGAAAATCGCCATATACCAAGGGAGGTATAGAATTCCATCTTCAACCTGAACATTGTCTTTGCAGAAAACAATTGCCTGCTTTGCTTTCCATTCTTCTACTGCCAAAACCTTATCAAGCGAAGCATGCTTCTTGTAGTCATTGCCGGATTTGATTTCCACCAAATCAATAGAGGTTCCTTCCTGCATTACAAAATCCAACTCACCATATCTTTTTGTGTCAAAATAATGTAGAGAGAATCCGTTTGCTACAAACATCTGAGACATCACATTTTCCAAGATGCTCCCCATATTTACACTTAAATCACCTTGCAGAATGCTGAACTGGATATTATCCATTGAAAGAGCACAGAGCAACCCGGTATCACCCATGTACAACTTGAAAAAGCTACGCTTTTCATTTAACTTCAGAGCCGCTTTGGGTTCCTCGACATTATAGCAAGGATTTGCAACACCTGCATCGACCAACCAGTTAAAGCTGTCTTCATATCTATCCAAACGTGCGCTTGCTTTTAGACTGCTTACTGTAAAGCGGCGATTCTTTTCATTCAGCTGAGAAGGAATCGAGTCGAAGATTGCTCTAATCTTGGGTCTATCACTTTCCGCTGCGTATTTTGAAATATCCTGTCTATACAAATCAAGGATTTCATTTTGCTCCCTAAGCACTCGCCCTATATCATGTGTTTGAACATAGGTCTGAACAACTTTTGGCATTCCACCAACGATGATATAAGAGTAGAACAGTTTTCTTAAAGTTGTGTGGACAACATCGGAAACAGGCACTCTGGTGTTATACGCTTCTCTTATTGTATCAATTGTCGTTCGTTGAACTCCATTCGCAAGAACAAACTCCTCAAAGTCCATTGGGTACATCGTATACAATTCTTCGAAACCAACTGGCAACGAACGAACCACTTTGTTCTTTACGCCCAAAAGAGATCCAGTCTCTATGTAGTCAAAACGACCATCCTCAACCAAAAACTTGATTGCGGTCCTGGCATTTGGGCACTCCTGTATTTCATCGAACAACACAAGAGTATTGCCAGGAATCAATGGTTTACGAGCCAGTGCTGACAATCCTTCAATGATAGTATTCGCATCGAGGTTTCCATCGAACACCCTCCTTGCATCCATATCGGAAACGAAGTTGAATTCGATGAAGCATTTGTATTCCTTCATTCCAAATTCACGCACTACAGTGGTCTTTCCAATCTGTCGTGCACCTTGAATACAAAGTGCGGTTCTATTCTTTTGCTGTTTCCACATCTTTAGTTTGTCATAGGCCTTTCGATACAGCATATACGCTCCTTTTATCCAAGCATTTGCAAGTATCGTACTGCATCATGGCCTAACCATCAACAGCTTTGCGACAAAATTCTTTCATTTTACAATGGTGTTTGCGACAATTTTCCTAACTTTGCATCAGTATCTTGCGACAAAATTCTGCATTTCCACATTTGATTCGACTCTTCCATGAAAGCGGAAATCTAAGACCGTTGTCTAGGAGCAGCAAAGAGCAAAAAAGAAAGGCTCGTGCGTGCACGAGCCCTCTTGGTTGTGAATGTTCTAGCAATTAGATGTGGTAGACGCATCCAAGTGCTGCATTCCATGTGATGCCAACGTTTACACCGTCAGCGAAGCTGATTCTTGGACCCACACCAGCTCTGAGATATGCTGTGAAGTCACCAACGTTCTTCCATGTCCAGTCATAGGAGACGGAACCCGTTCCGCGAACTGCAAGACTAAAACCAGCACTGTTGCCAAGTGTGATGATTGCACCAGCCTGAAGACCAACATTGACATCGAACTTTGCCTTGTCAATCTTGAAGTCTCCAGCCTTGTACTGGCCACCAAGGACTGCATCTATGTAACCACTTTCGCTGCCAAAACCAAATGCTGCCGTGATGTAGCCATCCCACTTGCTGTCAATATCATAGCTGACTGTAACACCGGTTGGCTGACCAAGTTCGATACCTACTGCCAAGGAGCTCTTCTGAGTTGGAAGGACGCTCTTTGCTGCGACAGGAACGATAATCATTGCTACGAGAGCGATAATTGCGATTGTCTTCTTCATCTTTCTAATCTCCTGTTTTCTCTTTCGAGTATTCCCCATTCAGGGAGAAATGATACTTGAAATATAGCACTAAACGACAACAAAGGACAGAGGGTGTCAAAGGAAGCTCTTTACAAAAGAAACCCCTCCTAGCCAATTGGCTGGAGGGGGTGGAAATAAGAAGCAACTGCTACTTGGAAAACGAATCCTCTTTTCCATTCAGATTCGTCAAACGGGATTAACAATCCCCTAAAGTTACATCGTGGCAGTAGGAAGCTCTACTTCGATTGTTGCTGAAGTGCCAGCATTGACGGTCTTCTTATGGGCTTCATCCTTGCCGTAGACAACCTTGATGTCAGTCTTGTTGTTCTCAAGGATTGCCTTCTCTGCTTTGATTTTGGCATCAGTCTCGTGCTTTACGAGAAGAAGAACGTCTCCGTTCGTTCCAACTGTTCCAGTGATGGACGTATTCCTGATTGTCACGCAGTCGTCAGAACCTTCGACGGAGTGAACAACTCGGATAGGAGCTGCATATGCCGCAATACCAGAGTCCTCTTCAGTCGTGCATCCGCAAGCCGTGAACGTGCAACCATCTATCATTATCCTACGAGTACCTTCCGCGGCCTTGTAGTTCATGTTGACTGGAACGGCACATTCTGTAAACTTACAATCCTTTATTACAATATTCCCGCTTGCATTCGTGTAAACAGGAGAATCCGACTTGGATACAGAGCAGTTGTTCAGTGTAACATTTGTTATACCCTTTGCTCCGGTAAGATATATTAGCCTTCCTTTGTTTTCGACCTTTGAATCACCTTCATTCGTACAATTGTTCATTGTAATGCTAATTACGGTTTCAGCAGGTCTCTTTGCATCAGGTTCACCCCAAACATAGAGGTTCTTCGCATCGTTTATGACAATTGAAATTTCACCGCTCTTTGGTTCCACAACCTTCAGATTGTAGGTGTATATCGAAATGTCTCCATTCCCAAAATCCGCGCCATTTGCGTTTATAGTAACCGAGCCGTTAACCTCTGGGCAGTGAGCAGAAGTCAGTTTTATGGTTTTCACCAAAACTTCAACTGTCTTCTTCGCAGTATCATCGGAATTGACGGCGGCATGTACAGCATCTTCGAACTCAGCATAGTACTTATTTCCAATCCTAGCCTCTGCGGATCCAATCAATGTCTTTGACTGTTTGCATATGGTACAGATGTCATCAGTCCCGTACTTGTGCCCGTTGGTGTAATCGACAGGAATCTCCTCCGACTTTGTTGTATTGCAGGTTTCGCAGGAGTAGGCCCACAGCATATTGTCAAGTGAACACAAGATGAAGTTCCTATAAGAAATTGACAAATAACACTTTAAACAGTACTATTAAACGTACTATAAACAGCTTTTTATAAAGGAGCCTCCAAATGACCATAACCGCAAACGAATTGAAGACAAGAGGTGTTTCCTCCCTTGAGGACACAGTCAACTCAAACGGATGCGCAATCATAACCGTCCATGGAAAGGACAAATATGCGGTCCTTAGAATAGAAGACTACAACAAGCTAAGGGAATTGGAACTGGACCTCGCCATAAAGGAAAGTCTGGATGAAATGAAAGAAGGCGGAGCCTATACCGATGGTATCGAAGAACACATGAAAAGGGTTCTGAATGGCTAAGCTCATATTCACAGAATCCTATGAATCAAGAGCCAGAAGGTTTCTGAAAAAGCATCCTGAAATCATCAACCAATACAAAAAGACCCTGGTCCTCTTGGAACTGAACCCCTATCATCCATCGCTTAGGCTACATAAATGCTCAAAGTCCTTCACCGTTTCAATCAATATGAGCTACAGGATTTCATTGGATTTCATACTTCAAGACGATACGATAATTCCAATAGACATTGGCGACCACAACCACATATACGATTAAAGAAAAGCCCTTATTGGTCGCACAAGTTCATAAAATTCTTTACCATACCAATCGTGGTCACCATCCTCAAAATCCTGCTGCCACGCATTCTCATAGCCATTCTCAGAACTTGACCAATAAGAGCCTTGACGGGCAAACGACCAATCCCATTTCTGTGTAGATTTATATACATAAACTCTAGCTCATCTTCGCTTGGAAGGAACCAGTCCTCATAATCATTAAACAAATAGTCTGCACAAGCTTTTGCAGCATGCACTTCTTTATCTGTTCTTCTTTTACCATGATATGCAGTCTCTCCCATTACAGAACTAAGAGCATCCGTGTTGGTTTTGCCTGACCCTATTGCAGTATCAGTTCCAACTGACAAAACCCAGCCGTTTTCTATATAGTAGCCAAACATGTATTCAACCCTTAAATCAGCAGGAGCTGCTTCTAGATAACGCCACCCACATTCAGTTGAAATTAGACCATCAGCATTACCTAATTCGTTATCGGCATCACAGTCGTAGAATACGTACCCACCAGCTGGCCTTTTTGAACCAATACTGTATTTCTCACTACACCCACAAAGTGATAAAATAAAAAGCAATGCAAAAACGACAATCAAAACGTTTTTCTTCATCATATACCCCTTTGACAGCGGGGCATTATTGCGGCTCTCTCCGACTGACAAGTCGTCAGTCCCCCACAGCACATTGTCAAGTAAACATATCTTCGTTCGAAGAAGTCCCCCACTAAATTTACAAGCTGTATATAGAATGAGTAAAAGTGGCAATTATACCAGTTTTGCTCAAAGTACAACTTAATGAAAGTAAAAATCTATTGAGCAAATCAACCATACAGTTTTGAGAACCACTTTTTTAAGAAAAATTTCGAATTCTGTATGGCTGTTGTGGCGCTTGAGACGCTTGTGGCGGTTGTGGACTGTTGAAATTGCAAGGATGATTTATATCCAAAACCGTTTTTTGAGTTTTCAATATACCTTTCTCTATCCAAACCGCCAAAAAGTGAAATTTGGATACAAAGCAAACACATTCAATGCAGACCACAGCGCCATCTCTTTGGGGACTGACAAGCATCCCAAGGAAAACCCTTTCCACTGAAAATGGATTATTCACGCCAACAGTGGAAAACTTTCCACTGAAACGAAGTTTTTCCCTCTTTCAGTGGAAATGATACAAAGCCTAAAAACGTCTCGAAGCTATTTGGGCCGTATTCAAGGAAGCCAACGAGGGATAGTGCTAGAGTGCACAGCCCGAGTGCAGCAACGATGAAGACGACCCAAAGACCAAGAATGGTCAGCCTTTGACGGCGCCGGCGGCCACTCCCTTTATGATGTACTTCTGACAGCAGAGGTAGAAGATTATCACAGGTATGATTCCCATAAGCACCATTGCCATGGTTGCGCCAAGGTCTACGGCACCGTAGCTGCCTTTGAGGTACTGGATGTGGATTGGGATGGTCATGTACTTGGTCCTATCGAGGACGAGGTATGGAAGGAGGTAGTCGTTCCATACCCACATGATCTCAAGGATTGCAACGGAGATCAAGGTTGGCTTGAGGACGGGAAGCACCACCTGGAAGTATGTGCGAACCGGGCCGCATCCGTCTATGACGGCAGCTTCCTCCATCTCGAGGGGGATCGTCTTCATGAAGCCAGAGAACATGAATATTGCAAGACCTGCACCAAAGCCAAGGTAGACGACAGGGATTGTGAACGGAGTGTTCAACTTTAGGGTGTCGGCGGTCTTGGAGAGCGTGAACATGACCATCTGGAAAGGAACGACCATGCTGAACACGCAAAGGTAGTAGACTATGCGGCATACGAGGGAGTCTATCCTAGAGATGTACCAAGCCGACATGCTTGTGCAAAGCAGAATCACCGCAGTGGAGACGATCGTTATGAAGAACGAGTAGCTCACGGACTTGATGTATGGGTAGTTTCCAAAGGTCATGCCCTTCACGAAGTTGGAGAACCCCGCCCACATCTCGCCTACAGGGATTGCGAATGTGTTGGTCTTGACGAAGGTGTTGATCTTGAAGGAGTTCAACACGACGAGGACTATTGGGAATATCCAAAGAAGTGACAACAAAGCAAAAAAAACGGAGAGTATGGTCTTTCTGACCTTCTCGCCTGTAAGACTGGCTGCCATTACTGCTGTACCTCCTTTTCACGGGTGAACTTGAGCTGAAGAAGCCCAATGAAGGCGACAAGGATGAAGAATATCACGGCCTTGGCCTGTGCGGTTCCACGGGCTGCGGTGTTGGAGCCGTAGAACGTCGTGTAGATGTTCAAGGCAAGCATCTCTGTGGTCTTGACCACAGAACCATCGGCCTTGAAGATGAATGGCTGACCTCCGTTGAGAGCTAGGTTCTGGTCGAAGAGCTTGAAGCCGTTGGAGAGCGTGAGGAACGTGCATATCGTGATGGATGACATGACGTTTGGGATGGTGATCTTCACGAGCATCTGCCAGCGATTGGCTCCGTCTATGGCGGCGGCTTCCATGATGTCGTCGGGGATGGCCTGGATGCCCGCGATGTAGATTATCATCATGTAGCCTATCTGCTGCCAGCACATGAGGATGATAAGACCCCAGAAGCCGTATTTGGTTTCAAGCAGGATGGACGTGTTGTATTTTGAGAGGATACCGTCGAAGATCATGGACCAGATATGGCCAAGGACGATTCCTCCAATGAGGTTGGGCATGAAGAACACTGTTCTGAACAGGTTGCTGCCCTTTATCTTCTGAGTGAGGGCCAACGCAATTGCAAAGGCCAACACGTTTATTATCAAGACCGATACTACCGTGTACAGGGCTGTATACCAGAACGCATGCATGAACGATGCATCCTTGAATGCCTTGACGTAGTTTCCAAAGCCAATGAACGTGGCGTCGGACGTGATTCTGAACTTGCAGAACGAAAGGTATATGCCTTGGATGAAAGGCCATACGAAGCCTATTGCGAAGGCTACGATCGTAGGACCCATGAACAGGGGGAACCAACGCTTGATTGGCTTCTTTATAAGGGAGGACCTAAGACCGCCCCCCTGACTGCGGACCTTCTTTTTTGTCGCTGTCATGTACTTAGTCAACTCCTAGTGTAATCAAAAAAGAAGATGGCGGAGCCTTGACTCCGCCACCTGCACCTATTGGAACTTAGTGCTCGTTTGCGTACTGCGTTGCCCAACCCTGGACGAATGCAGTCTCGACAAGCTTCCAAGTCTCTGCGGAAGGAGCATTGTCATACTGGTTCATTGCAGAAACGACACCTGCTCTCCAATCGTCGACAGCTGGAGTGTAGTTGAATGCCCAAGTCATGACATAGTTGCCCTTCTTGTTGTACTCGTTTGCAGCATCGAGGAAGACGTTGCCGGAAGGAGCAGCCTGCTTGTAAGGGATAGCACCAAATGTCTTTGCAAGAAGCTCTGTTCCAGTCTTGGAAGTGACCATCCAGTACATGAAGTCGATCGTTGCATCGATGTCTTCCTGAGAAGCCTTTCCGTTGACAGCCCAGCAGCCTTCTGTTCCGCAGTTGAGACCAGCCTTCTCCTCGCCTTTGACTCCGCTGTAGAAAGGAATCATGGTGAGGTTCGCTGGGTCAAGACCGTACTTGTTCGTGAGGGCATCGTACTCCCAGTTTCCGTTCTGGTAGAATACAGCCTTCTTTGTGCCGAACTCGTTCTCTGCATCGTAGCCACCTGTTGCAAGTGAGTTAGGAGCATATGCCGAGTTGTTGATGTAGAGGTCCCAGAGGTTCTTGAAGTTGTCAAGATATGCACCTGTGATCGTTGCTGGCTGAGGACCTGCCGTCCAACCGTTGTCCCTTGCTTCGTAGTAGAGAGCAACGTTTGCAAGGTGTCCGGAGAATCTCCAAGAAGAGGAGCCGTCCATACCTGCGGATGTGAAAGCATCGAAGCCAAGCTCTGCAGCTCTTGCGTGGATGTCTTCAGCTATTGCCTTGAGGGAAGCGAAATCCTTGATGTCCTCTACTGCATAGCCAGCCTTTGCAAGGAGTTCCTTGTTCACGATGATTCCAAAGCACTCGTAGCAGTAGCCAATGGAGCAGAGCTTTCCGTTCTCATCGTAGAGGTTGTAGGCGTCTGTGGAAAGTTCGTTGGCGATCTTCGTGCCGGTGAGGTCGTATGCATACTCGCCCCAGCTTCTTACAGCACCTTCGTTACCAATGACGAAGAGTGTAGGCATGGAAGACTTGTCCATCTCAGCCGTGAGGGTCTCGTTGTATGTACCAGCGGCGGCTGTGACCACCTTTACAGGAACACCGGTCTCTGCTGTGTAAGCAGCTGCGACTTCCTGAAGGACTGCGTCTGATTCTGGCTTGAAGTTGAGCCAATAGACGGAACCCTGCTTTGCTGTTGTCTGATTCTCAGCAGCAGCCTGTGCAAATGCGCTTGAAAGAACAAGGGCAAGAGCGACAAGAACAACAATTGTCTTTTTCATTTTTTTCCTCCAATCCAGGGGTATCTCCCCTTTAGATTCAATGACAAAGTATATTTTAACACCGCAAATCCCAAAAGGCTATATTTTTTTCGTCAAGTAGATGTAAAATCACCGGCTAAATCAGCGATGTTTTCCAAATGAAAGCCTATTTTCCAGTTTGGAAGTATCTCTCAGGGGAAATATCGATGAAGTCGAACGTCTGCTCATGGAAGAACATGACCATGTATACAGGAAGATATGTCACCTTTCCGTCCGTTTTCACATTGCCATTGGCAAGGACACAGGCTTCATTTATGCCATATCCCTCTATCTTCAACACATTATCCAAGGCGGAGTGTTTCTCATAGTCCTTCCCGCTTTTTACTTCTATGGGAAGAACCCTTCCATCATGCTCGATGACAAAATCAAGTTCGCCATTCTTTTTGCTGTTGTAGTAGTAAAGTGCATAACCATGGGCATTGAGTTCCTGGGCCACTACATTTTCGTAGACAGCACCTTTGTTCAAGTCCTTTCTGTTGGTGATAATTTCAAGCTTGCAACTTCTTCCGTACATTGTCGTAAGCAATCCCACATCCGAAAGGAAGACCTTAAAGAGGGTGTTCTTCTCATTCAGCATAAGAGGAATGACAGGTTCAGTGACATTGAACACCCCCAGGGCAACACCAGCTTTCCAAAGCCAAACGAAACTGTTTTCGACTCTTTCGTACCTCAAACTTTTCTTGATATCTGAAATCATGAACCGCTTGTTTTTCTCATTGAGTTCAGATGGTATAAGGTCATAGACTTGAGAAACTATCAACTTTCTGTTTTCTTCCTCGTATTGAGTGAAATCAAGTTTGTACTGCTCTATGATGGAGTTGTGCTCGTTTATGACTTCATCGATATTCGATGTAGTACGGTACTTTTCAACAGCTGCAGGCATACCTCCAATGATGAGGTAGAGATTGAAAATCTCCATCATCCTTTCATGAATCACACTATCCACAGGAGTCTTTGTCTTGAATGAGTGAAAAAGGATATCGACTACATCTTCACCAACATTGAAAACCTGAAGGAACTCTTCAAAATCCAAAGGATACATCGTTATGGTCTTCAGATAGCCAACAGGAGCGGACCTAAGGTTGACAAGTTCTACACCAAGCAGAGAGCCAGAGAGAATGTAACGAAACCGTCTATCGTCAACAAGGAACTTTATCCTTGTAACGATTTCCTTGCATTTCTGTATTTCATCAAAGAAAAATATGGTTTTCCCTGCAGTGACGTTCCTACCGCTGGCAAGACTAAGTTTCATAACCAAATCATCGGTATTTGTCGCTGTATCGATAATCTCCACAATCTTTGAATTCTCAATCAGGTTGAACTCAATATAATCTGCAGAAGACGCTTCTAGGCAATGACGGATAACAAAAGTCTTCCCCGCTTGTCTCACTCCATAAAGCAGCAGCGCCTTATCACCAGACTCAATCCAGCGCATAATGTCCTTTTCAACCTTTCGTTTAAGCATGCAAACACCTCATGTACGTTTTCCAATGGTATTATACCCAATTTTTGTCATTTTTCCATGGATTTATCCACCTGTTTTTGACATTTTTCCAAAACAAAGACCGAGAGCTATATTTTTCGCTCAAGTAGATGTAAAATTGGCACAAAAACACAACACAGGAGACGAAAATGCAGCTAATGCTCGACACAGCGAACCTAAACGAAATAAAGCAGGCACTCCAGTACTGCCATCTGGCAGGCGTCACGACGAACCCATCCATAATGAGCAAGGAGGGAAAGACCGATTTCTTTGAGCACATGCGTGCAATCAAGACCCTCATTGGGGAGGATGCCACGCTGCACGTACAGGTCATTGGAGACGGCTGCGATACCATAGTGAAGGAAGCAAGACACATCCACAATGAACTTGGAGAGAACACCTTCGTAAAGATCCCCGTCTCAAAGGAAGGGCTCAAGGCAATGCAGATTCTCAAAGACGAAGGCATTGGGGTCACAGCCACAAGCGTATACACCACGTTCCAGGGCATCATGACCGTCCTTGCAGGGGCGCGCTACATGGCCTGCTACTACAACAGGATGCTTGATGTGAACATAGACGCACAACAGGTCATAGGCGAGATACAGCATTTCATAGACGAAAGCGGCTCGAACTGCCAAATCGTGGCCGCATCCTTCAAGAACATACAGGAAATCACATCGTCATTCGCTTGCGGGGCATCGTTCTGCACTGTTCCATACGACATCTTCATGAAAGGACTGTCAATGCCATGCATAGACAAGGCCGTCGCCGACTTCAAGAAGGATTGGAGCAGAGTGTACGGAGAGGATGTCACCATAGCGGACCTATGACAAAGGAATCGGCTTAGTCAAGATGAGGCCCAAAAGAGCAATCTCAACCACAAGTTGAGCGAAAAGACAACCACCGCTATAGGTCGTTCAACAACAGGTCCATTACAAAACTCTAGGAGAAAAGCTAGATTTCCGGGTGTAGGAGCCAAACGAGGCTCCAAGGAGAAAAGAAGATGAAAGAAACATTTGGAACAAGATTTGCAAGACTCAGAAAGGAAAAGGGCCTCACCCAGGACTTCGTAGCGGAGAAGGCGAATGTAAGCCCACAGGCCGTCTCAAAGTGGGAGAACGACATAAACATGCCTGACATCACACTGCTTCCAATGCTTGGAGACCTCTTGGGAGTGACGACGGACGAACTGCTTGGGAAAGAAATGGTTCCAGCGGTAAGGATGTTGGACACATCCCAGAAGAAGCCGTTCGAGCAGATGCTCCTCAAAATCATCGTGGACTCAAAGGACGGCGACAAGGTACGCGTGAACCTTCCGCTTTCACTTGTGAAGGTATGTCTTGAAACAGGGCTTTCAATGCCGGAGGTCTCAGGGAACAAGGCTACGGCCGAGGCTCTTGCGAACATAGACTGGCAGCAGATGTTCTCGCTTGTGGAGAAAGGTGTCATAGGAGAGCTTGTAAGCGTGCAGTCGGCTGACGGCGACAATGTCTCCATAGTCGTCGAGTAAAGGCCCCGCAATGAAGATAAACATAAAGGTGAACGAAGAGGACTCAAGGTTCAAACTGAACCTTTGGGTCCCGACAAGCCTCATAAAGTCGAGGTTCATCTGGAAACAGGCTGGAAAGGCCAAAGGCATGACACCGGAGCTGGCGCAGAAAATCCAGAAAGCCGTTTCAAGAGCCTACTCTGAAATAAAGGAATACATACGCGCCAACGGACACTTCACCCTCGTGGAAGCGGACTCCGACGGCACGCATGTGAAGATAATGATATGACGGATGCCAAAGGGCCGTTGCACTGCGAAATGCAGTGCGATGAGGCCACAGCGTCATCGCAGGATGCTCACCACTGCATCCTCCCAACATAGCGGTCGTTCTGCGAAAGCTTCTTCACAAGCCTGAATGCAATGAGAAACATGACAACAACGAAGGCGACGAATATCCATGCGTAGTTCTGGTTCTCGATGGAAGCCGTGAAGTCATAGCACCCGTGCATGAGTATGGAACTCAGAAGAGCCACGACCCTGCAGGCCTTGGACTGCGAAGGCATCCTGTAGCTTTCGTATTTCTTTGCAAGGCCGTACCATGCGCCCATGAAAACGCCAAAGCAGGCATGGCCTGGAACTGCGGTCACCGCTCGCACCAAAGCGGTTCCAAAGCCGTACATGAGCACGTAGCTTATGTTCTCCCAAAGGGCGAATCCAAGGGATACGAACACTGCATAGACCACCCCGTCGAACTGGAAGTTGAACTCGGGGTCCTTCCATGTGCGCTGCTTCATGAGAAGGTACTTGAATCCTTCCTCTGAGACCGCGACCACTATGAAATACAAAAGGAAGTTGTAGAGGACCGTTCCTTCCTGCACGAAGCTTGAAAGCACGAACTCCCCTATCCACTCGGTTAGCATTGCAAATACGGTGGCTATGACACCCCTGACGACAAGGTTCCACAGAAGCCTTGGGGACTCCTTGTCCAAGTGGTCCGCCTTGTACACCTTCACAAGAAGCACGACGGCGGGGATTACAGCCGCTGCAATGAGTATTGGGTTGAGATAGAAGAAATAGAAGAAAGGAAAGAACATGATCCAAGCCTCCTAAGCATTTGCAGCGGCCAAAGACCGCTGCAAACAGAATTCATACGACTGGTATACCAAAGAATCTACTGATATTCAACGACATCGGCCCAGCGGTACAGGAATTCGCGTTCCTGCTCGTTACCCTTCACGCTCTGGGATGCGGCCACGATTGGCATCCATTTCTGGACGTACTGCTTTGGGGTGTCGCTCTTTTCGCAGAAGAGATTCAGGTATTTCTTGGCCATATCCTCGTCCCCCTTGAGACAGAACAGAAGATATGTCCTTGCTACGTCCGCCGATGCATTGCCCTGCGTTGCATGAGCCCAGTCTATGATGTACGGCCTTCCCTCAGGTGTGATTATTATGTTGGATGGGTTGAAGTCTCCATGGCACAGCTTCACATGCTTTGGCATGGCCTTAAGGCGTGTGTTGAGCTCGTACTTGACCGTGGCCGAGAGAGTCGTCTCCGATATCTTGCGCTCCATCTTGTCGCGCAGCTTGTTCAAAAGCGGACATTTGAGGGCGTGCATGCTTATCTGAAGGTCAACGAACTCGTTGAGGTATTCGTCCTTCCTCTCAGGGTTCTCCTCCATGAGTTGGGAAAGGGTCTTTCCCTCTATGTAGTCATAGACTATGGCCCAACGTCCATCCTCCACAGTGGTGACCTCATGGATCTTTGGAACATGGAGCCAGGTCTCCTCTACACGGGCCTGGTTCAGGGCTTCGTTGAAGATATCGGCCTTTGAGAAGCTCTTGTCGAACACCTTGTAGCAAAGGTTCCCGTCCCTGTATATGGTCTTATGCTTTCTTGTGGCTATCACATTGTCTAGGTTCATCTAATCCTCCTCTCTCTACACATGGTACAGACCCAGCGAAGACCTCACTTGGAGGCCTTCTCCTGGAAATGCCTGTCGCCGTAGTATGCATTGAGGTACATCTGCTTGATCTCGCTCATAAGAGGATATCTTGGGTTTGCACCTGTGCACTGGTCGTCGAAGGCCTGCTCCACCATGTCGTCGAGTCTGTCAAGGAAGTTCTTCTCGTCTATGCCGTACTCGCGTATGGAAGACTTGATTCCAATCCTCTTCTTCAAATCATTGACCGCTTTTATGAGATTTTCAAGCTTTTCTTCGTTTGTTTTTCCACCAAGTCCAAGTTCAGTGGCCACATTTGCATAGCGCTCGAGCGTATGCGGGTGGTCGTACTGGGAGAAGGTTCCCATCTTTGCCGGAACCTCGGATGCATTGAACCTGAGGACCTCCTCTATCATGAGTGCGTTTGCAACACCATGAGGGAGATGGTGGAAGGCTCCAAGCTTGTGGGCCATTGAGTGGCACACACCAAGGAATGCGTTTGCGAACGCCATGCCCGCCATTGTGGCGGCGTTGGCCATCTTCTCGCGGGCCTCGATGTCCGTAAGACCGTTGTCATAGGCTCTTGGAAGGTACTTGAAGATCACTTTGAGGGCCTGAAGTGCAAGACCATCGGTATAATCCGTGGCCATCACAGAGGCATAGGCCTCCAATGCGTGCGTTACGGCGTCTATGCCGGATGCAGCTGTCAGGCCCTTTGGAGCCGTCATGTGGAGGTCGGTGTCCACGATTGCCATGTTGGGAAGGAGCTGATAGTCAGCAAGCGGGTATTTGACACCGGTAGTCTCGTCCGTGATGACTGCAAAAGGTGTGACCTCGCTGCCTGTTCCTGCGCTGGTGGAGACTGCAATGAAGTATGCCTTCTCTCCCATCTTTGGGAAGGTATAGACCCTCTTGCGTATGTCTATGAAGCGCATGGCCATGTCCATGAAATCGGCCTCCGGGTGCTCGTAGAGGACCCACATTATCTTTCCGGCGTCCATTGCCGATCCACCGCCAAGAGCTATGATGCAGTCCGGCTGGAACGATGTCATGAGGGCGGCACCCTTCTTTGCGCATGAAAGCGTTGGGTCCGGCTCCACATCGAAGAACGTCTCGTGGACGATTCCCATTTCGTCGAGCTTGTCGGTAATTGGCTTGGTATAGCCGTTCCTGTACAGGAAGCTGTCGGTTACGATGAACGCCCTCTTCTTGCCCATGACGGTCTTGAGTTCATCAAGCGCAACGGGCAGGCATCCCTTCTTTATGTAGACCTTCTCAGGTGCTCTGAACCACAACATGTTCTCTCTTCTCTCCGCTACAGTCTTGATGTTCAAAAGATGCTTTACCCCAACGTTCTCGCTAACGCTGTTTCCACCCCATGAGCCGCATCCCAACGTGAGGGACGGCTTGAGCTTGAAGTTGTAAAGGTCTCCTATTCCACCCTGAGACGAAGGGGTGTTCACCAGTATGCGGCAGGTCTTCATGCGGGCTTCGAACTGGGCAAGCTTGTCCTGCTGGGTCACGGTGTCAAGGTATATGGACGAGGTGTGGCCGTAGCCGCCGTCTGCAATCAGGTGCTCGGCCTTGTCAAGGGCGTCCTCGAAGTCCTTGGCCTTGTACATTGCAAGCACAGGCGATAGCTTCTCATGGGCGAACTCCTCCGAAAGGTCCACACTCTCGACCTCTCCAATGAGGATCTTCGTGGCATCAGGTACCTTGAAGCCCGATATCTCTGCAATCTTCACTGCACTCTGGCCTACGATCCTTGCGTTGAGCGACCCGTTTATGAGGATGGTCTTTCTCACCTTGTCCAGCTCCTCTGCATTGAGGAAGTGGCACCCGCGGGCCTTGAACTCCTTCTTCACCGCATCATAGACCTTTTTGTGGACTATGACGGACTGCTCGGAGGCGCAGATCATACCGTTGTCGAACGTCTTGGAATGGATTATGGAGTTGACGGCAAGCACTATGTTTGCGCTGTCGTCTATGATGGCCGGAGTATTTCCCGGACCTACGCCAACGGCAGGCTTGCCGGACGAATACGCCGCCTTGACCATGCCGGGACCACCCGTTGCAAGTATGAGGTCCGCATCCTTCATTATGAGGTTCGTAAGGTCAAGGCTTGGAACATCTATCCAGTCTATGATGCCTTCCGGCGCACCTGCGGCGACCGCTGCATCAAGGACTATTCTTGCAGCCTCTATGGTGCTGTTCTTTGCCCTTGGGTGCGGGCTTATCACTATTGCGTTTCTGGTCTTGAGGGCCAAAAGGCACTTGAAGATCGCCGTCGAGGTTGGGTTCGTGGTTGGAATGACCGCCGCTATGACACCCACAGGCTCTGCTATCTTCTTCATGCCATAGGACTTGTCCTCCTCTATGACACCGCAGGTCTTCACGTTCCTGTATGCATTGTATATGTGCTCTGATGCATAGTTGTTCTTTATCACCTTGTCCTCGACGATGCCCATGCCGGTCTCCTCCACCGCCATCTTTGCAAGTGGAATCCTGGCCTTGTTGGCTGCACTTGCAGCTGCAAGGAATATTCTGTCGACCTGCTCCTGCGTGTATGTGGAGTATATCCTCTGGGCGCTTTTCACTCCTACGAGCGCATTCTCCAGAGCCTCAACGCTGTCGATCAAAACGCGTTTCTGATTCTTCATGTACCTGGTTCCTCCAAAAAACAGGTAAAAGCTACAGGTTTTTCGAGGATTTGACCACTAGGTACGGCTTATATCCGTTATGTAGATGGAAATATAACCCCTCACATATTTATGATATGGATTATTTCAGGAAGCAGCTGCTTCTTCCTTGACAGCGTATCCTGGATGTCGTAGACGTGGTCTGCAAACTTCTCGTAGGAGAACTTGCTTTCAAGCGCAAAGTCCGACGACAAGAGCAGGCTCTGTCCCTTGAGGACGTCCGTTATCATGAGCATGACCCAATCCAGGTGGTTGAGGCGCTTTATCTTCTCAAGCGCTGCAAGGTACACTGCGCTGTATTCGTCTATGTCCTGAAGAGTCTGGACCTCCACCTGCCCTATTCCAAGGTTTATGTTGCCTTCCTTGTAGGTCTTGAAGTCGCTTGAAATTACGGTCTCAGGCTCTCGAGTGACAAGGCTTCCGACATTTGTGAATAGCGAGCGCCCGAACTCCTCAAGGTCGACCACCCCGCTCATTGGAGCGAGCCTCTCCGCCGACCATATGTCTATGCCGGTGGTGGTTGGGCTTCTAAGGATTATCGTATCCGTGAGGATTCCTGCAAGAAGCACCTTGGACGTGGTCTTGTCAGGCACTACGTTGTTCCTGAGAAAAAGCTGGTAGATTATGGTGCATGTACTTCCAAGCGGCTCCGAGTCTATGAAGATTGGAAGGTCCGTCTTTGGGGCATCCAGCCTGTGGTGGTCTATTATCTCCTTGATCTCCGCCGTCTCTATGCCCCTTATGCTCTGGTCCGGCTCGTTGTGGTCCACAAGGATCACGCTGTACTTTGGCTTTTTGAGGAAGCACCGCCTCGTCACGAACCCCGCATACCTATCCTGATCGAACACGGCAAGGCCTCTGAGTTTGGACGACGACAGCTGCTCCTTGGCCACATCGAAGAAATCATCAACCTGCAATATAGGGCCCTGCTGCCCCAATATCGTAGAGACCGATGGTGCCATCCTAAGCCTTCTTATGGTCTCTGCAATCCCTTCGTTTGAAGCATAAACGATGCCTTGATAGCCATCTATCGTTGGATTTTCTTCACCATTCACACCTGTAACGATTATCGCCGGCACATTGAGGGAGATTGCATTGGAAAGCTTTTTCCTCTCATCGTCGTCAGTTGGCAAGGGTATCACCACGATGCTTTCCGCAGGATTGTCTATGTCGTTGGTATCGGCCTTGATTACAGCCTTGAACTCGACGGGAGCGTTGGAGTCCCCTTTCTTCGTGATGTAGCGGCCGGGAATGACTTTGCCAAAGTTCTCGCTGTTGAACACGTAGCAGGGACACCCACCGGAGTTGTCCTTGAGGAACCACGAGGTTATGTCGTCCACTGAAAGAAGCCCTTTGAACTGCTGTCCATCGAAGATGGCCACGGCACTTGGCTTCGTCTGGTCGTATATCCTTATGAGATCGAAGATTGGCGCCTTGCAGTCAAGTCCATGCTCCCCTGTCCTCATGACATCGCCAACCTTTGGATGGACATCCCTCATGTAAGGTGGAGCCTCTATACCCAACACCTCCAGCTGACCCTTCACGCTGTCTGAAAGATGTCCGCATCTTACGGCCTTGTACTCATGAATCCTGTCTATTGAGCTTTTGAGGGCTGCATATGCGTATGCCGCGCATAGACTATCCATGTCAGGGTTTCTGTGCCCTGTGATGTAGACTTCGTTTCTAAGGTTCTCTCTCATGCCCAAAGGGTAACCTATCTTTGGGAAGAACTCAACATGGCTTTTGGGGCTGTCGGGGCCTATAGGGCGCTTTGGGCTTATTGGGCGGTTGGGGCGATTGAAGACCGTTGAACTGCAACGGAGAGTTTTCTATTCAAATCCTGTTTTTTGCGTTTTCGATATACTTTTTTCTATCCAAACCGCCGTTTTCTGTGAAATCGATATAAAACCAAACAATGAGACTTCCACAAAAATCGAAGAATTTGCAAAAGAAGTGGAAGTTTTTCCACAAAAACGAGCTTTTTCATTCTTTCAGTGGAAGAGCAACTTTCGCAGTCATGGCAGGGAAGAACAAGAAAGCGGAGAGGGACAACCTCTTGAACTGCAATGTGTTCAAGGTGGCTCCCCAGTTAAGTCTCGGATTCTGTTCCCTAAAACCAATAATAGGCGGGAGCAATGCACCGTTTCTATGCCGGGATCCGTCTAAAAAGTTTGAGCAAGAGAATTTCGTCCCATCTCCGCGTACGGCAATGTTAGCATACAAGAGCGAGCAATGGAAGAGGATTCTTCACCATCAATCCGCAACCGCAACTTCCAGCGCTATCTCAACAAGGCGGTCGTCCACAGACCTCTTTCTTTTTCCCATGGTTCCCTGCTCCCAGTAGTCGCCCTCGAGGCGGTCTGCAGAGAAGAGCATCTGGTAGCAGTCGACACCGCGGAACTGGGAGACGGCCATGTTGGCGGCGCATTCCATCTCTACGGCAAGCACGCCCTGATCCTTCATGAGTTTGATTGCAGATGGGGTCTCTCTATAGAAGGCATCGCACGTCCACACTTTTCCACAGATGTGCGGCACGCCAAGGCTGTCCAGAATGACATCGGTCTCCATTGATGTGGCTATCTTGATCCAAGGGCTGTCGTGTGGGGCGTAGTGCCAGCTGACACCTTCGTCCCTGTAGGCATGGGTGGGGACGATGAGATTGCCTTGCGTGAGTGGCGAGAGGGAGCCGCATGTGCCTATGCACACGAATCGTTTGGCACCGCAGACGATGTACTCCTCGATGAAACCCGCCGCTATGGGTGAGCCTATTGGGAGGTTGATGCATGCAATCTCGCGGCCCTTGTACTTGAAGCCGTACACGGGGCACGGAACGCCACAGCGGAATGTGGATATGGTCTTTGGCTTGAAGCGGTCCCTTACCGCGGCGCAGAGAGGAGACGACCAAACCATCAGAACGGTAGAGGGAAAACCAGGAATCTTCCTTGCAAGCATGGAAGGCTTGAGAAGCTCCTCTTCGTTGAAAAACGGCAGCATATGGAACCACCTCCTTGAAGGATACAAAAAGATGCGGAACAAAACGGCAAAGCCGACTGTCCTCCCCTTTAATTCAAGAGGGAAAACCGCTATATTTGGAGTATGTCAGAAAAACTCAAAGATGTTCAATTCATTAGGCTTCCCGGAGACAGGAAGGTTGGCGATACGGTGCTGAAGGGCGACAAGCCCCTTCCGGTTCAGTTCCAGGCAGGACAGAAGCCTGAGGACATAGACTTCAACAGCATAGTGGCGGGCCTCATCAAGGTCGTGGCATGGGAGCCTGAAAACGAAAACATAGACTACTACAGGCAAATACTGCTTGGCATGCAGCCTAATGCCGTCAAGGAGCTCAACCTTGCCGCCATCTCCAAAAGCCAGAAGAAGGACTACGAGTTCGCCCAGGAGCTCATGCTTGCAGTGAAGAACCTGTCGGACGCCCCTGAAAGCTATGTGAACCTTGCCGTGCTCTACGCCCAAATGACCGTTGACCTTCACAAGAAGGGTGACGATGTCAAGGCCGACATGTACGACGACAGGATAATACAGATCCTGAGCGAGTGCATTGAGAAGCACCCCGGCTACGCGCCTGCATACAGCGAGGCGAGCGCCTTCCACATGAGACACGGGGACATAGAGAACGCAAGGGACTACCTTGCACGATATGTAGGGCTTGAAAAGGACGACAAGAAGCGAGAGGAAGCCCAAAAGTCCCTTGAAAGGTTCAACAGCATCCTTGAGTCGAACGACAAGCTCATGTACGCATACGACAAGATGATGATGGGATGCGCAGACGAAGCCCTCACCGTCATAGAGCAGCACATAGCCCAGGGAAACAAGACATGGGAGTCCTACTTCATAAGAGGCTGGGCCAAGCGTGTGCTTGAAGACTACGATGGAGCGCAGAAGGACCTGCTGGAAAGCCTGAGGCTTGATTCCAAGAACGCAGAGGTCTACAACGAGCTTTCCATATGCGCCCGCGAACACGGAGATGTGGAGCTTGCCAAGAACTACCTCCAGATAGCCCTGGACCTTGACGACGAGGATATGGTCTACATAACGAACCTTGCATTCCTTCACCTGGCCGATGGCGAATACACGGAGAGCCGAGAGCTTCTTGAAAAGGCGCGCACCATAGACCCGAACGACCCTCAGCTCAAGTTCCTCATGCAGGAATATGAAAAAAGGACTGGCGATGTCATTGGTGATGTGATAAGCGAAGAGATTTACACTGACGAGCAGTTCGAAGAACTCCACAGAAAGGAACATGAGGAGCATCACCACCACGAAGAGGTTTGAATGCATACGACTTTGACATGTAGGACACAGGATGAGATGGTGGAGCTTGGAAGGAAGCTGGGCTCCACGTTCAAGGAGGGCACAGTGGTCTCCCTCAGAGGAAGCCTTGGTGCCGGCAAGACGGTCTTTGCAAGAGGCGTTGCACGGAGCCTTGGCATTGAAGAGGCCATAGTAAGTCCAACCTTCACTTTGGTGCAGGAGTATGATGGCAAACTCCCCCTCTACCACATGGACCTCTACAGGATAGAGACCGTAGAAGACTTTGAGATGATAGGCGGAGAGGACATGCTCTACTCCAACGGTGTATGCCTCATAGAATGGAGCGAAGTCATAGACGAGCTTCTTCCAAAGGATACAATCTATATATCCATAGCCGTGAACCCAGACCAAAGCAGGACTGTGGACATAGAAGCGACAAACATGGAAACACTGAACACAGAAGCGCCATACGCTGTGGAGCTCGGCACGAAAACAGGAGAAAACCTATGAACGTCCTTGCATGCGATACATCCTCACAGGCCCTCACTACAGGGCTTTTCACAGAAACCTTCAAGGAAGTGCGCACCGTGCAGGGCCGCACAGTGCAGCACTCTGAGCGGCTCATCCCCATGGTCATCGAGCTGTGCGGTGATGCAAAGATAGACACGAAGGACATAGACCTTCTCGTATGCACACGAGGACCGGGATCCTTCACGGGGCTCAGGATTGGCATGGCGGCGTTCAAGGGCATGGCGCTCGCACTTGGAAAGCCAATCGTATCGGTCTCCACCCTTGAGGCCTACGCATCCTGCGTGGGTTGCATTTGCGCATTCGAAGGGGCCGTCGTACCCGTAATAGACGCAAAGAAACAGCGTTGGTACCTAGCCGCATTCGCAAAGTCACACGATAGCTCCAATGCAGGCCAGAATGCTCTTTCACGACTCATCCCAGACACCGATGGCACTGAGGCGGACCTACTTGAAGCCCTCTCTCCATATGACGATGTACTTGTGACAGGACCAGATGCATCGGCATTTGCAGAAGTACTTACAATGTCACAGGACTTCAAGGACAAGCACATTTTCGTTGATACAAAGGCGAACGAGGCCATTGCAAGCGCGTTGTACGAACTTGGAGTGAAGCAATACGAAACCAAGGGGGCCGACGATATAGGGCAAGGCCCTGTGTATCTAAGAAAGAGCGATGCAGAGATTGCTTTGGAAGAGAAGCAGGCTGCAGCGAAACAGACTGCAGAGAATCAAGCCAAAGCCAAGGAGGTCTGACATGGCAGAAAGCACTGTTGGGAAAAGCAATGCAGAAGACACCAAGAAAGTCGACGTCCTCATAATTGGAGCAGGCCCTGCAGGCCTTGCATGTGGGCAGTACAGCGCAAGGGCTGGACGCAGCACCGTCATGGTGGAGGAGATGGCTCCAGGCGGACAGACCATGATAATAGACGAGATAGAGAACTACCCGGGACTTGGAAGGGTGTCAGGCTTTGAGCTTGCGGAGAAGTTCGAAAGCCAGGCGAACGCCTTTGGATGTCAGACCGTCTATGCAAGCGTAATTGCAATAGAACCCAGAAGCGACGGCACATTCGTCGTCAGGACAAGCGACGGCGCATACGAAGCCAAGGCCGTCGTACTTGCAACAGGTGCAAAGCACAGGACCTTGGGAGTCCCAGGAGAGAAGGAGCTCACAGGAAAGGGTGTAAGCTACTGCGCCACCTGTGACGGACCTTTCTTCAGGAACAAGAGGATTCTTGTATGCGGTGGCGGAGACAGCGCATGCCAGGAGGCAATGTACCTTGCAAAGCTCACCCAAGATGTGACGGTATGCCATAGACGAGACAGGTTCCGTGCACAAGCCTCCATAGCAAAGGCAATGGAGAACACCGCAGGGATAAGGGTGAAGCTCAACACCACCGTGGTCTCAATCAACGGAGAGGACGGAAAGGTCAAGTCCGTCACGCTCAAGGACCTGGTGACAGGTGAAGAATACACTCAGGAGTTCGACGGTGTATTCGTGTTCGTTGGAAGCGAACCGCAGACACAGTTGGTTCCGTTCTGCAAAAAGGACGAGGCTGGCTTTGTAGCCACGGACAGAACCATGATGACAAGCATACCAGGACTCTTCGCGGTAGGAGATGTACGAGACACCCCGTTCAGGCAAATCGTCACAGCTGCAGCTGACGGAGCCATAGCGGCGCACTATGCAAGCGAGTACATAGACGGACTTGGAGAAGTCTGAAGGAACTTGGAAACCCGCTTGGACGCTATTGGACATCGTTGAACACCCCAGCTGAGAACTGCAACTTTTCCTATCATTTACGCTTCAAATGGTGTATCATGAAAGCATGAACATCCTAATGGTGACAAGCGAGGCCGTGCCCTTCTCAAAATCAGGGGGCTTGGCTGATGTAGTAGGTGCGCTCTCAAGCGCCCTCAATAGACAAAAAACTGCAAGGAACAAGGAAAAGCACGATGCAAGGATCATCGTGCCATCGTACAATGCATCCGTAGAGGACTCAGGCGAGTACGTATGTGCATTCCATGTCCCAATGCTGGCAACCCAGGAGAAGGTCGAGATACGAAGCAAATCCGTAGACGGAACCATCTACTATTTCGTGTGCCATCCAAAATTCAACGAAAGGGTTGGAATATATGGAGACACCAGCTTCCAGCCATACGTTGACAACTTCGAACGTTTCTCGATCCTCTGCAAAACATCCCTTCAGCTGTGCGAGGAACTTGGCTGGAAACCGGACATCATCCACTGCCACGACTGGACCACAGGACTTGTCCCCTACTTCCTGAAGCAGCGAAACAGCCAGTTCTTCATGGGAACCAGGACAGTGTTCACCATACACAACCTGGCATACCAAGGGACGTTCCCCAGAATGGACTTCCTTCTTGCAGACTCAAAGCCAAATGCAAAGATGTTCGGAGACGGACAGGTCAACATGCTCAAGACGGGCCTTGTCTATGCGGACTTCATAACCACAGTCAGTCCAACATACGCAAAGGAGATACAGACACCCGAGCAGGGATGCGGACTTGAAGACACAATCGTAAAGAGGAAGAACAGACTCAAAGGCATAACCAACGGCATAGACACAAACGAGTGGAATCCACAGAAGGATGCCCTCGTTCCATATCACTTCAGCATTGGAAGGATGGATGGAAAAGCAAAGCTCAAGACACAGGTGCAGCAACAGTTCGGACTCAAGGAAGAGCTAAACGTACCCCTCTTTGCAATGATAAGCCGCCTTGCATCCCAGAAAGGGTTCGATGTGCTTCTTCAGGTGTTGGACAGCATACTCGATGACATGGACCTTCAGTTCGTGATAGTAGGAACAGGAGACTCCCAGATAGAAAGGGAGCTCCTTGAAATGAAGGCGAGGCACCAGAACCTATCCGTGAACATACTGTTCTCCAACAAGGCGGCGCACCTCATAGAGGCAGGAAGCGATTTCTTCCTAATGCCAAGCAGATACGAACCTTGTGGACTAAACCAGCTTTATTCGCTACGGTATGGAACGATACCAATAGCCCACAGGACCGGAGGTCTGGCGGACACCATAATAGACGTGGACGAGTATCCGGACAAGGGCACAGGGCTTCTGTTCGATGAGCTGACTCCAGAGGAGATACGAAAGCACATATCACGGGCGGTGGAGCTCTACAACAGAAAGGAAGGAAGCGGATGCATGGAAAGGATCCGCAAAAGGGCCATGGAACAGGATTTCTCATGGAGCGCATCCGCAAACGAATACATGAACCTCTACGAGAGGCTTCTTGAGGACTGAACAAAACACGGAACAAAACGTTGAACAAAACATAGGAGAGTTGAGACATGAAGAAGGACAAGGTAGTTGCAATCATTCTGGGAGGAGGAAAGGGCACAAGACTCTACCCGCTTACAATGGACAGGGCAAAGCCCGCCGTACCGTTTGCAGGAAAGTACAGACTTGTGGACATTCCAATATCGAACTGCATAAACAGCGGATTCAAGCAGATCTACCTCCTTACGCAGTTCAACTCAGCATCCCTTCACAACCACATAGCAGGGACCTATACCTTTGACCAGTTCACAAAGGGCTTCGTTCAGATACTTGCAGCGGAGCAGACATACAAAGGCGAATCCTGGTATCAGGGAACCGCAGACGCAGTAAGGAAGAACCTGATCCACTTCCATGACCAGAGCGCCGAGTACTACATCATCCTCAGCGGCGACCAGCTCTACAGGATGGACTTCTCCCTCATGCTCAAGCGCCACATAGAGACGGGGGCTGAGATAACCATAGCCGCAAAGCCAATCGCAAGGAGCCAGGCAACCGGCCTTGGAATCATGGGAACCGATGCAGACGGCATGATAGACAAATTCTACGAAAAGCCAAGCCCAGACATGGACATAAGCGACTACAAGGTCAACCCCGCATACCTTGAGAACAGCCTTGGAGTCAAGGCCGACGAGTCCAACGAATACCTTGCATCCATGGGCATCTACATCTTCTCCGCAAAGACAATGGAAGAGGTCCTCGACAACGACAAGACCGACTTTGGCAAGGAGATAATCCCGGACTCCATCAAGGACCGCAAGGTGGCATCGTTCCTGTTCGATGGCTTCTGGGAGGACATTGGAACCATAAAAGCCTTCTATGAGACGAACATAGACCTCGCAAGCATACGCCCGCAGTTCAACTTCTACGACGAGGATATGCCAATCTACACCCACAGGCGCTACCTCCCTGCAACGAAGCTCAACTTCTGCACGTTCTCAAGTTCGCTCGCATCCGAGGGCTCCATCATCACAAACGCCTCCATCGTCAACTCCATCATTGGAGTCCGCACGCTCATAGAAAGCGGAGCGTCCCTCAACGGAGTCTACTGCATGGGCGCGACCTACTACGAAACAGACGAGCAAAAGGCCCACAACCGTGAAATGGGCATCCCGAACATTGGAATAGGAGAAGGCACCCTCATACGCAAGGCCATAATCGACATGAATGCGCGCATAGGAGTGGGCTGCCGCATAGGCATAGACGACATAGAACGCAAGGACGGCGACTACCCCACCTACTCCATCCACGACGGCATCATCGTCATAAACAAGAACGCTGTAATCCCCAACGGAACGATAATCTGATTACAGCCCGATGTCCTTGAATTTGACACAATTCACGGCTTTCACGCCATCATTGGCGTCAGATCAGGACAATCGAAGGGAAAAGGAAATGCAGCGCTGCAACGCCCAAGGACACATATCCAAGGGCGTTTCTCTTTGCATCGTTGAAGCTCACAACGGAATCGGTCTTGGAATTGTAGACCCTTAGGAAATAGAAGACCACGACAAGCGTGGTGAGAGCCGGAATGAAATCCCCAAGCACCATTGGGCCTGGATCCATTGGCGAGAGCACCAACGCCGCCGCAACGACCAAGCCAAGGACGATGAATATGACAGGATACTCTTTGCGAGATCTGTAGAAGCTTTGCAGGTTTATCAGAAAAAGCATGCTTGGGCCGTACTTGTCCACAAGAAGAAGGCAAGACGCAAGCACAAGATAGACCACACTTATGAAATAGACCTGAGGCATGTTTCCATATTAACGGTGCAGTGCCTTTGATTCAAGTTGGAGCAGGTACAAAAAAGGACTGCAGCCCTTTCAAGCCACAGTCCTAGATTGGAAAACAGTTCAATCAATTCTTGGGGTAGACCTGTTCTCCATCCACAAAGACAACAGATCCGTTGTCTGATTCAACTTGGAAATACTTGGACTCTTGATTGCCAGTTGCAACGTTAACAAGCTTGATATCGCCTTCAAAAGAAACATTGCAGACAGCCTGCGTCTTTATGTTGACGATTGGTTTTCCAGACTCTTCTGCTTCACTCGTATTTTCAAATGAGCAATTCTTTATCAGAACATTCAAAGAAATGGAACTTTCATTGTATGGGTGCAAGAACTTTCCAACTGAACTTGTAAATGAACAATTTTCAAATACGAAATTCTTTCCAGAATAAAGCCAAAGGCTATAGTCCTTGTTGTCCTTGAACTCGCAGTTTGTAAATACAACATCACCAACACCCCAATATGTCCCCATTCCTTCTATTGCACAGGAATCGAAGACAAGCTCACCAGCCCTGATGAATCCTTGGTAATTTGCATTTGCTCCAATGCAAACTGTCAAATCTTTGAATGTAAGCTTTGCCCCTTCAATGTAGTTTGCACCCCTTGAACCCTCGGCTGCGGGCTTGGACATATCGGCACCTGTATTTACGTCCATCGTTGTGTTCGATGCACCAGCTCCAACGAATGTTATATTATATGTAGAATTATTTTTGGAACCTGTTATATTCGAGAAGTCCTCAAGCTTCACGCTATTCTTAAGAATATTGATTACAGTTGTCTTATCCTCTTTGCCTTTCAGAGACTTGATGGCATCTGTAAGAGTTGCATAATACTTGGTTCCAATCCTTGCCTCTGCGTTTTCAACTTCGTCCTTCTTTGCACCACAGACAGAGCATACACCATCTGCATCGTATTTGTGAGCTGCGGGAATGGTTCTAGTCTCGCCCGATTTTTCTTTACAAACAGAACAAATCTCTGTTTCAACACCGTTCTCTACACATGTAGCAGGAGTTGAAATCTCGAATTCATAGGAGTGCCCCGTAGCAGGAATCGCTTCAGTTCTTGTGGCTTTGCAAGTCTCACATGTGTAGATTCTCTCTCCGGCTTCAGTGCAGGAAGCCTTTTTTGAAACCACACCTTCATCCCAGACATGTTCATGCTCGGCACAGCCAACAAGGACAAGTACAAGCACGAGAACGACAAACAAAACGTTCTTCTTCATCTAATTACCCCTTTGACAGCGGGGCATTATTGATGTTCTCCCCGACTGACGGCGTCAGTCTACCCCCCCCCTAGCATATTGTCAAGTGAGCGCAATAACATCGGGCTGTAATGAAAGTGTAAAAAGAAGTGAACCCAATTGACCAAAAAGATTGCGTGGACATAATTGGTAGCGAGGACAAGTCGCAAGAGTCCTCCAAGGAGAGCGCATTATGAAGAAGATGCTTTTGCTTTTGGTTGCGGTTCTCTGTGTAGCGGTGCCTGTCGTCGCACAGCCACAGAGCGAGCAGGTTCTCACAGTCTATGCCTACGATTCGTTCACAGGCGACTGGGGACCAGGAAACGATATAGTCAAGGCCTTTGAAGAGCAGACCGGAATCAAGGTCAACCTCGTTGGGGCTTCCGGTGCGGTCGAGATGTATTCAAAGGTGGTTTACGAAGGTGCGGACTGCCCTGCTGACGTCGTCATTGGAATATCGGACTCCATAGACGTGGACCAGAACCTCTTTTTGGACTGGACGCCTGACTGCATGGCTGACCTCTCAGTTGGAAGGAAGGGAAACCTTGTGCCGTTCGACTACGGTTTCTTCGCATTCATAGCAGACACGGAGTATTTCAAGGACCACGAGCTTCCAACCAGCCTCGAAGACCTCACAAAACCTGAGTTCAAGGACAAGGTCATCCTCATAGACCCAAGGACGTCGTCCGTAGGTCTTGGACTTCTTGCATGGACGATCAACACACTTGGAGAGGATGCGGCGTTCGACTGGTGGAAGGCAATGAAGGACAATGCCCTAACGATTGGAGATTCCTGGTCGTCTTCATACGGACTCTTCACGGAAGGAGAAGCTCCTTTGGTCATAAGCTATACCACAAGCCCTGTATACCACGCACTTTATGAGGATACAGACCGCTACCAGGCCATCGATTTCACAAACGGGCATGTAAAGACCACCGAGTATCTTGGAATCCTCAAGACCTCAAAGAACGTTGAGAGTGCCAAGAAGTTCTGCGAGTTCGTACTTACACAGGGTCAGGAGCAGATAGCAGTTGCCAACACGATGTTCCCTGCAAACGGAAGCGTCGAGCTTCCAGAGGCATTCAAGGTGGCCCTTATGCCAAGCAAGATCGTAGAGTACGATACCGATGCCTTTGTAGGGAAAACCAACGAGTATCTTACCCGTTGGGCACAAACCATGGTATTATGAACGAAGTGTAATCGATTGAAGGGTTCGTTGTTTCTGCAATGGACCCTTCAGTGGATCCTTCGAAATGGAACGGGACAGGAGATGCAGAGATGAAAAGAGAGTTGTTCTACAGTACATATCCGATTCCGGGCTTCATGGTCCTGCTCGTCCTGTTCCTTGTCCCTGTATGCATGACACTTGGACAGGCCTTCGTCGTAGACGGAGGCTTTTCGTTCTCTCTCATAGCAAGCACGTTCACGGACCCCTATTATCTAAGGATAATGGCGTTCACTCTCATACAGGCACTGTGCAGTACGCTTCTTTCATTGTTGATAGGTCTTCCTGGTGCATATCTCATGACGACATACAGGTTTCCAGGAAAGCGTGTCCTCAAGACGCTGTACACCATTCCGTTCGTGCTTCCTTCCATTCTTGTCGTACTTGGATTCGTCATATTCTACGGCAACAGCGGTTTCTTGAACAAAGCGCTTATGGCGGTGTTTGGACTTGAGGAACCACCTCTTAGAATACTGTACTCGTTCACTGCAGTGCTTCTGGCACATGCCTTCTACAATTTCCCCGTCGTCGTATCCATAGTTGGAGACTACTGGCAAAGGCTTGACAGTTCGTGCGAAAGCGCGGCATCTACGCTTGGTTCCAAGAGGGCAAAGGTGTTCAGGACCATCACCCTACCCCGTCTTGCTCCATCAATACTTAGTGCGGCATCGCTTGTGTTCCTTTTCTGCTTCACAAGCTTTGCAATCATCCTCGTTCTAGGGGGAGGACCTGCACTTACAACCACAGAGGTTGAGATATATCGCCTTGCACGCATAAGCATGGACACTGGGCGGGCCTGTGCGCTCAGCATCTTCTCAATGCTGGTGGCTATAATCGTCATGTTCGTATACTCCGCAGCCCAACGGAAACAGAACCACGGAGAGGCGCTTGGAAACCAAAACGCAAAACTTGAGCGAAAGCCAAGGAGTTTTGGACAGCATCTTGGCATAGTCGTATACCTCATATTCTCACTGCTGTTCATCCTATGTCCAATACTCAGCATTGTGGCAAGGTCACTTCTTGGAAACGCAACGCGTTCAGGAGGGCTCACCTTCTCTCTTGCGGCATATGAAAAGCTGTTCGCAGCAGGAAGCTCCAACCTAAAGGCGGTGGCTACAAGCGTTGCAATAGCCTTGGCGTCATCTATTCTTGCGACTGCGGCCGCACTGCGTATATGCACAAGCATTGCAAGGTCAAACAAGGCAGGAGTCGCAACGGATGTCGCTGTAATGCTTCCCATGGTGACAAGCTCAGTGATAATAGGTCTTAGCTACTTCATCGTATCCAAATACCTCAAGTTCATACCTTCGTTCGTACTGGTCGTCCTTGCACACTGCGTGATAACTATGCCGTTCGTCGTAAGGACGATCCTCCCTGTATACAGAAGGATTCCAGCAAACCTCGTGAACGCTTCGTATACTTTGGGCTTTGGCACCCGACAGACATTCAGGAAGGTCATAAGACCAATACTCATGCCTGCAATGCTCACGGGCATGGTGTTCTCGTTTGCAATGAGCATGGGAGAACTGAATGCCACGATCCTTCTTGGAAACACCAGCATGCAGACAATTCCAATACAAATATACAGACTCATTTCATCATACAACTACCAAGGAGCTTGCGCTCTAGGCTGCATTCTCATTCTGGTGTGTTTCGTGGTGTTCTTCATAAGCGAGACTTTGAAAAGGAGAAGCTATGTCTGAGTACGGTTTGAATTGCAGAAACATAAAGGTTTCATACCCACAGTTCACAATGGAGCTTGACTTCTCCGTTGGCAAGGGGGAGCTTGTTTCCCTCATTGGCCCTTCAGGCAGTGGAAAGAGCACGGCGCTGTCCCTCATAAGCGGGCTTCTCAAGCCCCAGAGCGGCAGCATCCTCATAGATGGGAACGATGTCACCAATCTGAGCCCTGACCAGAGGAAGGTTGGATTCGTGTTCCAAGACTATGCGCTTTTCCCTCACATGACCGTTGAGCAGAACATAGCCTACCCAATGAAGAACCTCAAGATGCATAAGGATGAGATTGCAGGGGAAGTCCGCAGGCTTCTGGAGCTCGTGAACCTCTCCGGCTATGAGAAACGCCATATAGACGAAATGTCCGGTGGGGAGAAGCAAAGGATTGCACTCGCAAGGGCGCTTGCATCAAAGCCAAACGTGCTTCTTCTGGACGAACCGCTGTCTGCACTTGATGCAAAGCTAAGGGTGAGCCTACGCAAGGAGATAAGGGACATACAAAGAAAGACGGGAACCACTACGCTGTATGTGACGCATGACCAGGAAGAGGCTCTGAGCGTATCGGACCGTGTGATAATACTCAACAACGGCAAGATAGAACAGGTAGGCACTCCAGAGGAGATATACAGGCGACCAGGGACCGAGTTCGTTGCGACCTTCATGGGGGAGTGCAACATCCTCCCCTACGAGATAATCCTAAAGACATTGAGGGTCCCTGAGACGGATCGTTCAAAGGTAATCTACCAGTGTTTTGGCCCTGAGCACAAGCTGTTCTTCAGACCAGAGGACATGGTCGTCAACGACATACCAAGTCTACCGTTCCCAGAATTCTATCCACACCTTAGATTTGAAAACGCAAAGATAGTGCGATGCGAGTATATGGGCAAGGAGTATCTGGTAACGGCACAGTACGATGGCCAGACGATAAAGGCGTACACCACCTACAAGCCAATGGGCGACACCCTGACGGCAGGCATCAGAATGACTAAGATATTGGAGTTCAACAACGGAAAGCTGACGCATAGTTGACCTACTAGGCGCCAGCCCCGTGTTGGGTCCAATCAAAGTACAATCAAAGTCTAATCAAGTTTTAGTTTCTTTATATTCTGGATTTCGTCTCTAAGAAGGGCGGCCCTCTCGAATTCAAGGTCCTTGGCGGCTTGGAGCATCTGGGTCTCGAGTTCCTTTATGCAGCGCTTGCGCTCCGTTGCGTTGAGAAGGTTGTAGCCTGCTTTGATGATCTTGACATCCTGCTTGCTGTTCTCAACGGCATCGGTCTTCTCCCTTTCGAGGATGTCCTCGACGGCCTTGACGATCGAACGTGGCGTTATGTTGTGCTCTTCGTTGTACTTCATTTGGATGGCACGGCGTTCGCGGGTCTCGGTTATGGCCTCCTCCATTGCATCGCTCATGCGGTCTGCGTACATGATGACCTTTCCGTTCACGTTCCTTGCGGCACGGCCTATCGTTTGGATGAGGGACGTTGTACTGCGAAGGAAGCCTATCTTGTCGGCATCGAGGATGGCGACGAGAGAGACCTCAGGAAGGTCAAGACCCTCTCTAAGAAGGTTGATTCCAACAAGGACATCGAACTGCCCGGCCCTGAGCTCCTTGAGGATTTCGACCCTTTCTATGGTGTCTATCTCGGAGTGCAGATAACGGACCTTCACTCCCTTTGAAGCCAGAAAGTCCGCAATGTCCTCCGCCATGCGTTTTGTCAGGGTCGTGACGAGGACCCTTTCGCCAACTGTGGTGCGTTTTCGAATCTCCCCAAGGAGGTTCTCCATTTGGCCTTCAGTAGGGCGCACTATGATTTCAGGGTCAAGAAGTCCAGTAGGCCTTATGACCTGCGTCACGATTTGGGACGAAAGTTCCCTCTCTATCTTTCCAGGCGTTGCCGATACGAAGATGCGCTGCCCTGCAACCTTGTCGAACTCATCGTACTTGAGGGGTCTGTTGTCCAAAGCGGATGGTAACCTGAACCCATATTGGACGAGGTTGAGCTTTCTTGAGTGGTCGCCTTCGTACATGGCGCCTATCTGAGGGAGCGTCACATGTGATTCGTCTATGAAAGTGAGGAAATCAGGCTGGAAGTAATCCAAAAGCACTGCCGGGCGCTCCCCAGGTGCACGGTTTGAAAGGGGTCGTGAGTAGTTCTCTATACCTGAGCAGTAACCAAGCTCCTGAAGCATCTCCAAATCGTACTCCACACGTGTCTTTATCCTCTCGGCTTCAAGGGGGTGACCGGTGTTCATGAAATGCTCGTATTGGCTCTCCATCTCGCTTCGTATGCGTCCAAGGGCTGCTATGACCTGCTCCTTTGGCATGACGAACTGCTTTGCAGGGTAGAGCGTGAAGCTGTCCTGCCGGTTCTGCCTTTCGCCGGAGATTGGATCGAACCACTGTATGGACTCTATGGTATCCCAGTCCAATGTTATCCTCACTGCGTTCTCCAAGTACGGAGGGAATATCTCTATCACATCTCCGTGGACCTTGAAGCAGCCACGGGTCAATACCATATCATTGCGTTCGTACTGCATCCTGGTAAGCTGTTCAAGCTCGGCTCTGTGGTCGAACAGCATGCCTGTCCGGAAAACATGGGTCATGTCACGCAATGATACAGGGTTCGCAAGGCTGAATATGCATGAGACGGTGGAAACTACTATGACGTCACGCCTCTCCATAAGGGAGAACGAGGCGGAAAGCCTCATGCGGTCTATCTCTTCGTTTACATCAGCATCCTTCTCTATGTACAGATCCTTCCCTGGAACATATGCCTCTGGCTGATAGTAGTCGTATGTGGACACGAAGTACTCCACTCTGTTTTCAGGGAAGAAGGACTTGAACTCCTTGTAGAGCTGAGCTGCAAGGGTCTTGTTATGGGACAGAATGAGGGTAGGACGCTGCACCTTCTCTATGATTTTCGCCATGGTGTACGTCTTTCCGGACCCTGTTACACCCTTGAGGGTCTGGTAGCGGTCGCCATCGATGACACCTTGCGACAACTTGTCTATGGCCTGCTGTTGGTCGCCTGACGTCTCGAATGGAGAATGCACAACAAACGGCTTGTCCATCCATTGGACAGCACCGTGTATGTTCTGGACAAGGTCCCCTCCCCAAGAGGAGTCAAGGCGTCCCTCCCCTTGCTTTACATCTCCGTTGACCCCATCATGGGTTTCACCATCAAGTCCTTCGTTGGCTTCTTCGTATGTCTGCATAGATGTTCCCTCAAGCCTACTGCGTTATCCATCCAAGGTTCTCGTCGTTTCGCTCGACAAGCTCTATGCTGAGCTTCACGCTCGAACCATTGCGGTTGACGAAGACTGAGACCTTGTCCCCTGGCCTCGTGTTGGAAAGCGCTGTGAATAGGTCGTTGTACTCCTCTATATCCACATCGTTGACCTGTGTTATCACATCCCCGCCAAGATATATCACGGACGAACCATACAACACCTGGGTTGTTCCACCCTTGAGACCCGCACTGTCAGCCTTTCCGCCTGGAACGACCTGGCTCACAAGAAGCCCCTTAGACACTTTGAGCCCTGCGTAGTCCACGATGGACTGAGACAGCTGCACGGGAACTATGTCAAGCCAGCCGCGGCTTACCTTTCCATATTTCACGAGGTCGCTGACCGATGCCTTTGCAGTGTTGGATGCAACGGCGAAGTTCATGCCCTGACTGGTTCCGCTTGTGGAATATATTGCAGTGTTTATTCCAATGACCTGTCCTTTCGTATTGAGAAGGGGCCCTCCTGAGTTGCCTGGGTTTATTGGGGCATCGGTCTGGATCATACCAAGGAGAACCTTGCCGTCCTCGTCCCTGATAGGCCTGCTCAAGCCCGATATTATGCCGGTGACCAGTGTTCTGTCGTAGCCAAAGGGGTTTCCTATTGCAAGGACCTTCTGTCCAACGGCAAGGGAACTGGAATCACCGAACTCAAGGAAACTCAATTGAACGCCCTCCTCTACGTTTATGCGAATCACCGCTATGTCGTTCTCGCTGTCAATTCCAACCAAAGCCGCTTCGTACACGGAACCATCGTGCAAGGAGACGGTTATCACGGAAGCATCCGCTATGACGTGTTCGTTGGTGACTATGAGACCGTCTCCTGAAATGAGGAAGCCAGAGCCCGTGTCGCCGGTTGGAACCGCATCGAAATACGAGGAGTCGTTCGTGACCTTGGTCTCTATATGGACCACAGCCTGGTTGAACCTTTGGAATATGCTCATGTTCTGAAGCTCATCCTCACTGTAGTTCCACGAAGCCTCATCCCCTTGGAAGAGGGTCACACCGGAATCTCCATAGAAGATGTTGTCCACAGGGACGCCTGCCATCTCAAGCAGTCCGCGTTCCCCCGATGCGTCAATCACCTCCTGAAGAGCCTCTCTAAGCAAAGCCTGCCTTTGCTTGGACTCGATTGCAACCGTCCACCTTACAAGGAAATAGCCTATTACAACAGCCAGAACCACAGCCAACGCAATCAGCGCAATCCTGACGACCAAGTTCTTTGTCTTCATATTGAAATACTACACGAAAATTAAGTTGTCTGACAAGACGTCACACCCGCAAAACCACACGGAACCACATCTTCAAGACGAGGTGGATTGAATCCTTTCACCATGCAGTTCAAGGCCGATGCCTTTGAAGCGAAGCCTAGCATAAGACCCACATCCTCAGGTCCAAGGGAATCCAAAACGGCACGTGCCGGCGTTGAAGAAGGAAGATTCGTTTCATCCTTCTTTTTCTGAAGTTGCATTAAGATTGCACCATCGAAAGTATCCCCGCAGCCTATCGTATCCACAACATCCTTTACCTTCACGGCGGGGACGTCAACCGTAAACGAAGGGGCGAACCAAGTGGAGCCATTGGAGCCTTTGGTGACTATCAAATGGACGTTGTGGTCCTTGCAGAACCTTTTGAATTCATTTACAGAACCCTCCAGGTCTCCGCTTCCGTACACCAAAGCCAAATCATCGTCACTTACCTTGACGATGTCGCTTTTTGCAGTGTATTCCAACATTTTTCGCCTGAAGTCATCCATACAGGCTATCACAGCAGGCCTAACGTTTGGATCGTAGAACACAATGGGCTTTGGTTCTATGGTGGAGATGGCTGGAAAGATCTCATCACAGCCAGGAGGGAGGACCGTTCCAAGGGAACCTGTCATGACGAAGTCTATGTCCGTCATGACTGAGAATGCGTTTCCAAGCTCCCTTTGCGAGAACGAAACGGTTGCCGAGCCCTCCCAGTCGAACTTGTATGAGGCACAGCCGTTTACATCCACGACCGCATGGCCCTTCAACGTTGGAAGAGGGCTCCCACACATTGGAGGGTCGAACATTATGCAGTTGTCAATGAGGGTCTCCAGAATGAGCCTTCCCATGGAATCTTGGGATATCTTCGAAAACAAGGCCACTGACGCCCCTAGGCGGGAGGCAGCCAAAGCCACGTTCAATGGACACCCTCCCACATGGTTCTCACCATCAACGACGTCTATGAGGGACTCCCCAATGCAGACTATCATGTGCAAATCTCCTATGTATGTAATTATGGCATCTTTCAAGGCAATATGCTATCATCGGCTAACAAATAATCTAAGAGGAGCACTCAGGGCTCCTTGGTACTTTAGGGCCCCTTTGGAAGGGCCGCGGAGGACAACATGGACAAGAACGAAAAAGTCGTAGAAGCAGTCGCTGCAAACGAAGCAGAGACCAAGGAGAAAGCCCCTCTCAACTTCATTGAGAAGATCATCGAAGACGATCTGGCCAACGGAAGGGTTCCAAACAACACGATAGTGACAAGGTTCCCACCGGAGCCAAACGGATACCTTCACATTGGACACATCAAGAGCATCTGCCTTAATTTTGGTCTTGCCCAGAAATACCACGGAGTATGCCACCTCAGGCTCGACGACACGAACCCAGCCAAAGAGGACATGGAATACATAGACTCAATCAAGTCCGACATCAAATGGCTTGGCTTCGACTGGAGAGAGCACGAATACTATGCGTCCGACTACTACGACCAGCTGCATGAGATTGCCATAAACCTCATAAAGGAAGGCAAGGCCTACGTGGACAGCCAGACTCCAGAGGAAGTAAGGGAGAACAGGGGAACACTCACCACTCCAGGAAAGGACAGCCCCGACCGCAACAGAAGCATTGAGGAGAACCTAAGGCTCTTCAAGGAGATGGGGGAAGGCAAATATCCAGAGGGAAAGTACCTGCTTAGAGCAAAGCTGGACATGGCAAGCCCAAACATCAACATGCGCGACCCAGCCCTGTACAGGATAAAGTTCGCAGAGCATCCAAGGACAGGCAACAAGTGGTGCATCTATCCAATGTACGACTTCACCCACCCGATATCGGATGCAATAGAAGGCATCACACACTCCATCTGTACCCTTGAGTTCGAAGACCACAGACCTGCATACGACTGGGCATGCTCCATAGACGGCATTGAGCACGCACCTCACCAGTACGAGTTCGCAAGGCTCAACATAAACTACTTCGTCATGAGCAAGAGAAAGCTTCTCAATCTTGTAAAGCTTGGCATAGTAAGCGGTTGGGACGACCCAAGAATGCCAACCATAAGCGGAATAAGAAGACGCGGATACTCACCTGAGTCCATGCGGGACTTCGTAAACCGCGTAGGAGTGGCAAAGGTGGAGTCGGTCGTTGACTACTCACTCATGGAGTTCTGCGTAAGGGAGGACCTGAACAAGCGTGCAAAGCGCGTCATGGCCGTCCTTGATCCAATAAAGCTTGTAATAGACAACTACCCTGCCGACAAGACGGAATACTTCGAGACAGAGAACAACCCAGAGGATCCATCGATGGGCAAGCGTGAGATTCCATTCACGAACGAGCTCTACATTGAACGCGAAGACTTCATGGAAGTCCCACCAAAGGGCTACCACAGGCTCTACATTGGAAACGAGATACGCCTGAAGAACGCATACTACGTCAAGGCTACAAGCTGCGAGAAGGACGAAGACGGCAACGTAACCGTAGTTCACTGCACCTACGACCCTGAATCCCGAGGAGGAGAAACCGCAGACGGGCGCAAGGTAAAGGGCACAAGCCACTGGGTCAGCGCAAAGCACGCCATAGAGGCGGAGGTAAGGCTCTACGACAAGCTCTTCTCCACCGAATACCCTGGCGGAGACACCGGCAACTACCTTGACGACCTCAATCCAAACTCACTTGTCGTCGTCAACAACGCAAAGATAGAGCCATCGGTCAAGGACGCAAAGCCCGGCGACTACCTGCAGTTCATACGAAGCGGCTACTTCACACCTGACTACGACAGCACCCCTAAGCACCTCGTGTTCAACAGAACCGTCACGCTCAAGGACTCGTGGGCCAAACAGAAGGCCAAGATGGGCCTGTAACCCCCCTCGATTGGGCACTCGCTTTTTTAAACCGATGTCCCAGAGCCCAACGATATGAAAAGAAAACAGCTCCAGGCGAGAATCTGGAGCTGTTTTTGTTTCAACCATTCAAGATTTCGTTATACCGGAATTCCGTCAGTCTTCCTTCTTTGGCTTTGAATCGAGGTCCTCGCTGTTCCAGAAGAAGTCGGAGCTGTCGTCCCTTGAGCGGGCGGGCTTGAAGGAATCGAAGCCATATGGCTTCTTAGCGGATTTTGCAGATTTGCTGCCAAAACCTTCGAACCTGTTCTCTCCTCGGCCTTTGTATTCTATAGAGGAGCTTCTACGTCCGCTGTAATCGTCGCGGTCGCGCCTTTCATATCTTGGTGAATCGTAGGACCTTCTCTCACCACGTCCTGAGAACCTGTTCTCGAATCTGTCGCGGCCCTCGTAGCGGTTTGGCTTGTCAAAGCCTCTGTCGTTGTCCCTGTCAAAGCGTGGCCTGTCGCTTCTTTCATACCTGTTTTCATATCTATCGGATCTGTCGGACCTATCGGATCTGTAGCCGGATCTGGTTCCACGGTCGCTGGAATAGTCACGTCTTGGACGATCTTCCCTGTCATCCCTGAAGCTACGTCTTTCGCTGCGCTCTTCACCATCCTCTCTGAAACGAGGCCTGTATCCATCACGTCTATCGTCTCTACGTCCGTACGCCCTGCGGTCGGAATAGTCTCTGTCTCTGCCGTATGATGGTCTGTCTCCGTCTTTGAAACTGTCGCGACGACCGTCTCTATAACCACCTCTATCGTCCCTTCTGAAACCTCTGTCCCTTGAGGAATCTCCAAAGTTCCTTGATCCTCTTGAGTCCCTGGAACCTCTGTAGCTGTCTCTGTCCCTTTTGTAGGAACCATAACCGCGGCCTTCGTCTCTTCCGCCTTTCCTTGCATCGTCGCTTTTCTTCTCAAAAGCGCCCTTCTCTGCTTTTCTCTCCGTCTTCTCGTCCGAACCCTTCTGGGACTTCTCGCTTGGCTCACTCCAATCCAATTTGAGTGAATCGTCATCAAATGCCATCATCCAACTCCTGGCCGCACCTTTGCGGCCTCTGACAAATCCCGGAGCCTCAACGGCTCCTGTAATCTCTTTGACGCTCATTCCTCTGAGGCGTCTTCTATCCATTTTGAAAGTTCCAAGGTTCGTGGAGAAAAGGAGGATTCCAGTCTTCTTCATTAGCTTGGTTAGGTTCTTTATCCAATCCACGTAGTCCCTTGCTACGTCAAAATCCCCGTCCATCTTCCTGCTGTTGGAAAAGCATGGTGGATCGAAGATGATTATATCGTATTTCTCGCCCCTATCAATGGCGTTTGAAACGTATTTTGCGGCATCCATGCACACACATTCGTAAGCAGGGCCTTCGTAACCATTGGCTGCAAGGTTCTCCTGCGCCCATTTGGTGTAGGTCGCTGAAAGGTCGACGCTTCTGACGCTCTTCGCAAGCCCTGCCGCTGCGTAGACGGAGAAGCTTCCGGTATAGGAGAAGAGGTTGAGGACGTCGCAGCCTACGCTTCTCTCCCTTATGAGCATGCGAGTGAGCCTGTGGTCCAAAAAAAGGCCTGTGTCCACATATGTGGTCAGATCGACCTTGAACTTGAGGTTGTTCTCAAGGACATCCACAACAAGGGCATCGGTCTGTGCCTTTTCGTGCTGCTGACCCTGTTCGCGTTTGGCCCTGTAGGAATAGACGATGTTGCCGGGTTCGAGGTAGAGCATGCGAGAGCATATGTCAAGGCAAGTGGCCCTCATTTCGTCCGTCGAAGGCTCCGCTTCGCCGTAGTCCGTGACCTTGGCGTACTTGCCGTAGACGTCGACCGTGACGGGGAATTGGGAAAGGTTGCGGTCATAGACTCTGAAGCAGTTCGTGCCCTCTGGAAGAAGATTATGCCTCATGTTTTGGGCGTTGTTCTTGAGTATCTTGCCAAAATCTTTCTCGAAGTATTCCATTTTCCTTCCCGGTGTACCTTTCTCGATGGGATTATATATGTTACAATGAAAAAAAGATAGTCGGATGGAATAGCTTTTGGGAAGTTCCCCTTTGAGCTGTTCCAATGGAGGTCAATCGATGCCTGCGATCCAAGACGGCGATGGAAACGAGTTCATCAAAGGGCTTGAAGCCAAAAGAGGCTGCTCCGTTGGGTGGCGCACGTACTCCACGTTCTATGCAGACAGCAATGGCGTTGTGCGCGAATACGGAGTGTTCCTCTATGAAGCCGGCGGACGTTTCTGGTTCGAGGACTTCGAGCACGAACCTCAAATCCTTGGATTCAAACTTCCAAATAGCAAGAATGCCGCCCCCTATGTGAAGTTCGAATCAGGATTCGACCCAAACGATGTCCTAGAAACGAGGATAGTGAAGAAAAACGCCGCCAAGTCATTGGCAGGAGGCTTCAAGCCGCATTCAAAAGTAAAAGCAGCAGGAGCCCTTGCACGTTTCTTCTCGCAATGTGTAACCGAGATTCTCCTCAAGGACGGCACGGCGTTGTATTTCGAACTGGCCGACAGGACGCTTCAGAACATGATAGACGATTTGTCCCAAAGTGCAAAAGCATGAAAAAGCATGAATATAGATAAGGAGTAACATTATGGGAGTTTTCAAAGCCTATGACATCCGAGGTGTGTACAACCAGGATTTCAACAAAGAGACAGCATACAAGATTGGATATTTCCTTCCAAAGCTTCTCCCCTGCAAATTCGTCGTGGTAGGTAGGGACATACGTCTCACAAGCGACGAGATATTCGAGAACCTCTGCAACGGAATCAACGATGCAGGCATCGACGTATGGAACGTTGGCCTTGCCACGACACCAATGGTCTACTTCTCAACGGTATACCTCAAGGCCGATGCCTCTGTGCAGATCACCGCAAGCCACAACCCAAAGCAGTACAACGGAATGAAGATCTCAAGGGCCATGGCAATCCCAGTAGGCGGAGACTCCGGTCTCAAGGAACTTGAGAGGATGGTCAACGAGGAAAAGGTCGAGCCCGTGTGCCCATGCCACAGAGGCCGCATAATCGAGAAGGACGTCCACGAAGCATACCTCAACTACCTCAAGGGCTTCTTGCCAGACCTCTCCAACCTGAACCTCTCCGTTGACTGTTCAAACGGCATGAGCAGCCTCTTCGTACATGACATCTTTGGCGACCACGCCCACTATATCAACGACACTCTTGACGGCACGTTCCCAGGCCACGAACCAAACCCACTTGAGGTCGAGAACTGCAAGCAGATAATCGAAGCGGTCAAGGCCAACAAGTCCGATTGTGGTGTCATCTACGACGGCGATGCAGACCGTGTCATGTTCATAGACGAAAGAGGCCGTTTCATCCAGCCTGACTACGTCACAGGCATCATTGGGGCCTATTACCTTGCAAAGGAGAAGGGATCGGTCCTTGTTGACATAAGGACATCCCGCTCAACCACCGAGTATCTTCTCAAGAAAGGTGCTACGGAAGTCATAACATGGAAGGTGGGCCACGCCTTTGCAAAGATGAAGCTCAGAGAGAAGCACTGCATCTTTGGCGGTGAACTTGCAGGCCACTACTATTTCAGAGACTTCAACAACTGCGACAGCGGAATCCTTGCCTCTCTGCTTGTCCTTCAGACGGTTGCAGCCTTGAAGAAGGAAGGAAAGACACTTGGACAGCTTATAGACGAAATCGTCGTCTATGCCAACAGCGGCGAACGCAATTTCAAGCTTGAGGACAAGGATGGCGCAATGAACGCCCTCTACGAGAAGTTCACAAAGCTCAACCCAACCAAGGTCCTGGACTTCGATGGTTACAGGATAGAATTCCCAACCTGGTGGTTCAACGTGAGAAAGTCCAACACAGAGCCTTACCTCCGCGTCGTTGCAGAGGCAAAGACCCAGCAGGAGCTTGACGAGCACTTCAAGGAGATTGAGGACATCATCCATCAGTTCCACTGACCAACCTTTTACTTGACAAACCTTTTTGACACACTTGCCGTCACTTCCTTTGGTCGTGACGGTTTTTTTCACCTTTTTCGTCCTTTTTGACGCACCGATGAAAACCATATTGACTAAAATGAGCCAATGGAGTACTCTCTCATTGTTCTAAAGGACATTCCCCGATAGCTCAGTCGGTAGAGCAGGTGGCTGTTAACCACCCTGTCGGCAGTTCGAGTCTGTCTCGGGGAGCTAAAAGACCTACAAGTATTTGTAGGTCTTTTTTTGACCAAAAAATAGCAACAACGCGTTGCTTGCCAACCATTCGTCAACTGTTATAATTCTCATCAGAGAGGAACTTTCAAAACTATGCTTTATGTGGATTGGACATGGATTGCCGAGATGGAAGTCGACTGAAACAACTGAAATAATACTTTGTGTATTATGAAGTTGCTGAAGACGGGTTCCAACCGCGCAGGGCATGGCCAGGACGCATGAAGGAGTTTTGAAAGTTCCTCTGGAGGTAATGAAATGGAAACAAAGGATATACTGTTTGAACTTAGAACGAAGAAAGGACTGACGCAGGAGGAACTGGCGCAGGAAGTCTATGTGACACGTCAGGCCGTATCACGTTGGGAGAATGGAGAGACAACGCCAAACATCGAAGCCCTAAAGCAATTGTCTCGATTCTTCGATGTTTCGATAAACACCCTTCTGGGTTCCAAACAACGACTTGTCTGCCAATGTTGTGGAATGCCCCTTGACGATTCAACGATAAGCAAAGACCCAAATGGAGATTTCAATGAAGACTATTGCAAATGGTGCTACAAGGACGGAGAATTCACATATAGCAGCAAGGAGCAGCTAATAGACTATTGCGTAGAGCATATGGCCTCTGAGAACTGGCCTGCGGAACAAGTCAGAGCACATATGGAAGCTGTAGTACCAAACCTTAGACATTGGAAGGACAAGGCCTAACACTATTCCAAGCCCAAGAGTTACAGGCCATTGCAAAGTCGAAAGACCAGCAATGGTCTTTTTTGAATGCTCTTATGTAGCAAACACCAGAAATTCAACAGTCTTCAACGGCCCAAAGGGCCCAGTAAGCCCCAACGGCCCAATAAGCCCAAATTCCAGACAAAAAAAGGCCACCTGCAACCGCAAGTGGCCTGTAATCAGCTTTCGCTGGATCTATCAGTTCTTTTTCTTCTTGAGAACTACAACAACAGCTGCTGCAGCGACAAGGACAAGAACAATTATCAGGACAATGAGACCTGCATTGGACTTCTTGGCTGGAGCTGGCTCTGCAGCTGGTGTAGCTGCTGGCTGAGAAGCTGGAGCCGTTGTCTTTGTCTCCTCCTGTTTTGGAGCCTCTGGCTGCTTTGCAGGTTCCTCGGTCTTAGCTGGCTGCTCTTCCACAACTGGAGCTTCTTCCTTGACTTCCTCGACAGGAGCTGGCTCTTCTACGACTGGAGTCTCTTCGACTGCTGGAGCTTCTGCTACGACTGCAACCTCTTCGACCTCAGCTGGCTCTGCTGCTTCGACAGGAGCCTGAGCGAACAAGGACTGAACATAACCTGGGAGCTGAGCCTCTACGAGGTCTGCTGCATAATTGAAATCAGCCTCTGTGAGATCATATGCAAGAGTGAGGATAGCGAATCCATCACCATCGTAGATATCAAGAGTCGAACCCTGGAGGTACTGTCCGTATGCGGCATATACTGCCTCTGCTGCAGCTCTGACCTCTGCGGTAGTAACGAAATCAGGATACTCGATTCCAACTTTGTTGCCTGCTGCAATGATTGAAGCCTTGTAGCCATAGAGCTCGATGTCTCTTGTATAGAATGCCGGCTCAACGACTTCCTCTGCCACAACCTCTTCCTCGATAGGAGCTGCCTCGATTTCGAGGGATGCTACCACAGAAGCGACGTAAGCAGGAACAGCATCCTTGAGAAGGCTTGCTGCATATGCAAGGTCTGCGTCACTGTAGACTGATGGGTATGTAAGGACTGCCTTGCCAGGAGCAACGATCTCAAGGCTTGTACCCTGAAGATATGCACCATATGCATTGTAGGCGAGCTTTGCAGCTGTCCAAATCTCTTCGTCTGTAATGAATGAAGGATATGTGAAAGTTGCCTTTCCTTCCTCGATCACGATTGAAGCTTCGTAGCCGAAGACCGAGAAGTTGAGGACGATGGACTTGTCCTCTTCTGCAGCAGGAGCCTCTTCCTTAGCTACCTCTTCCTTTGCTGGCTGGAGAGCTGCATATGCGGCTGCTGCGTATCCAGGAAGATCCTTCATGACGATCTGCTCTGCAAGAGCGAGCTCTTCCATTCCCCAAGACTCTGGGTAGTAGACTGTAAGAACATGATCCATCTCATTGACATCGTAGTATACGCCGGAAAGATCATATGCCTTGCCGTATGCTGCAACGGCAGCCTGAGCAGCGGCATCGATATCAGCCTTTGCTATGATTGAAGGATAGGAGATGACTGCACGGCCCTTGTCTGCAATGACCGTAAGCTCATAGCCTGCAAAAGTGTATTTCTTTGCGACTGGCTTGTAGACGACTGCGACTTCTGTCTTTGGCTCTTCGACAACTGGAGCCTCTTCCTTCACTTCTTCGACAGGAGCTGGCTCTTCGACAACTGGAGCCGGTTCTTCGACTACAGGAACCTCTTCCTTGACTTCCTCGACAGGAGCTGGCTCTTCTACGACAGCCGGAGTCTCTGTTTCTGGAGCTGTTATGACAATATCTCCAACATCCTGCTTGGGAGACTTACAACCAGCAAGAGTGAAGGCCATGGCGACAACCAAGAGTGCCAAACAAATAGCTTTTGAAAAACGTTTCACGTATTTCCTCCTCATGACATCCTTTTTCTATTGTTTAGGAACTTACTGGAATGATAACACACCAAACTGCAACTTGATACAGGAAAAATCGCTTTTTTTCGAATTTAATCCAAATATCATCACTTCCGGCGCCTATTCCAGCCTCCCAAAAAGCGAAAATTCAAAAAAGCCCGCCGTAGAAAGCGGGCCATTGCGACATGGATTACATCAAATCCTTTGGCTTGCGAGCCGTGTTACCGGTCTTAACGCAATAGGCGATGTGGTGAAGCTTGCCGTTTTCGAACACAGACTTTGTCTTGATCTGTCCGCCCCAGCGGCTTGTAAGAATCTTCTCACCTTCACGACGAGCGTTTTTGGAAATAGCACCTGCCATATTTATCCTCCATACCAATATAGATATTATTACTCACAATAACAGACCAACTATAGACCAAACCTCCCCATTAAGTCAAACCCCAAACTACACGAAAACAAAACAAAGCCCTCCCAAAGCCACTGACCTTGGAAGGGCAACCATCAATTCAGCCCGATATCCTTGTCACTGGAGCTTGGTTTCAACATCCATTTCCTTATATACAACGTCTTCTCCATCCTTGATTCTTGCAAAGCATTTGTCAACGTTCGTTCTCATTATCCACCCCTTTGACAGTGGGTCTTATAGAACCAACCTCAACTGGCTGCGTCAGCCTACCCCCTCCTAGCACATTGTCAACTCCAACAAAAAATTGACATAGAGTACTATAAACAATACTATTAATCATACTAAAACAATTCAGGCAGGAGAATTTCGAATGGCCATAACCGCAAACGAATTGAAGACAAGAGGCGTCTCCTCCCTTGAGGATACCGTCAACTCAGACGGATGCGCAATCATAACAGTCCATGGAAAGGACAAGTATGCGGTCCTTAGAATAGAAGACTACAACAAGCTAAGGGAATTGGAGCTGGACCTCGCCATAAAGGAAAGCCTAGATGAAATCAATGAAGGCAGAGCCTATACCGATGGCATTGAAGAACACATGAAAAGGGTTCTGAATGGCTAAGCTAATATTCACAGAATCCTATGAATCAAGAGCCAGAAGATTTCTGAAAAAGCATCCGGAAATCATCAACCAATACAAGAAAACCCTGACCCTCTTGGAACTGAACCCCTATCATCCATCGCTTAGACTGCATAAATGCTCAAAGTTCTTCACTGTCTCAATCAATATGAGCTATAGGATTTCGTTGGACTTCATAATCCAGGACGATACGATAATTCCAATAGATATTGGCGACCACAATCACATATACGATTGATTAAAAAGGACTGCAACAAAAGTCAAATCCACCGACAAAATGCTGCAGCCAGTTGAAAGACTCTATCATTCAATTATTCCGTCTGTGCATACAATCTTGCAAGACCGACTAATTCCAATTTCCTTGCCAATTCTCAACCAATCCGCTTTTGTAGATTCATAGTTGATTTCTGACAGCCTAGTCCAAAAAAAAAGCGTTTTTTCCAATTTTCTTCACACTCTTGGGAATGCTTATTGATGTTAACCCACTAAGCTGAAAAGCAAGCTGGCCTATCAATATTACACCATTCGGAATAATTATCTCTGTTAGATCGCTACAATTGAAGAAAGACGAGTCTCCAATTTTTTTTACACTATTAGGAATGTTTATTGATGTTAAACTGATACATCCATAGAAAGCCCAGTCTCCAATCTCAGTAATACCATCAGGAAGATGTACAGATGTTAAGTTGCAACACTCTTTAAAAGTCGAGGTGCCAATCACCGTCACCTCTTTTGGTATAATTATCGACATCAAAGCTCCACATCCTTCAAAAGCCCTTGATCCAATAGTTTTAATACTACTAGGCAACGTTACCGATGTTAGACTGATACATTCACTGAATGCAGAACCGCCAATTTCCTTCACTCCTTCTGGTATGGTTACTGATGTTAAACTATAACATTCTGAAAAAGCCCAGCTCCCAATAGCAACAACATCTATCCCGTTTACCTTTGATGGAATATCGGCAGTTTCAATCTCCTTGTTGGTACAGTAGACGACATACCCTCCCAATTTGTCATCGTATTTAAAGTCAAAATCACTTGGAGAACCAAAACAACACAAAGCAAAAACAAAACACAAGCTTACAATGGATACAACTTTTTTCATCCTTCACCCCTTAATCAAGTCTTTTGCAGTCAGATAGCCATATTCCAATGCCATTCTGACCATCTGAGGCAGGGCCTCAACGGGGAACTCACCACCTCTAGTTGCTCTTTCATTTACATCAAACCAAGTGTATTTAATGGAATTAGAACACTCATCCCAAGACGAAACCCCAAGCCTTATCTCACAGTCAGGGTTGTTTTTAGCAACTTCCTTTTTCGCATATTTCATATTGTCTCTCCTAAATGATTTCCAAAGGTGGTTTCATAGTACCCCCCCCAGCACATTGTCAAGTGAACGGCACCCTTCATTTTCAGAATGGTCTCTTTGGGCGCTTGGGGCCTACGGGGCCGTTGGGGCTGTTGAAGACCGTTGAAACAATCGAAGCATCTGCGGCCCTTGAGACGGTTGGACAGAAAGGGATTCCATATCCGAAAACTGCTTTTTCTCATTTTCGCTACAGCTTCTTTTATTCAAACTCCTAGAAAACGGAAATTTGGATACAGAACAATCACGCTTGATACCGATCATTTTGGGAATTGGTCGATTCTTGTAGGCAACTTTCAAGAAAAACGGCTTTTGGACGACGTCTCATAGTGAACACTTTCCACTGAAAACGGTTTTTCTGCTCAAAAAGTGGAACACTTTCCACTGAAACAAAGTTTTTTCCTTTTTCAGTGGAAATACACAAAGACCAAGGTTCTCGTTTCGCAGGGATTTCTACAAATATCCTAGAAGCAAAACGGGGGACAGTGCTGTGATGCACGCCCTCCGTGAAGCGACAACGGAGATTGCAGAAAGACCAAGAAATCAGCCCACCGCAATTTGGGCCATATTCAAGGAAGCAAGCGAAGGATAGTGCTACGTTGCACAGCCTGAGCGCAGCGACGAAGAAGATGGACCAAAGAGCTAGGGCTCACATTTCGCAGGGATTTTGGCGTCAGCCTAGGAGACAGCGAAAGACAGTGCTCTTCTGCACGGCTTGAGCGCATCGACAACGGCTGACACCAAAAGGCCAAGAAATTAGCCCCAGACGAGCCAGATGAAGGCATATCCCACAACAACCGCCGCCAGCGTGAACGGAACGCCAATCTTAAGGAAATCGGAATTCTTGACCTCGTAGCCGTTCTTGCGAAGGATTCCAATGGCGGTGATGTTGGCGGAGGCCCCTATTGGAGTCAGGTTGCCGCCAAGGGTTGCGCCTATTAGAAGTCCAAAGTAGAAGACAAGAGGCTCCTTGCCCATCATGGAGGCGAGACTTGCCACGACGGGGATCATGGTCGTGACGTATGGGATGTTGTCTATGAAGGCGGAGAGGGCGACGGATATGAACACTATCAATGTATATAGAAGGAAAGGATTGTTGCCGGCGATTCTGTAGAACAGGCCCGCAATGAGGTCTATGACACCGGCGGAGCGTATGCCTTCTATTACAACGAAAAGACCAAGCAATATGAAGATGGTGTCGAAGTCCATATTGTCGACGACATTCTTCAAGGGCGCAAAACAACTCTGCCTGTAGCACTCGTATATTATGCCAATGAGGCACATCGTGACGCAGATGAGGCCGTTTCTCAAATGCCATACAGTGAGAGCCGCACCGCCTGCAGGTTCAGGTACGAACGAAGCGGCGATGAGAAGGAGGACGGTTCCAATCATGAGATAGGATGGGATGTAGTCCTCCACGACTGTCTCCACCTTGGCGTCTATGGACTGCTTTTCATGACGGAACAGGAACAGCACGATGAAAAGGGATGCAAGGGCGCCAAGCTCAGTTGCAAAGAACATACCGGGCTTTCCCTCCATGAAGAAGAAGTCCAGGAAGTTCATGTCCGCAGCACCGCCAAGAAGGATGGACGTCGTGTCTCCCACAAGGGTTGCAGCACCCTGCAGATTGGAGGACACCGCAATGCTTATGATGACCGGAACCGGTGAGATGCCCAGTCTTTTGCATATCGCAAGGCCAATTGGGGCCACCATAAGGACGGTTGCAACGTTGTCCACGAAAGCGGATATTACGCCTGCGAACAGCGTGAGCATGGCAACGGCCCACATCGTATTTGGAACACGCCTTATTATCATCTCAGACATGCGAAGGGGCATCTTGCTCTCTATGAACAAAGTGACGGTCCCCATGGTGCCGGCGATCATCAGAAGCACATTGAAGTCTATGGCTCCGAACGCCGATGCAAAATCCATGTCCCACATACCCACAAGTCCAAGGACAAGATAGACGACGGCAGAACCGCACGCTATATATGGTCTACGCTTTTGGAACACCATCATGAGAGCGTATGTGATTACGAAAAGCACCAAAGCCAACATTGTAGACGATGACATTGAAAAACTCCTTGCATGGCGCGAGCAATGGCATAAGCAGTTACACAAGCAATGACAAAGCAACTGCCACAGCGCAACCAAAATATACCCCACCAATATATTTCAAAAGTATACGCTGTGACAAATGCAAACCGTTGCAAAATGGAGCAACTGCGTAAAGAACCGGTAAATTTTCGAAAACAACGCAAAAAACGCAGGACCTCAAAGCTCAGGGAAATGGATCATGTGGTTTCCACCCGCTATGGCCGAATAGTCCAAGATCCTAAGACCAAGGAACTCTATCATTCCCTCCGGTGTGAGGTCGTAGTCCTCGTACAAAGCCTGACCTTCCTCGAACAACGAACCGTCCGCATGATGTCCAACGGCGTTTGCGGACACAGGCAGGGTCTCCCCTATTGCATACGCGAGCTGCACGGTGCAGTCTTCAAGTCCGTGCTTCTCAACGAGGTCCACAGCTATGCGGCGGGCCATGTAGGATGCACTTCTATCCACCTTAGTGGGATCCTTTCCACTGAACGCACCGCCGCCAACGGGAGCATAGCCGCCATACTGGTCGCACACTATCTTGCGTCCCGTAAGTCCGCAGTCGGCATCAGGCCCACCCAAAGTCCATACACCGGCGGGATTTATGAGGAGCTTTCCATCCAACGCACCGGGGACGTTCTCCAAAAGGCGCTTCACATAGGCCTTCACTTCATCCAAACCCACACCTTCCTTATGGCACACGGATACAAGAACGGTGTCCACATCCTTCTTGTATCCAGGAGTGCCCAAGTCGGTCGTGACCTGCGTCTTGGCATCGCCCTTGAGGATTGAGGACGGGTTCTCAGAGACATCGGCCTCTATTGCGCCTATTATCCCAATTGCAAGTTCCTGGCCGTATGGCAGGTGGTAGCGGCCGCCCTTGCACGCATAGCCGAACATCATGCCCTGGTCGCCGGCACCAAGCGTCCTGCATGAATTGACGGCGTCCTCTATCTGCACGGACTGGGGCGTGATGAGGTCCACGAAGTCGTCGACGTGGTAGCCAAGACGGGAGGCGACATCCTCAACGATAGCCCGATGCTCCCGTTTTCCGTCCAAGGTGGAGGTTATCTCCCCTCCAAGGACTATCGTTCTGCCCTTTGCAAGACATTCGCAGGCCACGTGCGCATACGGGTCGTGCTTTAGGTAGTAGGTGAGGATTGCATCTGAAACCTGATCTGCAAACTTGTCTGGATGGTATTTGCTTACCATTTCTGTAGAAAACAGCATATCTGTCTTCCCTCCTTTAGCTATTTCTTAGACGGAGCAAGTAGAGCTTAAATCCCGTCAGAGATTGAGATGTTGTCGAGGCGGTGGCTTTCAGCGCCAGTACCCATCATCAGCGAAGACTCTAGATAATCCAAGGGAATGTTTCAAGTATGTTTCGTGCGCTTTTGGTGTTTTTTTGAAAAAAGAGCAAAGGGTATTGCCTAACTTTTTCAAAAATGTTATAAGAAGCACTGTCTTGCAGCAGTAGCGTAGTGGTTACGCACCACCTTGCCAAGGTGGCCTACGCGAGTTCGATCCTCGTCTGCTGCTTAAAAGAGCTCCTGAAGCCTAGCTTTGGGAGCTCTTCTTCTTTCATGTCTTTCACTATCTCTCCGTTGAGATCACAGCAAGGAACACAAGGTCCTCGTCGCCTTCGTTGCGAATGGCATGGGATGCGCCCCAACCGGTTATGACAACATCTCCAACGCAAGCTGTGGACTCGCCGTCCTTGTCTGAAACGATGCCCTGTCCTTTGAGGATATAGTAGTATTCCACTTCGTTGTGGTGTTCATGGACACCTATCGAGTCACCCTTGTGCAAAGTCAGAAGGTTGAACAGCCTTGCATGGGTCATTAGATCCTGCGGCACGACGATTGTGCAGTCGACCGCTCCGGATCCTCCTTGAAGATGCTCCTTTTTCACAGTGGTCATGTCCTTTGCTTTGATTATCATGTATACCTCCTTGATTTCACGTCTCTTCGTTCAAGTTGTTTCAAGCGGCACATGTTGGCGTATGTAGGCTTATGTCGGCGCATGTAGACTCATGTAAACGATGCGAACGTTGCGTTGCAGCAGCGCCTGAGGTCCTCTGGGGACAAGTGGAGCTGCACACCTCTGAGACCTCCACTTACGTATATGCTGTCCTCTATCGTGGCGAGCTCCTCTATGAACGTAGGATAGCTGTGTATCATGCCAAGCGGAGAACAGCCTCCACGGATGTATCCGGTGTATTTCTGAAGCAGGTCGAGTTTCAGAAGGTCTATGCTCTTCGAACCGGTGAGTTCCCTTGCCTTCTTGAGGCTTATATCGAGCTGGGCCGGAAGGCAGAACACGAAAAGCTCGTTGGACTGATTCACCATGACGATCGTCTTGAACACCTGCTCAAGGTTCAGCCCCGCAGCGCCTGCGACATGCACGGCATCAAGGTGCTCCTCGTCCACTTCGTAGGTGACGACATCGTACTTCACACCGTTCCTGTCCAGAATGCGCATTGCATTGGTCTTTGCGACTTTGTCCTTCATGCCTTCATGATAGCACCCAGCAAGACAAGGGACAAGGACATCGGGCTATGATATGGAGAAGCATTCTTGGAAGTGCGTCTTTCGTGGGAGCCTCCAGTCCAATGCTCCGGCCAAGACCGATTTCAATGGAAAGGCTAGAATTATTTCCTGAATTTCTATATATTGGTGTGGCGACAATTTTAACAGCGAATTACTTCTATTTATTGAGAGGAATAAAATGGAAATCAAGAAACTTGAGAACTCCTCAGTGGAGCTTACACTCACGCTTGAGGCTAAGAGGATTGAAGACGAGTACGGAAAGGCACTCAAGGACTATGCAAAGAAGCTTACCATGAAAGGCTTCAGACCTGGAAAGGCCCCAGTATCGCTCATTGAGAACAAGTACGGCGACGCAATCCGCGAGGAGATAACCTTCAGGCTCATGGAGGACAATCTCAAGGATTCATACAAGGACATGGACGCGAAGGACCGCCCTCTTCCATACAGCACACCTGAGCTCCAGAACGAGGAGAACCTTCTTCCGTTCAAGCCGAATACGGACATCACATACAGCGTGATCTACGATGTGCTTCCAGAGGTCAAGCTCCCTGAGTACAAGGGGCAGGAGTTCGAGTACGAAGACGTCAAGGTCACAGACGAGCAGGTTGACGCAGAGATCGAAAGACTCCGCCAGCAGAACGCAATGGTCATAGCAAAGGACGGCAAGATAGCTGAAGGCGACATCGTGACGATGGACTATGTAGAGCTCGATGCAGACGGCAACGAGGTTGCAAACACCAAACGCGACGACTTCACCTTCACGGTTGGAAGCTCATACAACTTCTACAAGCTCGACAACGATGTCGTTGGCCTTGCAAAGGGCGACGAGAAGGTCATTGAGAAGACATACGGCGACGACAGCGGAATGGGAACCGACTACCTTGGCAAGACCATCAAGGTCAAGGTTGCAATCAAGGAAGTCAAGGTCAGACAGCTTCCTGACGTAGACGACGAGTTCGCACAGGACGTCAAGGAAGAGTACAAGACTGTCAAGGACCTCAAGGACGCAACGAGAAAGTCACTCGAGCAGAACGCAGAGGAAGAGAACAAGGGCAGAAAGCTTGAGTCGGCACTCGAAGCACTCCTTGCAAAGACGACCATAGCAGTTCCAAAGAGCATGATCGAGGCACAGCTCGAGCAGGATTGGAGGAACCTCGTACAGAGATTCGGAATGCCTGAAGAGGAAGTCGAGAAGTTCATGAGAGCCAACGGTGGCGGAAAGCAGGAGTTCCTTGACACAAGAAGAGCGGACACAGAGCACAGCATCAAGGTTCAGCTCATACTCGAGCAGGTCAAGGAAGAGCAGAACTTCACGGTCTCCGACGAAGAGCTTGAAAACGAAATCAAGAAGTATGCTCAGGACATGACGAAGGACAACCCTAACTACGATGCTTTCAAGATGTACGCAGAGGACGACATCAAGTTCGCCAAAGCAAGGGACTACATCCTTGAAAACAACACCTTCAAGGCAGTCGAGAAGAAGGCCGATGCCGCTGAGGCAAAGACCGAGGAAGCGTCTCCAAAGGCAAAGAAGACAACCAAGAAGAAGGCTGACAGCGCTGAAAACTGATTGGTTGCATTTGGCTGCGTGACGCTACGCAGCTTGAAGTTCAAGCCGGGTTATGTCTGCATTTGGTATGACGTAATTCCGGCTTGAAGTCGAATATGGCCCAACGAAGGGTGCAACTAGGCTGCATTGGCAGCAAGAGGACTAGAATCTATGAGAGATCCCGTATCGTATCTGGTTCCAACAGTGGTTGAGAGCAACGGCCTGAACGAAAGGGCCTATGACATATATAGTAGACTCCTCAAGGAAAGGATAATATTCCTGGACGGCGAAATTGACGATGCAAAAGCCGACCTCGTTGTAGCGCAGCTGCTGTTCCTTGAATCGGAGGATCCAAAAAAGGACATAAACCTCTATATCAACTCGCCAGGCGGAAGCGTGACGGCAGGTCTTGCGATCTACGATACCATGCAGTACCTCAGAGCCGATGTCTCCACTATATGCATGGGACAGGCAGCTTCAATGGCTGCGCTCATTCTAGCTGGTGGAGCTGCAGGAAAGAGGCTCATACTCCCCTCTTCCAGGGTAATGATCCATCAGCCTTGGGGCGGTGTGCAGGGTCAGTCGTCAGACATAGCCATCCATGCAAAGGAGATACTCAGGCTCAAGAAGCTTTCCATAGACTTCCTTGTCAAGCACACCGGCCAAAGCGAGGAAAGGGTTGCTGCCGACATCGAAAGGGACTTCTTCATGACAGCACCTGAAGCCGTCGAATACGGAATAGTCGATACCGTCCTTGGACGTGAGGAGAAAAACTGAAGATGGCATTTGGAAAGAACACCAAGTACTGCTCGTTCTGCGGAAGCTCAAGCAACAGGATGATCCAGGGACCAAACGGCATCAATATATGCGAGAACTGCGTCGAAAGATGCAACGAAATCCTGTTTGGCGGAGGAGAGAACGAAGAGGGACACTCCCACGACAGTGGACTTCCTGAGACGCTGCCCACCCCTCAGGAGCTCAAGGAATACCTTGACAACTATGTGATTGGACAGGACAAGGCCAAGAAAGTCCTGAGCGTTGCGGTGTACAACCACTACAAGAGGATAAAGTACGAAAAGCAGCTTGCCGATGAAAGCAACGTTGAGCTGGACAAGTCCAACATCCTCATAATGGGACCGACGGGAACAGGAAAGACCCTTCTTGCAAGGACGCTCGCCAAGAAGCTCAGCGTTCCATTCGCCATTGCAGATGCAACGACCATAACGGAGGCCGGATACGTTGGAGAGGACGTGGAGAACATCCTTCTCAAGCTCATCCAGGCTGCCGACGACGATGTGGCCAAGGCTGAGCACGGCATCATATTCCTGGACGAAGTGGACAAGATCGCAAAGAAGGGAGAGAACGTCTCAATAACCCGTGATGTTTCAGGAGAAGGTGTGCAGCAGGCCCTTTTGAAGATAATCGAAGGCACAATTGCAAGCGTACCGCCTCAGGGTGGACGAAAACACCCAAACCAGGAAATGATAAAGATAGACACCAAGAACATCCTTTTCATCTGCGGTGGCGCATTCGTTGGACTGGACAAGATCATAGAGAAGAGGATGGACTCCTCTTCCATGGGATTTGGAAAGTCCATAGTGGACACCAGAGAGAAGGACCTTGAAGTGCTCTACGAGAACGTCCTTCCGGACGACCTCATAAAGTTTGGGCTCATCCCGGAGTTCATTGGAAGGCTTCCAATCCACGTAGCCCTCAACAACCTTAGAGTCGAGGACCTTGAAAGGATAATCACAGAGCCAAAGAACTCGATCCTTAGACAGTACATTGCATCCATGAAGCTTGATGGCGTGGATCTGGAGTTCACCAAGGATGCAATCCATCAGATAGCCCAAACGGCATATGACCAGAAGACAGGTGCACGAGGACTCAGGAGCATTGTGGAGGACATCATGATGAACCTCATGTACGACGTACCGTCCCACAAGGACATTGCAAGGATAGAGGTTGATGGAGCCTGCATACGAAAGGAAGGCCCTGCCCGCTTCTTCGATGCATCTGGAAACACCGTTTCAATGGCGGCTTTGGAGGACAAGTCAAACGGCTGAAGCTCTTTTGAATGCAATAGATTCGCATTTCCATACTCAGGTCATGCACGACAAGGGCGTTGACACCAACGCCCTTCTTTCTACGCTTTTCTCAAAGGGATTCAAGGGTGGCATAGATGCAGGATGCACACATGACGACATAGAAGGCCGCATTGACCTCTTGAAGGACTTCCCTTTGGTGCATGTGGCCGCTGCAATGGGGCCGTGGGAGGCTGGAACCAACGAAGAGACACCAATAGACGTTGATGAAGGATTCAAGACCCTTGAAACAATCCAGGCACAGCTTGATGTCCTAAAAAGCAGTATAGCTACCTATAAAATAGGCATCATTGGCGAAATAGGCCTTGATTACTACTGGAAGTATGGAACAAGGGAGAAGCAGCTTTTCCTTTTCGAAGAGCAGATGAAGCTTGCGTCCTCCATTGGAGCGCCGGTTCTCATCCATGACAGGGATGCGGATGCGGACACCATTGAAGTGATAAGGAAATTCCGTTTGAAAAGAGGAGGGATAATCCACTGCTTCGATGGCTGCCTAGAGCTCATGGATACCGCATTGGACAACGGATATTACATAAGCTTTGCTGGGAACCTCACATTCAAATCCAATGCAACCTTGAGGGATGCTTTGAAAAGGGTTCCTTTGGATAGGCTTCTGTTCGAGACGGACTCCCCTTACCTCACCCCTGTTCCACATAGAGGCAAGCCAAACAACCCAGGCTTTGTGCTGCATACATACGAATGTGCAGCGCAGGTGCTGAACATGCCGTTGGAAAGGCTCAAGGAACTTGTTCTGGGGAACTTCAAAAGATTCCTTTTCGTTTAGCGGCTACGGACAACCCCTATCTTTGGACACCTGATGTTTTCAGGGCACATGGAGCACTTTGGACTCACGCTCGTGCATATCTCCTGTCCGTATGAAACCAAAAGCTCGTTCAATGGAATCCAGAACCTCTTTGGCATGATCTTCATGAGAGCCTTCTCGCTTTCCTCAGGAGTCTTGGTCCTTATCCATCCAAGGCGGTTGGAGATCTGGTGCACGTGGCAGTCCACGCATATTGCATCTATGCCAAAGCCAAGGTTCAAAGTCAGGTTCGCCGTCTTTATTCCAACTCCAGGCAGAGCCATGAGTTCTTCTACATTGTCAGGAACCTTGCCGTCATATTCGTCTACGAGGATCTGTGATATCTGCCTTATCTGAGATGCCTTTCGCTTGTAGAAACCTGCTGGGTATATGAGCTCTGCTACGGAGTCTTCGTCCAATTCCAACATCCTTTGAGGTGTTGGAGCCTTGGAAAGAAGCCTCTGTGAGGCGTTCAGGGTGACATCATCCTTCGTCCGCAGGGATATCACAGTTGAAATGAGTACAGAGAATGGATCCTGTTTCTCAACCGCCACAAGGGAAACGGCTGGAAGTTTCTTGCCAAGTGCTGCAAGCGCCGAGTTGAACTCATCGAATATACCGTCGAAGTATCGTTCATCTTCCATCGTACTTGAACTCCAAGTCGAATGTTCCGTCCATTGCTTCAGATATTTCAGTGCAGACGGTCTCCTTTTTGAGCGGAATGGCATTTGCAAGGCCGCTAAGGTCAGGAAGGACCATTCCATAGAGCTGCTTGGATGGAACAATCGTCGAGTACCTGTAATCCACGACCCACGATATGGTGTCGTCCGTCTCAAACACGTTGTAGAACCCTTCAAGGTGCGGGCACATTCCAAGGACTATGCCAAGCCTATTCATCTCCTGAATGGTATTGGATACGAAGAAACGGCTTGCATCTTCGTTGATGTACTCGTTCACCATCCCTGTCTGGAACTGGGACATGATGGTCTCATTGTACACGCTCCCCTTTGAATCCGATACTATTGCAATGTTCTGGGACATTGAAGCTATTTTCTTCGCTATGGCGGACGCTGCACTTCTCCAACCGCTTTCAGGGTTGGGGATGAGCGTGGCATCGAAAAGGGCACTCCCTTCGCCATATATTCCATAAACCGCGGCGTCTTCAAGGATGGAAGATGCCTCCACGTTGTATTCTACGATCTTCGAAGAGGTCAAAGGTCCCAAAAGGACCACTCCATCCCCCACTTCGTCGTTCAGGTCATACATGAACGATTCAAGGCTCTGGGAATCGGAGAACACAGAGGCATCGGGCTGTAGGATGATGAGGCGGTGCCATTTGCGTGCTAGAGTGGACCTCATGCGGGAGAACTCCCTTTTGGGCATGACGAGGGACCAGGCGGCGTCAGACACGACCACAAAGCGCCGTGCGGTGAGAAGGAATGTGCCTGTGGCGGCGGCCATTACGGCTACGATGACGGCCATTGCAATGAGTATGCGTTTTGCTGTCCTGGATAGTCTTCTCATGGTTTGAACTTTAGAACCTTGGACGGTTTTTGGCAATGCCATTATGCACTTGTGGCATATTGGACGTCTTGAAGGTGTGGTTTTATTGACGCTTTGGCCCTCGAATGGGTAATATTGGGGCATAGGAGATTACCTAGATGACATCTTATAAAGAGTTGGGACTGGTGAACACCCGTGATATGTTCGCCAAGGCAGTTAAAGGTGGGTATGCCATTCCTGCTTACAACTTCAACAACATGGAGCAGCTTCAGGCTATCATCATGGCTTGTGTAGAGACCAAGTCACCTGTCATCCTTCAGGTTTCAAAGGGTGCTAGGGACTATGCGAACATCAACCTTCTCAGGAACATGGCCAGAGGAGCAACGGAGTATGCACACGAACTTGGATACGATATCCCAATCGTTCTCCATCTCGACCACGGCGACAGCTTTGAGACATGCAAGGACTGCATCGACAACGGCTTCTCATCCGTCATGATCGATGGTTCCAGCCTTCCATACGAAGAGAACGTTGCAGTGACCAAGAAGGTCGTCGAATATGCACATCAGTTCGATGTCACAGTCGAAGGCGAGCTTGGTGTCCTTGCCGGAATCGAGGATGAGGTCTCCTCCGCCGTCTCCCACTACACACAGCCTTCAGAAGTAATCGACTTCGTTTCAAAGACCGGTGTCGATTCACTTGCAATCTCCATTGGTACAAGCCATGGCGCAAACAAGTTCACTCCAGAGCAGTGCACACGCAATGCCGATGGAATCCTCATTCCACCTCCACTTCGTTTCGACATCCTTGCAGAGATAGAGAAGAAGCTCCCAGGCTTCCCAATCGTCCTCCACGGCTCTTCGTCAGTTCCACAGGAATATGTGAAGATGATCAACGAGCACGGCGGAAAGCTCAAGGACAGCGTTGGAATCCCAGAGGAACAGCTCAGACAGGCTGCAAAGAGCGCAGTGTGCAAGATCAACATAGACAGCGACGGCCGTCTTGCAATGACAGGCACAATCAGAAAGGTATTCGACGAGCATCCTGAAGTGTTCGACCCAAGAAAGTACCTTGGTCCTGCACGTGAGGCCCTCAAGCAGATGTACGAGCACAAGAACCGCGACGTCCTTGGCTCTGCAGGCAAGGCTTGATTGGTTTGCTGGTTTGTGGCAGTTTTGGACCGCTCGATTCGTCGGGCGGTCTTTTTTTGAAAGCAGTACAGCATCCACCGTTTAGCACAAAGACATCGGTTTTTGGGTGTTTTATGCCATAATTTGGGTCTTGGAATGCAATTGCTCTTTGACAGCGACATGCGTTCATGGTATATTTTCCTTCGCGGGAATAGGAAGGACTGTATGTCTATGCCCGTATAAACTTTATTTTCGTTTTGATATTGAGAGGTAAGCTTGGCTACAAAGGAACTTAGGATCAACAGGCAGATACGTGCAAAGGAAGTATTCCTGATTGATGACGAGAATCAGAAAAAAGGTGTTATGAACTTCTTCGATGCTTTGGCTTTGGCCGAAGAGGCTGGTTTGGATTTGGTTGAGATCTCACCAAATGCGAATCCTCCGGTGTGCAAGATAATCGACTACGGCAAGTTCAGATACGAGCAGCAGAAGAAACTCAAGGAAGCCAAGAAGAACCAGACCATCATCAAGATGAGAGAGATAAGGATGCAGCCCAAGATCGACAAGCACGACCTTGAGGTCAAGTCCAAGGCCATTGGGGAGTTCCTTGCAGAAGGAGACAAGTGCAAGGTTACGATTCGTTTCAGAGGCAGGGAACTTGCACACACGGAGCTTGGAAAGGAAGTTCTGGACAAGATACTTGAAATGCTTTCTGAAAAAGAAGTACTATACAACGTGGATTCGCAGCCTGCTATGGAAGGAAGGAACATGTCAATGCTTCTCAGCCCTTCGAAGCAGAATGCTAAGAAACCGGCAAAATGACCTCCGTATGGAGGTTGAATCAGCAGTTGCTGGGGGTTCTTGTTCCCCAGCGGCGCTTAGAAGGGGCAGTTTATGTCTAGCAAGATGAAAACAAGAAAGTCCGCTGCAAAGCGGTACAAGGTCACCGGAACTGGCAAGATCAAGTTCAAGAAGCAGGGTCTTCGCCATATTCTCACCAAGAAGAGCACCAAGCGCAAGAGAAATCTCCGTGCATCTGGTATTCTCGCCGAATCGGAAGCAAAGAACGTTAGAAAGATGCTTCCTTATGCATGATTGGGAGGGTGTGAATTATGCCAAGAGCAGTTGACGGAACCAAACACAAGGACAGACGTAAGAAGATCATGAACCTTGCAAAAGGTTATTATGGTCGCAGAAGCACGAACAACCGCATTGCTAAGGATGCAGTTGCAAAGGCTGGACAGTACGCATACCGCGGCAGAAAGGAGAAGAAGAGAGATTTCAGAAAGCTCTGGATCGCAAGAATCTCCGCTGCTGTCAGGGCTGAGGGTCTTACCTACTCCCAGTTCATGCATGCTCTGAAGATTTCCAACATCGAAATCAACAGAAAGGTCCTTTCCAACATGGCAATTGAAGACAAGGCAACATTCAGCGCCTTGGTTGCAACGGCCAAGAAGGCAATCAACGTCTGACGGACATGAGCCTGCACCAACATGCAGGCTTTTTTTGAAGATACAAAGGGGTATGGAGGCAAGAAATGACGGTTTATGAAAACATGCTGTTGCTTGAGGAAAGGGTTAAGAAGGCAGTTGCATATATCAACAGACTCAGGACCGACAACGAGGGTCTTAAGAGGGATATAAAGCTCATAACCAGTCATAACCAGGAACTTCAGGCCTATGTAGACAACTACAAGGAAGACACGGAGCGCATCAACAAGAGCATTGAGGCATCTCTTGAAAGCCTCAACGAAGTTGGTCTCGACAACCTTGATCTCAGTATCGATGACCTTGAGACGGCTGAAGCGTTCTCCGCTCTTGGTGGAGACGCTGTGGACGCGGCTTTGGACCTTGGAGACATCTCCGGACTGGACGACCTCTCCACGGATGAGATTCAGACACCTGATATAGACCTTTGAGTTCCATCCCCTATTTGCAACGTTACGGCCACTGCTGACATGCAGTGGTCTTTTTGTTTCATTCGCTGTGAGATTATGGTTTTACTTGGTCTCTACACCTGCTACAAGCGCCACAACCTCTACAATTGCTACAGATGCGACAGGTGCCACAGAGTCGCTACAGATTCGTGTATTCGCTCTATTCTGATGCGTCCTGGTGCGCCGTAGTCCGCCGTAATGCGCCATACTCCGCCCACCAACGCCAATTCGGATTCTGTGGATGCCAAGGTAGACAGAGTGGCTAGAAAGGCTAAAGGAGCCAAAAACGGAAGAGGAAAACCTTAGCAATGCAAAAGAACTTTGCCAAAAGAACCAAAAAAAACTTCCAAAAAACCTTTGCAAATCACAATTCCTGTGTTAGCCTTGAATTAAGGAGAGTGGTTAGGGAGAGCCCATGAACAAAGACTGTTCCAATGAGGGGCGGTTGGCTGACTTGGTTCAGAAGTTTGTAGCACTGAACGGGAAGAACCCTACCGAAACGCGACACATGAGAAGGTTGTACAGGTCAATAAGGAACCTGTGTCTTGTCAGGGTCTATACCCAACCTTCCATCAGAAAACTGATTCCAGAAGACGAAATGTCCGGCTTCATACTTGAGTTGGATTCGAATCTGAAGGCGATCCTCTTCAAGTACGACCCATTGAAACTGGATTTTGATGTATATCTCAAAAAAGCAGCGGAGTTCAAAGCTCTCAATTATCTTACAGCAAAGATGAAAAGAGACCGCCTGGAGACAGTAGCCCTCAGAACACATATGAATGAGACATACGAAGACAAATGGGAGATTGACTGGGAGAACCTGCTGCAGGATGACGAACTGTTCGGCATAGGAAACCAAAAAGCGATCCATACGTTGAGATACATGTGCAGTGAGAGACCAAACTTCCAAAAACGTCTGTTCATATTCGTGTGCACAGTACTTTTATCCATTCCATCCACGATGCTGGAGAAGCTTTGCAGCAGCTTTGGATTCGACTTCACGCAAACGCTTGTTGTAAACGAATGCATCCACGAGGAGTTGGAGGATACAGGCAAAATACATGACAGAGATATGTACGTCAGTAAAAGGAATAGAAACTGGTCATGGCTTATGTACTATCAGAACCAGTTCGTTGCAGAAGGCAACAATGCTCCTGATGAATATGAAAAGCAGCTCATAAAAGAGAAGATAGACCTTTATAAGGAAAGAATGAGCACGGCGAACAATAGGCTGGCTGGAAAACGTTCAAAAGTTGGATACCCAGTGATAAGCAAGATCCTCGGAATCCCAGAAGGGACGATTTCATCATCCGTATTTACTGTGAAGAACCTTCTCAAAGCGATTCTAATGGATGAAAACGAGTTCAACGAGAATGAAACGGCATTGGGACCAAAGGCTCCAAACGGGCTGCTCTCGATGATAGAAGAATCCAAAGAACACGAAATCATCAGCCTTGCATTATTCAAGCCCTTTGAAACATTCAACATAGAACACGACGGTGGTTACGGTATGAATTGCGACTTGGAGGGATTGGAAATGGCGTGTGCCATGGATTGAAAGCGTTAGGCAAATGAATTATCCTCAAACCATGAAGATCATTCTTGCAAGCTCAAACGAGCATAAGAAAAAGGAAATCGAACAGCTTTTCATTGGCCACGAGATACTTCTACCAAAGGACTTTGGCATTTCATTCGATTGCGAGGAGAACGGCATTACTTTTCTGGAAAACGCCATGATAAAGGCCAAGGCGCTTCTTGATGCCGCAAAAGGAACCAAAGCCCAAGGAATTCCAGTTCTAGCGGACGATTCAGGACTCATCGTGGATGCACTTCCAGGACAATTGGGAGTGAGGACCGCAAGGTTTGGGAGCCCTGATGGAAAGACCATCCTGGGAGCAAAGGAAAAATACACCCTGCTCCTTTCAAAGATGGAAGGACTGCCCAAAGAAAAGAGAAGCGCTCGCTTTGTGTGTGCAATGGTACTGCTCAAGGACGAATGGACGGCTTACTGCGTGCAGGAATCCGCAAGCGGGCGCATATTGGAACAGCCACAGGGAGAGCACGGCTTTGGATACGATCCAGTATTCTATTGCAACGAAGCCCAAAGCCCAATGGCATTGCTTCCAGAAGGAGACAAGAACCTCTACAGCCACAGAGGGAAGGCCTCAAGGGCACTGTTGAAACTGATTACCTGAAGCAAGAACGACCCAATTTCGCAATTTGGTTTGAATTCGATATATTGATTATGAGGAGATGAAAATGGCAAACAACATTCCATTGAGAAGTGAAGTCAAGGAAACCGACAAATGGGACCTTTCCAAGCTCTATGCAACGAAGCAGGACTGGGAGAAGGACATCAAATTCCTTCAGGAAAGCATAAATAAAGCCTCTTCCTTCAGCGGCAAGCTTGGAGAAGGCCCTGAGAAGCTGCTCGAAGCCCTCAAATGGGACACGGAGATATCAATCGTCGTAGAAAAGGCATACATCTACGCATCGCTTCACTACTCCGGCGACGCAAGCGACCCAGAGAACCAGAAGATGATTGGAATCATCACACAGGTCTATACCGATTATGCTGCGGCCACCAGCTTCATGACACCTGAAATCATTGCAATCGACGCCCTCCCTGAATGGATGAAGGCCAAGGAGTTCGACGACTACCGTGTAATGCTCACAAAGATTCTCAGGCAGAAGGACCACACACTCTCCCACAAGGAAGAGGAGCTTCTTGCAAAGCAGTCCGAGCTTCAGGACACACCAAACCAGGCATTTGGAATGCTCACGAACGTTGACATGAACTTTGGAGAGGTAGATGGAACTCCACTTTCACAGAGCACATGGTCTCAGTTCATGATAAACCCGGACAGAGATGTAAGAAGAAGAGCCTACGAACAGTTCTACAAGACATACGAAGGCCACGAACAGACGATTGCAACCCTGTATGCAGGATCCGTCAAACAGGACATCTTCAATGCAAGGGTCAGAGGATTCGAGACGGCGTTGGACAAGGCCCTCTACAGGGACGATGTACCAAGAAGCGTCTATACAGGACTCATAGAGGCCGTGCACAAAGCCTTCCCTATCCTCCACAGGTACTATGCCCTTAGGAAGAAGGTCCTCAAGGTCGACGAACTCAGACACTACGATGTCTACGTTCCACTTGTAGGTTCCGTAAAGACGCACAAGACATACGAAGAGGCGGCCCAGATAGTAAAGGAAGCCCTCAAGCCACTTGGAAAGGACTATACCGATGTAATCTACGCAGGTCTTACGAAGGACCGCTGGGTTGACCGCTATGAGAACAAGGGAAAGAGAAGCGGGGCCTTCTCCAGCGGTGGGTACATTGGAGAGCCGTACATCCTCATGAACTACAAGGAGGATGTACTGGGAGACGTCTTCACTTTGGCACATGAAGGTGGGCACAGCATGCACAGCTACTACTCGAAGAGGAACAACCCATTCCCATGCTACGAGTACACCATCTTCGAGGCCGAGGTTGCATCCACGTTCAACGAGCAGCTCATTGCAAAGTACTTCATGGACAATGCAGAGAACGAAGAGATGAAGACCTACATCATAGCAAAGCAGGTGGATGACATCATTGCAACCCTGTTCCGTCAGACGATGTTCGCTGAGTTCGAGCTTCTTTGCCACACGCAGCAGGAAAGCGGAGAGCCACTTACGGTGGATTCGCTTAGAAAGACATACAGGGGATTGCTTGAAGCCTACTTTGGACCAGAAATGCACTTTGAGGACAACTCGGACATGGAGGGTCTTAGGATTCCACACTTCTACAACGCATACTACGTATACAAGTATGCAACGGGAATCTCTGCGGCCATTGCGCTGTCGGAAAGGGTTCTGAACGGCGGCAAGCAGGAACTTGATGATTACCTTGGATTCCTGAAGTCCGGTGGATCCAAGTTCCCAATCCAGACCCTCAAGGGCGCTGGTGTGGACATGTCAACGCAGGCCCCTGTGGAGGCGGCGGTGAGGAAGTTCGAAGATCTCCTTACGCAGCTTGAAAAACGCATAGGCTAATGCAATGAGGACCTACTCGAAAGGGTAGGTCCTTTTCGTATATGAACGGAAGATTCAAAAACAAGGAGGACGGAGTCATGAGGCTAGAGGACAAAGTCGCCATCATAACAGGTGGCAGCAGAGGAATTGGACTTGCAACTGTGGAGGCTTTCCTAAAGGAAGGTGCAAAGGTTGCATTGACGGCAAGTTCGCAGGAATCGGCTGACAGGGCCGTTGCGAAGATACTCGAAAGGAACCCGCAAGCACCGGTGATGGGAATAGCCCCCAACTTGGCATCCCTTGACTCCGTAGAATCCGAGTTCACGAAGGTCATGGAAAGATTTGGCGGCATAGACATACTTGTGAACAACGCGGGCATGTCGGACAGCACCCCGCTTGATGCCTACACGGAGGAAGGATTTGAGAATGTCATGGACCTCAACGTGAAAGGAGTGTTCAATGCATCCAAGGTTGCAGCCAAGTACATGAAGGAGAAATCAGGCGGAGCCATACTCAATACATCGTCCGTCGTGAGCATCTACGGCCAGCCTTCAGGCTGCGCCTACCCTACTTCCAAGTTCGCACTCAACGGCCTTACACTGTCGCTTGCAAGGGAGCTTGGCCCTTATGGAATACGTGTAAACGCCGTAGCCCCTGGCATCACGGAAACCGACATGATGAAGGCGGTCCCAAAAGAAGTGATAGAACCTCTTATTGCACAAATTCCTCTTAGAAGGCTTGGACAGCCGCAGGACATAGCGAATGCATTCGTGTTCCTTGCATCGGACGAGGCTTCCTACATAACGGGAGTTGTTCTTAGGGTCGACGGATTGGCGAGGGTGTAAGCTTCAGAAGAACCGCAGAAAAGCTACAGCAAAGCTGCGAACTGTGCAATTTCACTAGGACCAAGGTCAAAGCCGCTTCTTATGGCAATGGTCTTGGTTCCCTTTGAAACAAGAGCCTGTTTCCCAGACCTGGAAATGAAAACCATATCGACTCCAAGCTCTTGGGCCATAGCTACGTCTATTCTTCCATCGTATGACATTGTCTGATGCGTCACAATGCGCCTTAGAAAAGCATTTGGTACATCAAAGGAAGTGTAGCTTATGAAGCTAAGCGTTCCGCTTTCGTTGCCAAGGTTCTGGTCAAAGCAGTAGTCGTACGAGGCAAGCACCCCTCTGCTTGAAACATGCCTGGTGGAACGATAGGCTCCGGTTGTATCGGCGCCAAGGTCATCCAGAGTTACAGGAACTTCATCGCTGTACAGAACGACCTTTTCGTTTCCTATCTGGGTCCTTGTTCCAACACTGGAGGTGTTTCCCCAAATGGAATCGAATATGAGGAACGCCACCATGAAGGCAAGCATCGCCGCAGTAGCACGGGCGGCATGGTCAAGGAATCTATACCCCTTGTTTGCAATCTCTCCGCTGTCATCCTTCTTGACCAATACTTTGCAACGCGAGACGAATGCAAGTACAGAAAGCACAAAACATCCCGCAAGTGCAACGGCAAGCACACATGTGAACGCAAGATAAAGATTGTTGCTTATCAACCTTAGAAGGTCGCTTCCCAACACGAAGGCAAGGCACGAGACATACAACAGACACAGCACCAAGTTGAATAGGGCCTTTCTGAATCCGCGTCCGCGGCTTTTGGAGGAGACAGAGGAATCGGCCTTGGGGATTCGGACGGCTTGGGATGCCATGCCGGATTCGGCCTCAGACTGCATTCCAGGATGCTCTTCATAGAGGAAGGCATGGCGTTTGGTGTCCGCAATGTTCTCAGGGCCTCCTATGCAAATCATGTCCCAGCCCTGCTTCCTAAGAATGGGGAGCTCATGGCGAAGCTGAACTTCCGTAGGGCTGTCAGGGTCGCGGGACAGGAACGTGTAGGCGCATATGCGCTTGCCTTCGTAGGGCTTTCTTTCAAAGAAGAACCGGTTCCCCTTCACACGGCAAAGCCACCAACCATCTTCAGCGTTCTTCTGAAGATAGTCGGTGATCTCTTCGTCCGAGTGCCTTGTAAGAAGCAGGAAACCGGTTTTGGTCTTCATAGGGTTCGAATCAAACGTTGAAGCCAAGATCCCTCTGCTTGAGAGGACATGCCACGAAATGGTTGGGCGATATCTCAATAAGCTGAGGAACGGTCTTTTTGCAGACCTCATCGTTGCACATGAGACATCGTTTTGCAAAACGGCACTCTGCAGGAGGCTCGATTGGACTTGTAATCTCGCCCTTGAGCTGAACCCTCTGTCGCTGGTGTCCAAGCTCCGGAATAGGGATTGCGGACAAAAGCGCCTGCGTGTACGGATGCACAGGATTGTCGAAAAGCTCCTCCGCAGGGGCCTTCTCGACGATCTGACCAAGGTACATGACCGCTATGTCGTCAGAGAAGTGGTTCACGACGCTAAGGTCATGGGTTATGAAGATGTACGTAAGCCCCAGCTTCTTCTGAAGGTCCTTGAGAAGGTTCAGAATCTGTGCCTGAATCGATACATCCAGTGCGGAGACAGGCTCGTCGCAGATTATGAGCTTTGGCTCCATTGCAAGTGCACGTGCGATTCCAATCCTTTGCCTTCTACCGCCATCGAGCTCGTGAGGGTATGTGTTTATGTAGCGCTCGGCAAGACCTACGGTGTCCATGAGCTCAAGTACACGCTCCTCCCTTGCAAGCTTGCCCTTGATTATCTTGTTCTCGATGATGGGCTCAGCTATGATCTGGCTTACGGTCTTCTTTGGATCCAATGACGAGAAAGGATCCTGGAAGATGATCTGCATGTCCTTGCGCATGTGGCGCATCTCCGACTTGGAGAGCTTGCTTATGTCCTTGCCTTCGAAGATTATCTCTCCGTCAGTGGGTTCCAGAAGTCTTAGGATTACACGTCCGGTCGTGGACTTACCGCATCCGGACTCGCCTACAAGGCCAAGGGTCTTTCCTCTTTCAAGTGTGAAGTTTATGTCATCCACGGCATGGAGCATTCCACGGGATGTCTTGAAGTATTTCTTCAGGTGCTTTACTTCCAGGATGTTGTCAGCCATTCTGCTTCCTCCTGTCTATCATGAAGTCGGGGTCCTTCTCGTAACGGGCACAGGCCACCATGTGCGTCCCACCCATATTCCTAAGTGCTGGACATGCCTTCTTGCATTCCTCCGTTGCATAGTTGCATCTTGGAGCGAACGCGCAGCCTTCAGGCAGGTTCGTTGGATCCGGCATGAGACCGTGGATTGGCTTGAGCATGGCCTGACGGTTCTTGATGTTTGGAAGGGAGTTGAAAAGACCTTCCGTATACGGATGCATCGTCTTTCCATAGACTTCCTCCAAGGAACCCTGCTCCACAATCCTTCCTGCGTACATGACGGCTACGTCGTCGCAGACCTCGGCTACGATTCCAAGGTCATGGGTTATCATGATCATGGAGGTGTCGTACTTCTCCTTGAGCTCGTTCATGAGCTCGAGGACCTGAGCCTGAATCGTAACGTCAAGGGCCGTGGTGGGCTCGTCAGCAATCAGGAGCTTTGGGTTGCATGCCAAAGCGATTGCAATGACAACCCTCTGCTTCATTCCACCTGAGAACTGGTGAGGGTATTCGTTCGCACGCTGCCTTGGAATTCCAACGAGCTCAAGCATGTCACCGGCCTTCTCAAGGGCCTTCTCCTTGCTTAGGTGCTCGTGGATCTCAATGGACTCTGCTATCTGCTCGCCAACGGTGAATACAGGGTTGAGTGCCGTCATTGGGTCCTGGAAGATCATGGAGATCTCCTTTCCCCTCACCTGCTCAAGCTTGGACGTTGACATGCCTCGCACATCCTGTCCGTCTATCTCAAGGCGGTCGCATTCCACGACTCCAGGTGGATTTGGAACGAGCCTTAGCATTGCAAGGGCCGTCGTGGTCTTTCCAGCCCCGGTCTCTCCAACAAGACCAAGGGTCTTCCTGTAGCCAAGCTTCATGTCTATTCCATTGACAGCATGGACTACACCGTCCTCCGTCTCGAAGCGGACGTTGAGGTTCTCTATTCTTAGAATATCTCTTTCTTCGTTCTTGTCCATGTCGATCTCCTTAACGCTTGAGCTTTGGGTCCAAGGCATCGCGAAGTCCGTCGCCCAACAGGTTGAGGGACAGAACCGTGATCATGATTGCAATGCCAGGGAAAAGCGTCATGTAGCTGTAGTCTCTAATGTAGAGACGACCCGACGAAAGCATGCTTCCCCACTCCGGAGCCGGTGCCGGGACGCCAAGGCCAAGGAACGAAAGCTGGGCTGCCGAGATGATTGCAGAACCAACCCTAAGCGTTGCCTGGACTATGATCTGCGACAGACAGTTAGGCAAGATGTGCACGACGACTATCTTCCAGTCAGGCTGTCCAATTGCGCGCGCAGCCTCCACGTACTCCTCACCTCTCACGACGAGGACCGCCGCCCTGGCGACACGCACGAACGGAGCCGTACTTGCTATACCAACTGCAAGCATGAGGTTGGCCGTGCTCTTACCCAAGGCCGATACCACCGCAATGGCCATCAAGACCGATGGTATTGAGGAGAAGATGTCGCACACCCTCATGACTATGTTCTCGAACACACCGCCTATGTATCCGGCGGCCGCACCGAGTGCGGTTCCTATTATGAGGGCTATTATGACAGCCACGAAGCCTACGGCAAGCGAATATCTTGCACCGTAGACGATCCTTGCGAATATGTCACGCCCAAGGTCATCGGTCCCGCATATATGCTTGGCCGACGGCCATTGCATCCTTTCTCGGACGTTCATGCCAATGACATCGGTGTCGTAGTCGTAGACGATTGGGGCTATGAGTGCACCAATAATGATGATTATGAGGAGGGCCAGTCCAAGCAGGGCGCCCTTGTTCCTTCTGAGCTGTCTCCAGACCATTTCGAAGGAACTTCTTTTCTTGTAGAGCTTGGAGGCTCTGAGCTGCATTTCCTTTGAATCCGCCATGTCTGCCTCCTTACTTCGTATACTGTGCCTTGATTCGAGGGTCGACGTAGGCATAGACGATATCGACCAAAAGGTTGACGATTGTGACGAGCATGGTCGTCATGATGAGTGCCCCGGTTACGGTTGGGATGTCACGCTGGTCTATTGCATCGACGACAAGACGTCCAACTCCAGGCCAAGCGAAGACCGTCTCTGCAAGGACTGATCCGCCAAGGACATTGGAGAACTGCACGCCAAAGATGGTGATGATTGGAATGAGTGCGTTCCTGAGTGCATGGTGGAATACGACCCTCTTTTCAGAGACGCCTTTGGCCCTTGCGGTCCTTAGGTAGTCCTGCCTAAGGACGTCCAACATGGAGGACCTTGTGGTTCTGGTAAGAAGAGCGGCAAGGCCTACACCGACTGTGACGGCAGGAAGGACCACGCTTCTGAAACCCTCTGCACCTCCGCTTGGGAACCAACCCAGTTTGAGTGAGAACAGAAGCATGAGAAGAAGTCCAAGCCAGAAGTTTGGCATTGAAAGTCCCAGAAGGGCCAGAATCATGGAAACAGTGTCCTTTATGGAGTTCTGGTTCACGGCTGCGACTATTCCAAGCGGCACCGATATCACTACGGCAACGATCATTGCAACCGATGCCAGCTTGAGTGTATTTGGAAGACGCTGCAGATAAAGCTGCATTACGTCCATCTTGCTTACATACGAGGTTCCTAGGTCGCCTCTTAGCAATTTGAAGATATACCTGAAATAACGTTCCAAAAGGGAACCGTTGAGGCCCATTTCCTCGCGGAGGGCGTCAAGCTGTTCCTCCGTTGCATCAGGACCTGCGACCTGGTATACGGGGTCGCCTTCAGCAACGTTCATTATGGCGTATATTATGAATGCAACCCCCAAAAGAACAGGGATCAGCATTAGTAGACGCTTGATTATGTATCTATGCATAACAGCTCCATAAGCCTATTACATTGTTTGGAAGCAACCTTCAAAACTTCTTTGCTGCTCCCCTACACTACTCAAAACAGGGTACAGCGGTGCTTTCGCACCCTGTACCCTGGATTTTCCAAAAGGATTTCATTTGGTCTTCAGAGGACGCCAAAACGTTGCCGTCCAACTGAAGGTGACCAACTGTTTGGAATCAGAAATCTCACTCTGGAAGAGCGATGAATCTGAAGTCATGCTTTGCATCTGGCTTCCAGATTGCTCCAACAAGACCCTTCTTGACGCCAATGTTGATGTATGACGTGCAGATTGGAACGAGAGGACATACCTCATCAAGGTAATCCTCGATGTCATGGTACATCTGCTCACGCTTTGCGCTGTCCGTCTCGACAAGGGCTGCATCTATCATATCGTTGAACTTTGCATCCTTCATGTTAGGACGGTTGGAACCGTTCTTCTTGAGCGTGCCGTCAGCCTGGAGTGTGGAACCGCACTGGTTGCGAAGCGTGTAGTCCGTTCCAAGGTCGTCTGTGAACTGATAGAGGCAAAGCTCGTAGTCAAGGGCTGCATCGTTGAGCTTGCCCTTGAGGGCTGCGGTCTCCATCTCCTCGAGGACGATGTTGATTCCAATCTTTTTGCAGGCATCCTGGAAGATGAGCGCTGCTGTCTTCTTGTATTCCTTATCGACCATGATGTGGAATGTGAGGTCGCCTGGCTTGTAGCCGGAAAGTGCGAGCTCTTCCTTTGCCTTGTCAAGGTTGTACTCGTATACGTGGATGTTCTCGTTGAGTCCGAACTGTCCGCGGTTGATGTAGTTGTTATGGACCGTTGCAAGGCCGTCGAAGGCTGCGAATACGATGGACTCCTTGTCCATGCAGTATGCAAGGGCCTTTCTCACGTGCACGTTGTCCAAGCCCGGCTCCTCCATCTGCATCGGCATATAGAGCATGACGACGTTTGGAGTCTGGATGAGCTCGAGGTTTCCGTCAGCCTTGATTCTGGAGAGGTCCGTCGTGGATGGGTCGATACAGACATCGATCTCTCCTGTCTGGAGGGCGATGAGTCTTGTTGAAGCTTCTTTGTAGAGCTTGAGGATGATCTTCCTTGTAGGAGCTGCACCGTCGCGGTAGCCGTCGTAGCGGACGAACGAGCAGTGTGAACCTGGAACCCACTCTTCAAGGGAGAACATGCCGGATCCCATCCTTGGTCCGTTGACAGGATCTGCTTCGCAGGCGGCCTTTGACATGATGGACATACCACCGTGGGCCATGAGTGTAAGCCAGTCCTGGTTTGCCTTTGCAAGTGTTACTCTCACATGTGTGTCGTCGATCGCCTCTGTGGAGACGACGTCAGCGACCTTCTGGGATGCGAAAGAGGATGTCTTTGCCTTGTCGTAGGTGTACTTTACGTCTTCTGCCGTAAGAGGTGTTCCATCTGTGAACGTAACGCCGTCGCAGAGTGTGAAGTCGTAGACGCAGCCGTCAGCGGAAACCGTCCAGCTCTTTGCCAATGCTGGGATGACCTTGTTCGTGTCTGGATCTATGTTCACAAGCCTCTCGTGGGTGAGGTAGAAGACCATCATGTTGGCATCGGTGTTGGAACCCTGAGGATCAAGGTTGTTGACATCGTTTGCGATACCAATCGTGACAGTATCCTTGTACTTCACGTCTTTCTGGACATCGCCGGACTTGACGTTTCCAGCGGCTGTGGATGTTCCAGCGCTCTCGGCAGCAGGCGTTGTTGCAGGTGTTGATGCTTCCTTCTCGCCTCCAGCGAATACAAAGCTTGCGCATACGATGAGGGCAAGCAGGACGACCAGCGTCTTCTTCATTTTTTCCTCCCAATGTCCGGAAACCACAGGAATCCCCTCCTCCATCGTCTGCTTGTTGGAAGCTGTCCTTGATGTGCAGTTGGAAAACCCTGTGTTCCGTTAGGTTCTTAGTGTGTTTAGCAAATGATAGCATGGTATGTTTTGGGAACACAAGGAAAAAATCATGTAAAGTTTTGTAAAGATAAGATTTTGTTATGATTGAGCATCTTTATTTGGGAGCTGGAGATATTGCGGGTTGGCGATTTTGGGCTTGGTGTTTTCTTAGCTGTCTTGAAAGCCTTGAAGGGAAATCTGAACTGAATCTGAGTTAAGCCTGAACTTATAGAAGCTGTTTCACTGGTTTGCAGGACTTGCTGGGCGTACTGGGCAGTCTGAGCGCACTGGGCAGGCTGTGGTGTACTGTTTGAAATCAACCTTGCAATATGAGTCTGCGCATTTGAACGACTGATGGCTTTCTTCTTTTTGTTGTGCTTTTGGCTTTTGTGAAGAAAATTTTCTTCATAGACCTGCATTTTTACAGTTACGGAAGAAACTCCATTCTGGGATAGTTCAAACAGCTTCACGGACTGCACGCACCTCATCATTCGTTTTCTGATGAACACCTCCATTTTTTCCAAACGGGAACCTTGAACAAAAGGATACATGTGTCCAGATTGTTGTGATAGAATAGGCATATGGAAAGAGACAAGAATCCTTTGCAACTGAATAATGTTTCTAACGACATCAGGAACAAGATATACACAATTCGTGGAGTACCAGTGATGTTGGATTCAGACTTGGCAGAGTTGTACCAGGTAGAAACAAAAGCTTTAAACCAAGCGGTCAAAAGAAATTCAGAACGTTTTCCTCCACACTACATGTTTCAATTGTCAGAAGAAGAGATGCTTAGTTTGAGGTCACAAAATGTTACCTCAAACGCAAAACACATGCGAGGAGGAAGACGATACCTTCCCTATGCATTCACAGAACAAGGTGTGGCAATGCTATCAGCGGTACTGCATTCAGATGTTGCGGTAAACACAAGCATCAGAATCATGGATTCCTTTGTCGAGCTGCGTCATTACTTGACCGACAACGACTTGGTGTTTAGAAGGCTTGATAGAATCGAACTAAAGCAAATGGAAACAGACAAAAAGGTAAGTGACATCTTCAAAAAACTTGAAGAACCAAGGAAACGTAAAGCTGTATTGTTTTTCAAAGGTCAGATGTACGATGCCTTTTCCTGTATTGCAAGCATAATCGGCAAAGCAGAAAACGAAATAATCCTCATAGACGGTTATGTCGATACAAAAACTCTGGATATGCTCTCAAAAAAGAGGAAGTCCACGTCTGTGGAAATTCACACGAGTCAAAACAACTGTAAACTCACAACTACAGAAATTACAAATTTCAACAAACAATATGGCAAACTTACAGTCAAATATACAACAGATTTTCATGACAGATTCATGATTTTGGACAGATCACTTCTCTATCACATAGGAGCATCGATAAAAGATGCTGGAAAGAAAACCTTTGAAATAAGCCAAATCGATGATTGCAAACAGGTACAGGAAATACTAAAGAGACTGTGACTATCATCACATGAGTATCCAACCTTACAATCAGTACAATGTGAGATAAAAAAGCAATATGCAAAGAAAGTGCATCGATAACACAATAGTAAAAATTCTCCTAGGCTTCACTTGGGAACTGCCGCAAAGCCTGCTTGCATTGGTTGCAAAGGCAGTGTTGAAGGCCAGACCGCTTGATTGCAACGGACGTTTTAGGTTCGTGTTCAAATCGTCGAAGCTATCATCATTCTCTCTTGGCGAGTTCATCTTCTTCAATAAAGTCCACACATATCTGAAATCCTGGGATTTGGTGCAGAAGCACGAACATGGACACTCCATCCAAAGCAGAATCTTGGGACCGTTGTATTTGCTGCTGATTGGACTTCCCTCCTTTGTTTGGAATGTGATTTCCCAGCATTCAGACTTCTTCTCAAAGCACTATTACGACACTCCTTGGGAAGGCTGGGCGAATCGCCTTGTTGGGATTGAGATGCACGACTAGACAGACCGATATCCCAGCAAAGCCGCCGTATGACAAAAAAGACGAAGATATATTGACTATTTTTCCAATAAAAGGTATGTTCTCTTCTGTTCAAATCGAATTGCATGCGGATGTGGTGGAATTTGGTAGACACGCTAGCTTGAGGTGCTAGTGGGAGAAATCTTGTGCTGGTTCAAGTCCAGTCGTCCGCAACCTCATAAAACCCCATTGGGCAAGAAGTTACCCGATGGGGTTCTTCTTTGTCCAGACAGGCGAATCGCCTCGGTGACAATGCTATTGACAATGTTATCCTGGAATGGGCGTGCCTTGAAAAGCCATTCCGTTCAGGTTTTGCCCCAATGTGGTCAAAATTGCCAGTTCTCCAAACAGCTGTGACTTTCACTTGTAGACCATATCACAGTATTCACAAAAGAACATCTTGATGTCACTTTCAGAAATGGCCAAACCGTAACTGTCTGGCATGTAAAAATGAGCAAAGGAAAATCCACTCCTATATGGTGGAGCGTTATTCGTAAAACCTAACAGATCAATATAAGAATTCCTTCTTATCACATAACAAAAATCGCAAGCTTATGTTATACTAGATGTTATAGTAAGGAGCTTGCAATGAAAGGAAAAGATGATTCTCTCTTAAGACTTATGAAAGGAGATTTTATTTTCTCAATCCCAATTTATCAGAGAAAATATTCATGGCAGGAACAGCAATGCAAAGCTCTTCTGGATAGCATCGTAAAATAGCAAATGATGCTCACAGAGAATGGCATTTTTTGGGATCAATTATCTACCCTTTCAAAAGAAGAGGAAGTTCAAGTTGGGGTTAATGAGTTTCAGATTATTGATGGTCAACAGAGATTGACTTCAATGTCACTGTTACTACTAGCAATTATGGATATGGACGATGTTTCAGAAGAAATTAAAACCGAAATCAAGCATTGCTTATTCAATCTTGAAGATTATTCATCTACTGACACGGAATATATCAAATTGCAACTAAGAGAAGAAGACAACATAGTCTTTAAGAGACTCTTGGATGACAGGCAGTTGCCTGATAATGTTACATATAGCAGAGTTTATGAGAATTATGTTATTTTCAAAAAAATCCTTAGAAATGAAGAGTTAACAGCAGATATTGTGTTCAAAGGAATTAAAAAGCTTAAGATTATAAGCTTTTCACTTAAAAGATCTGATAATGCGCAATTTGTTTTTGAAACAGTAAACAGCACTGGCCTGCAACTTTCTGCTGCAGATAAAATTAGAAATTTCATTTTTATGAATGAAAACGATGAAGAAAAACAACAAAGGCTATACACCAATTATTGGCATCCGATGGAAGTCAATCTCGGTCTTACAACTGGAAATGAAGTTATTTTTAACGATTTTTTCTGGTATTATTTGATTACCGTAACTCAAGCTTTGATTAAGGACGGTGATTCATACAAAGCATTTAAAGACTACTATTATCAAAATTGTCAGAATGGCATTGAACCGATAGTAAAATCCATCTCCAGATATTCGAAGCATTATCAGAAATTCGTAAATGCCCGACACACAGCAAATGCGATTGAAAATATGCTTTGCAATAACCATGAGACGGGATTATTAACCATGACTCCTGTCATTCTAAAAATATTAGATTTGCGGCAAGAAAACAGGTTATCAGATCAAGAAGTTTCAAGAATGCTCATGTGTATGTATTCCTATGCAATGCGCAGAACCATTTGCAAAATTCCAACAAATTCCTTAAACGGAGCTTTCCTGACACTACTAAAAGATGTTTATCAGAATAAATCTGCAGAATCATTTGAAGCAGTAATAACATCAAATTCAGAAACTCCATTAACATATGCACAAAGATTTCCTACAGATAATGAAGTTGTAGAGTACCTAAAAACAAATAGATTCTATAAAAC
>CAVBWZ010000002.1:122974-132312 GCA_963599445.1 Bacteroidaceae bacterium
CATAATGACCGACATTCAATTGAACATATTATGCCCGAAACAATCGAGTCTCATGAGAGTCTTTACGATAGAGAAGATTTGACAGATGAAGAGAAAGAAAAAAAAGACTGGGCTGCCGACTTAGGTGAAGATTGGAAAGATGTATATGAAAAATATACTCATACAATCGGAAACCTGACTCTAACAGGGTATAATTCTGAATATCAAAATTATAGGTTTAAATATAAACTAACCATGCAAAAGACAGCCGAAGATGGAAAAAGGTATGGCTACATGTATTCTCCAATACACCTAACTACTTCTATTGCTGATAAGAAAAAATGGGGGGCATCAGAAATAATTGAACGCTCTGAAAAATTGGCTGATATTGTAAATCAGATTTGGCCTTATCCTAAGGCAAAAAAGAATGAGAACCTTGTATAAGTATTGCAACACTCAAAAGTGAATTTGCAACTTTTAAAAGTTAACTCTTGGAGGAACTTTCAAAACTCGTTTCAGGCTGCATACAATCTGCATAAGAATCGAGTTGCAGAGTTTCCTTGTTCATTTTCCGGAAACTGGTCCACAGATCATGGTTCTTTGAAGCATTTTGTTTTGGCATATAGAATAAAGAAGTCGTTTGATGTATAATGGCAATCACGACAAAACCATATGCACAAAAGACTTCTCTACATGTTGCATTCTACCATCGATACCCTTTGCCTTCAACCACTTCTTACGGATGACGAATCCTTTGTCTCGCAGTTTTACTCCAAGGATGAAAACGAATTCGCCTTGTTCCTGGACGCCGCATTCTCCCTGATGACTCCAGATGAACGCAGAAGGCTTGGCAGTACGGCCAGAACCGGACGCAGGGGCTAGGAGCTGCTACCTTCCAGACATCCTGTATTCAATGGGAGAGAAGGCGGTGTTCGACATAATCATCTTTGTCCAAGACCGATTTTCGTATGCCCTTAACTGTTCCCCTTGAATTGGAGACATCCACCACATACTCGTAATCACCCAAGGCCCTCTTCACCAGAACCCTACTTCCAGGCGGAATGAAAAGGCTGCTGTTGGGCTTGTCCTCGCACATGAAAACGGAGTAGTCGATTCCTGGATAGTCGATCTTGTTGCCAAGATAATCAGGGTTCTTTGCAATCAGAAGAGACCCTTCCTCCCATTCCACTCCCACAGGAAGAGCCTTCTTCCTCAATGCAGCATCATTGTCCAACGAATCATCACGACCAGACAGAATCTCCCTTAGCTCGGAACGTGTGAAAGAATCAAGGTCATGACACATCGTCCTGTAGTTCTCAAGGTCATTCATGAACCTAATTGGAACATCTTCATCCCTGACGAAATCCATATCAGTAGGCAAAAGAACTACATCTGGAATTTCAAGAGGAATCGAAAGATTGCCCAATTCCTCAAGCTCATAGGCAAAAACCCAGTCATTGGAGGAATCCGAGTCTCCATCCGAACAGAGGGGGAATGCGAACACAACAGCATAATGCTTCACACCTTTCGTTCTATAGGAGACGACATCACCCCGTTTGACCAGCACTGGAAGATTGCAGTATTCATCGAAGCATGCGACTCCAACAGGTTTTCCAACATGATCTCTGTACTTGGCATAGAGCCTTTGCGTCCTTTTGGAAAGCCCTCGCCTCTTGTAGGTTCGCCTTGAAACATCACGGGCCGCACTTCCAAGATACGCTTTTTCACATTCCAATGCCGATGCCTGCGCAAGTTCTCTAAGAAACGAAGCAAAATGACGGCGCTTCATGTACAAAGAAGCCAGTGTCGCCATTTGGGAGATGTCCCAACCAGGCGAATGGGTTTCATACCACTTCTTCATGTCGTTGGAAGGAATGACATTGACCAACTCATTCTGGAGTTCAAGGACATCGGCCTTCGTGATGCTATTTGTCCTGTGCATACTCCCCCGCCAAGAAGGCCTTTTCAACGTTATCGGTCTTTCGTATTCCGTTCATATCGGAAAGCCTTGTCAGGCAGGTCGACCTGTCCTGGCTGTTCATGGACGCGAAGTACAGTTGGTCGCGACGAAGCATCTTGAGGTCGAGAATCTCAGTGGCGTGCGTGGCGCAGAGCATTTGCGAGTTCGTGTTGTAGCCGGAATCCATAAACATGCGTACAAGTTCCCTGAACAGGTTTGGATGGATGCTCGTCTCAGGTTCGTCGCATAGCATGACCTTCTCTTCGTTCATGACTCTGCAGAACGCTATGAGGATACGCATGAGGTTGAGGGTTCCATGGGATTCTTCTTTGAGAGGCAGTGTGAACTGAGGATGTTTCACAAACACATCGAATACTACCCTTGAACGGGAGAAGCGTGACTCGAAATAATCGTCAGGTTCTTCGTAGGCTGGATATCTCCTAGGCTCCTCCGTGTACGATTCTATGATGATGTCCTCTATGTCGAATCCTGAATCCTTCAACATTTTGAGGAACAGTTCCTTGAAATGGGGATTCTCCGTCAAGAACTCCCCTACCCTTTGGACGATGGCACCACTTGGCTTGTCATCCAAAAACCTCAGTATGTCGCCATCGAAGAAGCTGCATGCGTCAATGGTAGGCTGAATCTGCGTTACATTTGCCGCTATGCTCAAAATCAATCTGCTTGGCCTGAAATATCCTCCGCAGTTCTTTGCATCCTTTTCAAAGGCAGGGGAAAATGAAAGGGTCTCCAATTCCTTTCCTCGGGTGAACACCTTTGTAGTCCTTCCATTTGGGCTGTAGTACAGGCTTTCAGACAGAATCTCTGAATTCAAATAGGATAAACTATATGTATACTTGACTCCATTCTTCGTAAAAGTGACTTCATATGTACTTGGGCAATCCTTGTACAATATGTGCTGTTGGTCCCTCACGAAGCGATCGCGATTCATTATTGGGCTGTGAACCATATTGCGAAGCTTCTCAAAGGAATAGACAATCGAGGATTTTCCTACTCCATTCTCACCAAAGACGAAGCAGGCTTTGTTGGCCTTGCCATCGATGAGGACCTCATTGTGAAGCTTCTCAGCACTCGCTTCGAAATCTATTGAAACAGGATCCTTGCCGACGGATCTAAAATTGGAAAACTCATATTTCAACAACATATTGATATTAAAGCCTAGGTTTTTAGATTTTACAAGCACTTTTTGCATTTTTTTTGCAATTTTTCCATTTAGACTCTTTACAGTCGCTTCAAAATGCAGTATATACACTATTGTTGATTTTTGAAGAAAAAATGCAAAATCAACAAATAAAATACCGTTAAAACCGCGCTTATATAACAAATTTGCAAAAGGAGTCTTTCATGATCTATTATGAATTCAAGTTGACAAGCAAAAAGCCCTTTTCAATACCCGAAAGCAAAAGCGATGAAAAGTCAGACTGGGCCAGAATGATAAGCGTACAGACAGCGGAGCTTAATGGAGAACAAGACTACAACGTCCATTTCTTCGTTGTAGAAGCATTGCCGGAATATCTAAAGCTATGTGCAGCCATTGGATACAAGAACAAGAAGGATCCCAAAATGCTTGCTCTGCAGTTTGCTAAAGATCTGGGGTTCGAGGCGGACAAAGCGGAAGCAAAGGAAATACAAATCCATACATTGGCGCAGAATGCACGCCAAGCAGACTGCAATTATTTCATAAACGATGAAGACGAACCTCTTACCTTGACATCAATCGGCTCCTACAACATGTGTTCTGACAACGATTATTCGGAATTCATTGCAGAGAAGGACTACAAGATTGAAACGGCAAAGGAAGATGCAGAGGAAACGACATGCGGCATAGCATTGCAGGAAGAAGTCGATAGAATATATACAAGGCAGGAACAGAAGACCTTCATTGGAAATCCTGTCCAATACATCCTCTACTGCGATGACTGGAATGTAGCACAGAACATATCAAAGGTCATCGTACGCTCAATACATTCAAATGGAAGACTGGGAGGTGGAAGGGTTGCATTGGTAAAGCCTCAACCAAGGAAAAGAATAAGAGCAATCTTCGAAGACAGCGAAGACAGATTGAACATGAGTATGGTCGAGCGTCTCTATGCTGCTCAGAGAGGGTGTGCTCTCATCGTCAAGCCAGGCAAGATCTCAGATGACGACAACGTTGCACAGGAAGAGGACTTCCACATAGAGGAACTTGCATCGTTCGTAAACGAATACAACGTTGAAACCCTCTCGATACTTGTCTTCAGAAAAACAGAGAAAAGCATTGCGGAAAGACTCAAATCATGCACACCTTCCGTACGCTACATCGAAATCGAAGAACAGCCTTTCTTCAGAGAGAAAGCGATTGAGCTGCTGGAGAAGAAAGCTGCAAAGGACAGCATACTCAATACATGTAGTTTGGTTTCAAGAATTCCGCAGGAGGAGCGCGCCTACTGCATATCCGATGTCAATAGGATATACAACCAGTGGCTGAATGACAGACTCCCCACAGAGGTGTATCCACAATACAAAGACATAAAAACAAATAGAATCCATATTGAGAAGTCAAAGGGAAGCGCATATTCCAAGCTCCAGTCGCTGATAGGTCTCAAGCAAGCGAAAGAGGTCATACAGCAGGCATTGGACTTTCAAAGGGCGCAGAAACTTTTTGAAAATGCAGGCATCAGTCGCATGAAACCTGCTAGGCATATGATATTCACGGGAAATCCGGGAACTGCAAAGACCACCGTGGCAAGACTCTTCGCCCAAATCATGAAGGACAACAAGGTTCTGGAGAAAGGAGATTTGATTGAGGTTGGGAGAAAGGATCTTGTAGGCAAGTACGTTGGATGGACGGCCAAATTGGTCGAAGAAGCCTTCAACAAGGCAAGAGGATCGGTTCTTTTCATAGACGAAGCCTATTCTCTATACGAAGAACGGGGAGGCCTTTTCGGAGACGAAGCCATCAACACAATCGTCCAGATGATGGAGAACAGAAGAGACGACACCATAGTGGTCTTTGCAGGTTACCCAAACAAAATGGAGGAGTTCCTCGACAAGAACCCTGGGCTCAGAAGCAGAATCGCCTTCAACGTGCATTTCGACGACTATAGCACAAACGAGCTCGTGGACATCTTCCACCTCATTGCAGACGAAGGGAAGATTATCCTTACCCCTGGTGTAGAGGAAATGCTCTCCCAACTCTTCGAAGAAGCTAGAAAGAGCAAGGACTTTGGCAACGGGCGCTATGCAAGGAACGTCTTCGAACAGGCAAGGATGAAGCAGGCCAGCCGCCTTGTCAACATGAAGGAAGAACTTACAGAGCAAGCAATAAGGACCCTTACCGTTGAAGACTTCTCAACGGCACCGGTTGCAACGGCCAAGCAGGAAAGCCGTGTATTGGGCTTTGCCTGCTGAGACAAAGCGCATCTGCACATACAGTACGAACAGAACAAACACCATATCAAGGAGCAGTCTCATGAACACACTTCCATTCGTAATCTCAAAGACAGACGGCCAGGACAGACAGTACGACATCTTCTCCCTTCTTCTTAGGGACAGAATCATATTCATAAACGGAGCTATAGACGACTTCACGTCCAACAGCGTCATAGCCCAGCTTCTCTACCTTGATTCAGTAGATCAGGAAAAGGAGATATGCCTATACATCAACTCCCCTGGCGGATCCGTGAGTGCAGGCATGGCCATCTACGACACGATGCGCTTCATAAAAGCCCCTGTCCACACCATTGGAGTTGGCCTTGCAGCATCAATGGGCTCCCTACTCCTTGCTTCTGGAAACAAACGTTCAATACTGCCCCACACCAAGGTGATGATACACCAACCCCTTATAGCTGGGGGCATAGGCGGCAAGGAAACGGACATAAGCATCATAGCAAAGGACTTGTCCTCCACAAGGAAAACCATAGCCGAAATCCTTTCCAAACATACGGGAAAGACCATACGCAAGGTGGAGAACGACCTTGAGAACGACCGCTACATGACGGCAAAGGAAGCTTTGGCATACGGAATATGCGACAGCATCATCACAATCGACTAGAAAAACCATTGGGGACGAGTCATGAAAATCTATTGCATCCACGGCTACAACGGCAAAGCAAACAACGCAACGGCACAGACCATAGGAAAGCTCCGTCCTGAAGACGAAGTCATAGCGCAGCAGTTCGACCTGCTCGACATGCAATCCGTATATGACAGGATAAGCGAAGCCCAGCCCGATATCCTTGTGGGCAACTCCCTTGGTGGTTTCTATGCCCTGACCTGGGGAGGAAACTGCAGGAGAATAGTCGTCAACCCCTGCATGAGACCATCCATAGAGATTCCAAAGCTTGACGGTACCATAGACAAGAAGCTCATAAAAGACTGGGAAAGGATAGAGCTGACATCGATATGGTTTTCCCATTACATGGGAGACTGGAAAAGAGACCACAGAGCATTTGGAATCTTTGCAAGGGACGATGAACTGTTCCACTACAAGGAATTCTTCGACAAATACTTCAGGGCACCACTGAACTCAAGCATATTGGTGGAAGGGACACATAAGCTAGTAGGACCAGAGCTTACGGCAGCGCTAGCAAAAGCGTTCGAATTCATAAAGGAGGAAAACCGAAATGAGAAACCCAAACTTTGATCCGGCACTATTCGATGCAGAACTGGAGTACAAAGCAGCAAACACAACATGCACCATGTGTGGCAAGCAGTTCACGTTTTTGGATTCTCAGGAGGGATTTGGCTTCAACTACACCTGTGGACATGGAACCAAATTCGAAGACCGCCACATAAAGATAGACCTTTGCTGTGAATGCTTCGACAAGGTCATGGACTTCGTCATTCCAATGTGCATGGAAAACCCTATCATTTCAACGGAAGCACACTATGTTGGCGAGTTGACACATGAAAGTGAAGATAGGCTCATAAGACTTGAAAAAGTGCTCAACAAGGAAAAAGCCAACGAAATAGCCCGTCAACTGAAGAAATCAACCGACAGGAACTCCAAACTTTCAGAAATAGAAAGGAATCTGAGAAAAGAAGGCTTCGACATCGATTCCATACCTATGGACAGAGACCAACCTTGGAAGGAATCAAGGGAATCCTATCTCAAGGAACAAGAAGTGAAAGAGGAGAAAGACCATGAATGAACCAAAGGAACAAAAACATTGCACGATGTGCGGCAAACAATTCGACGAGTGGGATTACAGAGAGAATTTTGGAATGGATTATCGTTGCGGTTTCGGGTCCAAACATGATGAAGAGCATATAAAGATGGACATCTGCTGTTCCTGTTTCGACAAGATCATGGATTTCGTCATTCCAAGGTGCGAACAGAACCCATTTGTAAACGATGAATTCGAAAACTTTGACCCACCTTTGACAGAAGAGGAAGCAAGCCGTTTCGATAGAATACTTTCAGCTATAGGCTATTCGAAACTAAGAAGAATAAACGCATGCATCTGCATTACAGGAAACGTGCCTGCCTACCTTGACTTAGTGGAAAAGGAACTACGTGAAGACGGGTTCGACCTTGATGCAACGCCGGTGATCAAAGGGTCATACAGGAAAAATCTACCATTTGAGGTTCCATCATGCTAGGAGCAATAATTGGGGACATTGTGGGGTCCAGGTTCGAGTTCGACATATTCAACCAAAGATCGAAGGACTTCGATTTCTTCCATGAAGACTGCAGGTTCACGGATGACTCAGTGTTGACCATTGCCGTGGGGATGGCATTGGAATCCTGTAAAGGGGATTATTCCAATCTGCCTGCCAAGACAGAAACATTCCTGAAGTCAATGGGCCAGAAATACTCGCTTGCAGGCTATGGTGGAATGTTCACAGACTGGATGTATGGCTTCATAGAGGGACCATACAACAGCTTTGGAAACGGTGCTGCAATGAGGGTAAGTGCAGTCCCCTATTTCGCAAAGGATTTGGAAGAGGTCAAAAGCCTAAGCTATGCGGTTACAGCTGTCACCCACAACCATCCAGAAGGACTGAAAGGTGCAGAAGCAACCGCCGTTGCAATCTTCCTTGCTTTGAAGGGAAAGGAGAAGGAGGAAATCAAGGATTATATCTGTGAAAACTATTATGATATAGATTTCTCATTGAGCGAAATAGAGGACGAATACCTCTTGGATGAATCATGCCAAACAACCGTGCCAATGGCTCTTGAGGCGTTCTTTGAGTCCTCTTCGTTCGAAGATGCAATAAGGAATGCAATCTCCATAGGAGGTGACTCGGATACCATTGCGGCAATAGCGGGTTCCGTTGCCGGAGCCTATTATGGAGTACCAGAATCCATGAAGAAACAGGCATACGCATGTTACCTTGACAGTATGCTTGAAGCAATCGTGAAGGAGTTCGAATCAAAACACTATTATGAGGCTGTACGATGCTGAAATATCTGGCCTATTTCTGGAACTGCTACCAAGATGCATTCAAGACTCTTTGGGTTAATGGCAATGAAGGTGCAGGTAAAACCTATCTGCTCAAGCGTTTTGCATCGTTCATTCCAGACAGTTTCTACTATTCCTTCTTAAATGGCATCATGGATTTCAAACAACGCTTCCATGTTGACCAAGAGGGAAATGAAACCTGGTTCGAAGACGCTGTAGAAAAGCTAGCGGGAGAGCACTCTCTCATCATAATGGACGACTTCGAGCCCGTACATGCAGCATGGAAAGGAAGGCTTTGGCCAATCCTAGGAGCGCAGGAAAGACTGCATAAAAGAAACGTTCTACTGGTTCTTGTCTCAAGAGAGCCAATGCTCATGCATCCACTGTTCTCCATGATGGTCTTTGGAAGCAACTGCAATAGTCGGATCAGAATCAACCAAGAAGCAACTTCAAAACCTGTGATTGAGGAAATATACAAATCACCACGAGACGCACTTCTCAGTTACTGCATCTCGGGCTACTTCCCTATGGGACAATACGAATTCGTCTACGAAGACAACCACAACCATCACGACAGCATTCTGCACATGTTGGAGAACAGGGATTACAGGATTGGCCTGCTTGATGAAGCCAAAACCGGAAACAAGCAGTTCAAGAAGCAGCAAAGCAGGCAGTACGAAAGCTTCCTCAACAGGTTCATAAGGAACTTCAAACAAAAGGATCCCCGATACCTTACCCAAGAAGAGCTTGAGGAATACTACCAGCAAAACATTGCCCCGTTCCTCGACGAATACGCAAAAAGCATATGCCCTCCCCTACTTGCAGACATGCTCAAGTGGGTGGAGGAGCAACAAGTTGGCAGTACTTCAACAGAAAGCTACCCCTTCAATCGTTAACTTCCTATCTCAAATTCCTGTAAATACCGCAATATCAACGACAATCAATAAACCTTCAAATGTCTTGGTTTCGCATCCTCATACAAATTACAAACT
>CAVBWZ010000002.1:132322-165793 GCA_963599445.1 Bacteroidaceae bacterium
TGAAACCTGACTAGACGAAAAAAAGGAATCCAACTTATCTTTCACTTCCTTAGAGGTCGTAGCTGACAAAAGCGGAGAAATCTCAACATGAAAGAACAAGTCCTTCAGGGGAATGGAAGATTTCAGAACCACACCGTCCTTGATATTTGGCTCTTTTTCCTTTGACACTAAAATGATGCGAATCTCTTCCTCATATTTGAATGCGGTCCGCTTCAACAGTAAAAGTCTTACACAGGCTTCATCTGAAGAAATAAAACCCTCTTTGCTTAAACCAGTAAGTTTCATTACGGAATCACGTTTCAAACTTGATGCACTCTTGTAATTAACCTTTCCTATATAGATGTCATACTCTTTGGAGTGCTCTTCAAGAACCTGAACAAGCTTTGTCGTATCAATGCTAAATTTCGTAGCATATCCATAGACCTTCCATGCCGCCTCTGAGGAACTTGCAGGAGTAAGACAAATGCAGAAGATTCTATTCTTTAAGGGGTATTTGTCCTCTTTGGTTCCTGGAATCAAGTATTTCGAATCAAGGAAGAGCTTCTCATAAGGATCACTCCATCTCTCAGGATTTGAAAACCAGAGCTTTCCCTCTTCCAGCTTTTCATAATCCATGTACCTATAGAGAGTTCTCGAGTTAGCACAAAAATACTCAAAAACTGTTTCATCTAAATAGTTAATTCCGTTTTTATTCATTGGTGTCCTTCTTCTAAAAAGCCCTAACTGGACGCACACGATATCCGTAGAAGCGATATTCGTCGATTTGGAGACCGTCGTAGAAGTCCTGAATCCACGAACTGTAATCATTGTACTCGGAACTCGACCAGTACCCTTTTCTGGCAAACGAGGCCAAATCCTGTTCGTACAGGTTCTTATACATAAGGTTCAGCTCGTCCCTGCTTGGAAGAAACCAGTCATCAAACAATACTCCTTCCACTTCGTACTCAAGTTCATCGCAGAGTCTTGCGGCATATTCCGATGTATAACTATAAAAATGAGAGCCTTCGGCAGAACTCCCCATTGAACCAACAAGGAGCTCTGTGTTACGTCGACCTTCCCCTATTCCTTGCTTGGTATCCAAACAAACTGTGTTTCCACCGCGAGTTTCCCGATAGGAGCCGAAAATGAAATTAAATGTTCCATCTGAATATCCTGTCATAGTCGAGTCGACCGTTGGAACTCCATTGACTACACAAAGATCCGAAGGTGCGGCTTCAAGATACCTCCAACCATCAAAGTAAGAACCTTTATCATAGAAAACATATCCTCCAGCAAGTCCAATGTCACCAACTTCGAGCGTCACTAATCCTTGTCGAACCATCTCATCACAAAGAGCTGAGGAATCCAAATAACCTGGATATTTGTTAAACAAACGTAATGCATCCATGTATTTACCTTCTCTCACAAGGCTCTTTGCCTCGGTGTAGTTATTCGCCTTCTTTAGTAATTCATCATCAAAAGAATAATTCAGGTACTCTAGCATTCGGAACTCATTCACAAAATCCCCAATCGATGCGGATGCCAATGCATACATCTTTGCATCCTCAAATGATACATCATAACCAAGAGAGTCAAAGGATTCGCTTTTTTTCTTAGAACCCGATTTTGTAATCAAACAGAACATATCTACGGCATTCCGAGACTCCTGATAAGACAAATCATCATCCAAGAATTGATAATCAGGAGAAAAATCAAAGGAAAACAAAACACAACCCGAGAAAAGGCATAGGACGACGGCAAACAAGACAATAAAGAAAAAACCTATACTATAGCTACGAATCACTTTGAAAACTCCTGATTAAAAGTTCTTGAGTAACCAGGAAGTTCCCAAGTCAGATTTGAGAAATCTACAAGAACAGAAGGATTACTATTCACAACAGCGACCCAATCAGGATTATTAGGAATCGAATTACTCTCAACCACAAACTGGATGTTTTTAATATCCATGCTTCGACTATCTATGTAGGAATCGTCTTTCTTTATTACAACTTTGAACCTAATTGATGTTTTGAAGTAAGCTGCAAAATCAGAAATCACCGATTGGAAATAATCAACCTCATCCAAGAACTCTAGATATTCCTCGTACCCAGACTGTCCGCGATACTTCGGTGAAGTTACAGGTTTTCCAGCCAACTGTCCATATCTCAATTCAAAACAAAAATGATCTTCAAGTCCATCGATTCCAATTATATCAAAATCTATATTCCAAACCGTCCCAATAGAATCGAATACTATTGAAACATTCGTCATTGAACTCCCGTCTAGAACAATTTCGAAAACTTCACCATCGATGGAATTCAACGCTTCACAATAGCTGTCATACTTGCCACGGATAGAATCAAGCAAAGCATCCCTGATTTGCTTAAAAACGGAAACTTTGTGCATCTCCTTAAGTTTGTACAAGTATTCGACTTCTTGCTCACGAATTTCACTCGCCGCAGCCGTTGGTCGTCCATCCAAAAGCTCTGCGAATCTGTATGGCCTAGCTTCCACAGCAGCCTTCTCCGCTTCGAAGTCCTTATCTATCAACGAAAACTGTTCTTTACACAGCTTGTCATACTCCGAACATGCAGAAAGGAAATTCTCCTTTGTGCTTCTGACATTTTCACAAAGTGATGAATACCTCTCTGTTTCAGTCGTCACATAAGAACTTGTATCAAATCTAGAAAGTTCGGAGTACTGCTTCAAACGTTCCTCCAAAGCCAACTTTGAAGCAGCCTCTTTTGCAGCAGTCGCTTCATTCTTCTCTCTTTCCAGCCTTCGCTGTTCAGATCTGTTCTTTGAAAGCTGTTCCAAGAGTTTCTTGTGTTCAGTTTCGTCCGTTATGAACCTTTCCCTTTCCTCAAGAGCATAACCTTCTGCGATTATTATATTCTGGTATTCCGTGTAGATTGATGTGGTGGACATTGGAACGGAAAGCACTGAAACAAGATCATAGTGTCCAAGGCATGAGAGAATGGTTTTGTACGCATCATATTCCAAGAGAGTCGAGTAGATTGAAATCAAAGTGTTCTTTTTCTGCTCATCCGATTGAGAGGAAAGCTTCTTGTACAAGGACTCGATCGTAGTTTTGCAATCATTAAGATGGCCGACGAATACAGAAACGTTTACATCGTTGTCCCTAATGACAGCATACATCCTGAACGTAGCCCCATCCCTCAGACCTTCCTCGTATTCTACAGATTTCAGATAACCATTGGTCGTCATTGAAAGCTTGGAGAAAAGCCCATATTCCGTTGAATTGGAAGTAGCAAGACTGGACTCCGTCGTTTCACCATGCACAAACATTCCATTTACATACCGAGAAAGACCGATTGTTGCATTGTCTTTGGCTTCCTCCAAAGATGAACCAAAACCTTCAATCCTTATATCAGCGCACCAAACAGGAAGGCTCACCAAGGAAGTCACCAAAAACACGAGTAGTACTACTTTCTTAAACTTCATACCTTTGTCTGTCAGAAATGAGAGTCAATAGAAAAGTCTTCGAATCAGATTTGCTTTTCAGTATACTGTACAACAGAATTGTCATCGGCCAAGACTTCCAGAGCTCTTGCGAAAGCTGGATTCTCCTTGTATTCAGGAACTTCCTTCATTGAATCAAGCTTTCCAGAAATCAACTGTTCCATTATATCCTTTGAAACTCTCCTCAAAACATAGCAGACGTATGTACCTTTTGAAGTCTCATTCATCTTGGAATCATAGGACTCAAGACCATAGACAACGACATCTGCGGAATTCGTCACAGCATTGGTCAAAAGCTGATATGCCTGCTTTTCAGAATCGGAACCCGCAGCAGTAGATTTCTCTCTTGCAACCGATTCGATTGATGAATTTATGAAAGAAACCAAGGCCTGTTCCGCCGCCAAAGTTGCAGATGTCCTTGCATCCTTCTGATTTGTGTATTCATAGCCTTCTCCCGCAGCATAGTAATATCCATCAGATGAAAACCATACACCACCTACTCTACTTTCCCAGCTAGAATTCTTCTCAATCTGAACATTGACGTCTTGAGCCTTGATACTAGAAACAGCATTAGTGCTTGAACAACCAACCACAACAGCAAGAACCACAATAGCCAACACCAATACAATACTTTTCTTCATATTCTCTCCTTTCAAAAAGCTCATTGCCGTTTTCTTGAAAGGATTCTGTAATTGACTGCTTCAATTTTTCACATCCACACAACAATCCCGAACGGCTAAAACCTTTCGTTAGCATTATAATTCTCAAATGGTTTTCTATCAAGGAAAACCACACATAATGAATCCACTACACCACAAGAAAAGGCTATCCGTCAGACCCTTACAATTTCCTGTAGAAGGTAGTTGAAACAAGGACCCTTATCATCCAACTTTTCTATCTTTCCGTTCGTTGAATACCAAACATCTCTCAACTCATATGGTAACCAGCTACAAGCATATTCATTTTTAAGTTTTATAGGCATAATGAGCCCGTCGTTGAAATGAGGGTCTTCTTGGAATTTTTCAAAAGTATCCTCTGTCACTTTCTCTATTTTGGAACCTTCTTTCTTATTGCAACGATTTCCATACTTATCAACATAAACAGACGCATAAAGATTCTTCTTTACTTGTTTTTCTCGATAAGGGAAAAACTCTTCATATAACAAACTTCGACTTTTTTTGCATGGATGCAGATATCTTGAATAATTGGTTAGAAATAAGGCATACCCCTTTGCAATTTCTTTGTTAGAATAACAAATGTGCAGGTTATCCTCTTTTCTTAGGAGTCTTTCCAATCGCTCAACGTCTTTCCAGTACATATATGCTCCTACATTAGGAGCCCCCTGGGAAAACGTTACACCAATAGTTTTTTGTTCATCTTCTCCATCATAGTAAAAGATAACCTTTTGGGGAGTCTTATACTTTAATTCTATCGGATACAAGCATTTTCGATCCAAATCCTCAACAACTAAATCGATGTAATACTTACTAAATGATTCACCTTGTGGTTCACACAAACTCTTATCATCTATGGCATCTACAGCCAAGACTTCAAGCGACACCTTATACTTCTGGAAACCATTTTCTCGTTTTATGTTGTTCAGAAACAAAGCCAGCTCTTGTTGAAATTGAGCTTCATTCTGAAAGATTCTTTTCTCTTTCGAAAAGAAAGCCATAGCATCAACAAGATCCTTCTTCAAACAATCCATAAACACTCCTTACATTCTAAAACAGCAAATCTCTAACGCTTGCACACCGTTGCCCTGAAAGGACAATAGCCGCAGGTCCTTGAACCGTTCTCACATTGGTTGAACTTCATGTCGTTTATGTCCTTGATTGCTTCTTTGTAGTCGGCAACGATTCTATCTATGTCGCTTTGGCTATAGCGCAACGAAAATCCATAGTCTGAAGGGTCTGTCGCATCAGGGAAGATGAAGCCGGTTCCGTTCACATTCAACCCTTCTTTTCCCAAGACATAGCAGTACATACCAAGCTGTCTGAAATAGTCCTCATGAGGGCCATCCCAGCAGATCATCCTGCCGTCTTTGGGACGCCCCGTCTTGTAATCATAGATCTGGTAGTTGCCTTTGCCATCGGTCTCCATGCGGTCTATCTTGGCAATGAAAGGTTTTCCTTCGAACATGGGCTCGTATTCCTTCTCTGCAGCATAGAGCCGGGCGACAGGTATTGATGAAAGGTACTCATAGAATCTAGGAAGGACCTTTTCTCCTTTGTCCAAGAGGTCTCTTTTTTGGTCTTCGTCATAGAAACGAGCGTCTATCTCGTCCTTGTAGACCGCTTCAAAGAGTTCGTAGCTTGGATATCTCTTGTCTTCCAAGGCCTTCTTCACCAAGAAATCACAAGCCTTGTGCACGGCAGAACCATAGCCCGATGCCACACTATCGCCTTGATTTTGAAGGCCAATCACCCTTTCCAGGTAATATTTTGCAGGACATGCCAAGTATGAATTCAAGTTGGTTGCAGAGTAGTTCTTGATTTCCGCAAGATATTCCGTCGTCAGTCCTTTGTAGTCACCATCCCAGTCGAACAAGTCCTTGACCGGATTGTGTTCGACCTTTGAAACGTCAGGATAGCTCTCCATCGTTCTATCGTGAATCTCTACTTTGCCGTTGCCGTCTTCGTCCTTTATATGGCTCAGGAGTTCAGTGATATCGGTATCCTTGCCGTTCTCCGCTTTGAGCGAATATGAAAGGTTGAGGGTATGACGAGCCCTTGTCATGCCAACGAAAAGAAGCTTCACGTTATCTATGCGTTCTGCAATCTTGCGACCTTCCTTTCCGCCATCCCCGTATTCAGTAAGCGGAAGTTTCGTCGGCTTGTCTTTTTTGTCTTCATATCCCTTGTTGGTAAGGTTTGGCATGAAAACGTATGAGAACTCACGACCCTTGGATGCGTGGTATGTTATAACCTGAACGGCATTGGATGTTGCACCTGTCTTTGGTTTCTCCACAGGAAGCGAAACTTTATTGTCCTTAAGCCCTTGGATATAATTCAAGAAGCTGCTGAGGTCCTGCTTGCCATAGAAGGAAATGAAACCTGCAGCGATGCTACGCAGGAGTTCAAATCCTGCCTGCATAGAATCCCAATCCTCAAGGGAACTGTAGTAGTCGAATATTCCACTTCCCTCGACAACCTCATCAATGAGCTTTGAAATGGGCTCCTGTTTAATTGCAGACAAAGCTTTGAATGTCTTGAGCGTCCTTTCAACCTTGTCCTTTTCTTTGATTGCATTGGACTGAATACCGTTTTCGAGGATATTAATGATGCTTACATCGCTTCCACCATGCCTGTTCTGCTCCCAAACATAATAGAAATCCTCAGGACAGAGATCGAATGGTTTGGAATGAAGCAGAAACAAAAGGCTTCCTGCGTAACGCTTTGGGTTCGAAAGAACCTGGAGATAACAAATAAGAAGGTTCACCCCATCCACTTCAAATAAGTCAACACCTTTTTTGATTTCATAGTCGATACCAATGGAGGAAAGCAGCTGTGAATACTTGGAGGCTTCTCCATTTGTTCTTACTAGGATGGCTATTTCATTGAGGGCCTTGTCTCCGTACCTGTCCCTATGACAGCTTTCGGATTCGATTAGTGCAACTATATCGTAAACGACAGCCTTCCTCTCTTCCAAGGCGTTCGAAAAGACGTTTATGCAAACGTTGTTGTTTGGAAGTCTCTCGTTCTTCGCCGTAAGTCTTTTGCTGATTCCTTCCTTCTTGAACGATGGATCGTTTACGACCCTTGAGCCAGCAGCTTCCTCCGCCATGATCTCCGCCACGTCCAGGATGTTCTGGTTAGACCTATAATTGTTCTGTAGGCAATATGTCGTAAGATTGGAAGCAAAAGCCGACCTATAGTTGTTGATGGATCCTATGTCCGCACCTTGGAACCTGTAGATCATCTGGTCGTCGTCCCCAACTGCAAACACATTTCCTACAAGTCTTCCAAGTTTGATTACAAGTTCGTTCTGGGAAACGTTCGTATCCTGATATTCATCCACCATGATGAACCTATAATTGGAAGCAAGCTCCTTTGTGAATTCAGGGTCTTCGTCCATTTTGTCCAGAACTAGGGAGATGCAGTCGTCAAAATCGATGAGGTTGTGCTCCTTCATCCTTGAAGAGTACATTTCAAAGTAAGTCCAAGCCTCAACAGCCCTTCCTATTCTCATTTCAATGTTATTGACTTCATTTTGGGCTTTCTTCGTCTGCTTTGCATCATAGGTGGCCTTTGCGTCTATCAATGCGGACTGGAAATCAGGGTTCTCCTCTATATTCTCAAGGTATCTCTCTTTTGAAAGCCGGTTGCGTTTGATATCTGAAACCGCTGAGAGGAGCTCTCCTATGTAGTAGAAGTCGTTTCCTGTCGAAGTCTTCCAGTATTGGGGTTCCTTCTCCTTCAGGCATGAACGCATGATGTCGTTCTTCAATGCATCGTTTACCAGAGAATAGTTCTCTTCTAGGCCAAACTTCTCTCTGTTTTTCGCAATTACATCAAGGCATAGGCCATGGAAAGTGAATATGTTGACACCTTCTATTCCTACATCCCTTTTGAGTCTGTCCAGCATCTCCTTGGCGGCTGCATTCGAAAACGTAAGACATAGAATGCTCGAAGGCTCGACTCCTTCGTTCTTTACAAGATTTTCAATCCTGTGGATAACCGTATAGGTCTTCCCCGTCCCCGGTCCTGCAAGAACAAGATATGCCCCTGTCGTGCACATAATGCAGGATTTCGAATCAGTTTTCACATTTGCCATGAAGCCCCTCCAAACAGACTAAATCTTATCGCGTTTCATGTTATCGAACACAATAAACTAGAAACCAACTATAGGAAGTAATTGTTTCATCTTATCAAATACTCCATCGAGCAGTTCAACGCTTTTGCAAGCTTGTAGATGGTCTCACCTTGGGCTTTTGAAAGCCCGAGGGTTCCTTGTTCATATGCTCTTATGGCCCGCAAGGAAACGCCGCTTATCTTTGAAAGCTCGATTTGGCTAAGATTCCTTAGAACACGTAGGCGTTTCAAAGGACAGGCAAGGCCAATGGGTTTCCTTACAACTTCAAGGATTTCCGAGATATCCATTTCATGGTAAGGAGAGTAGTCCAACAATAGCTCATCAATGGGATATGCCTCCAAAATAGTCTTGAAGGACAATGCAGTGTACCATTGAATGTAGGCAAGGATCCACCCAACCCAGTACTCTGGAGTGATTTGAACATCCTGTTCTTTGTCGCATACAGGCAAGTTCAGAACCATGCCCAAGAGCTCGTTGGCGGACTTCTCCAACAGGATGACAGAGTCCCCATATTCGAAAGCCCTACAGACTGGAGATTCCACGAACTTTTTGGCAAACTCTCCCACCGTCATATTATAGCCGTATACTGCAAGTTCCAGCATACATCCAAGTTTGTGCTGCGCTATGGAAGTATAATAGTCATTGTAGGCACAAATCATTTGGTTCAACTCCAAGGACAATCTCATAACCAATGAAAGAAATTCCTTCGACCATGATAGATTTCAAGTCTGATTCCCACAGTCATATTGTAACATTACAATGTCACTTTTTCAAGCTTTTCAACATAAGGCTTTTCAACATAAGCGCGCGAAAGATTCCACTTAGATAAGAACAATCAAGAACTCTTCCTTTGGTTAATTAATCGCCTGAGTATAGCCACCCCTTTCTCTATGGAGTCCTCTTCGTTTTGGCCTTTTGCCTCCAGTATACGCTCGATTGCAGCACTGCAATCAATGGAGTGATAAGGAAAGAATAGAGTTCGTAGCTCCGTGGGCTTTATGATGCGATAGACCTGTTTGCTAGTCTTTCCATAGGTATAGCACCAATATCGGTACAAGTACCCCATCCAGTACATCTCGTTTTCAGAGAACTTGACCTTGCCATAATTCGTTTCACCAAACTCCTCATTAATCTCGGAAATGACAGAGTCATTCGAGCTTGCCTCGAATAGGAAGAATCCTTTGTCCATACGTTCTGCAACAGATGAGTTCATGAACCTACGCAGGAATACTGCGGAACTGCATTCAGTAAGAGTCAAAGACGCAACGAACAAGTTCGCCTGAGCCCTGCATATAAACAATCCCATTTCATCGATTTCTTTCATTCAAGAGCATCCTGTGTATAAAGCTTCACAATCAGTGATATTGAACTCAAACAAGTCGAAGTGCAAGCACAAAGAAATGCAGAAAGCCATTTTTCTGTTAGATAGAGCTTATTATTGATATGCATCAACTATAAGCTTCCTCAAATACATCAACACCTGCAATCTCAATTAAAATTACTTGAATCAAAAGAAAAACGACAAGCTGTCATATTGTTTCAAACCAAACATTTTCGTTGACTATCCACAAAAGGGATTATACAGTGAAGGTAGTTGGGATGCCAACTTGGGCTGGTCGAAAGACCCGGGTCCACCTGAAACGGGTAAGACACCCGCTTTTATTCGATTTTATTGTGATATGAGCGAGCAGAATTCGGTTCCAATGACAATCACCTCTGATGATATCAAGGACAGGATTTACACTATCCGAGGCATGCAGGTAATGTTGGACTCGGATTTGGCAGCTTTGTATGGTGTTGAGACCAAAGCTTTGAACCAAGCCGTAAAACGCAATCCCGATAGGTTTCCAGAGCGTTATTGCTTTCAACTTACAGAAGAAGATTTTTCTCGTTCAAGGTCACAATTTGTGACCATGAATGACAAAACTGGACGGGGAACAAACATCAAATACCTTCCACATGCATTCACTCAGGAAGGCATCGCAATGCTCTCATCTGTTCTTAGAAGCACAATCGCCGTACAAGTAAGCATAAGCATCATGGATGCATTCATCGCCATGCGAAACTATCTTGCCGGCAATGCCGTCATATTCCAACGCCTTGACCGCATAGAGCTCAAGCAGCTTGAGACCGATGAGAATATCAAGCATATCTTCAAACAGTTGGAGACTACGAAGCCTGACAAGGCCGTCATATTCTTCAAAGGTCAAATGTGGGATGCCACAAGCTGCATTGAAGAGATCATAGGGAAAGCGGAGAAATCAATAATTCTCATCGACGGCTATGTGGACAAGGGAACACTCGATATGCTTTCCAGAAAGAAAACCGAAGTTTCCGTTGACATCTATACCTTCAAGAAGAACTGCAAATTGACTGAGAAGGAAATCAATGCTTTTGAGAGCCAGTATGGGAACCTTGAAATCATGTTCACAGATGAATTCCATGATAGATTTCTGATTCTTGATAAAAAAATGCTTTATCACATTGGTGCTTCCATAAAGGATGCCGGTAAGAAAGCATTTGAGATTAGCATTAACGAAGATGAGAAGCTATTGAGATCGCTTCTTGAACGATTGCAATCGCTAACTTGACAATACAAACTCATTTGTATGTGACACATATGATTAAACCATGTCCTCACAAAAAAAACTCATGACAATGGTTTCATGCTGAGCACAATGCATGACTTATTCTTTGGTAAATGTCATGTTCCCTACGGTGATTGGAATCCGGCCTACTCCTGTAATTTCTAGACTTGTTGGTGTAAGCTCATGGACAAAAAGTGGTGGAGCGGTTCTTGCGCTATGCATATCGCAAATTATCTGTCTGCCGGAAACTCTGTAATTTCCAGGAAACGTGTAACCGTAAATCACCCATGTTGCTGTCTTAGTCTTGTCTTTAAAATCAAGAGTACATTTTGTTATGCCGTCTGTCCAAATCCATGAAACGTCAAGATGTTTTTCGATTGAATAGTCAGAGTCCATGTCAATCATATCCTCTTGTCCAGATTCTTGTTTGTTTACCGTTTGGTCGGTTGTTTCTTGGCTATTTGAACTTGCATCGGGTTGGAGGCTACAGGAAATAAGAGCACAAAATAGAGCAATCAAACAAAAAGCAATTAAACCATTTTTCATAGCTACAAGTTATAGGGTACGTGAACTCACACGGTCAATGAATTGCTGTACTCAAACAAGTCGAAATGCAAGCCAAAAGAAACTGAAAACGTTTTTTGAAAGATAAACTTATTATTGACATATATCAACTATAAGTTTTTCAAAGATATTGGAATTTGAAGTCTCAATTACAATTAATTGCATCAAAATAAATTCGGCAAACCGACATATTGTTTCAAACCAAACATTTCCATTGACTATCCACAAAAGGGATTATCCAGTGAAGGTAGTTGGAATGCCAACTTGGACTGCCCTAAAGGCCCAGGTCCACCTGAAGCGTGGGTAAGGCACCTGCTCTTCAAAGAAGAGTTGGATTTCATCTTGAAGTGCAAAAAATCCACCTCAAGTTGGGGAGGGGCGCGTTATCTTCCGTATGCCTTCACAGAACAAGGCATACACATGCACCCTATTCAAAGGAAAAGAGTTTCGCTGATAGTATAGTTTGCTTGTTTTTCAACTTGCTTTATACTATAAGTAGTCTAAAACGATGCAAAAACAAGTGAGAATGTACTATCTCAAGGATACAACAGCCCTTGACGGTGGTTCACACTCAACCCAGAACGTGACTTACAACCCACCCCTACAACTTCTGCATCCAGCGGCGACGGTGGAACACGACGAGGGACACTGCGAAGCGGACGACTTCCTCAAGGGAGAGGATGAAGTAGACGTATGGGATGGGCAGGTCTAGCACGAATGCAGAGAGGAGTCCCAAGGGGACGCCCAGGACCCATGTACCGAACAGGTCTATGCCCATGACGTACTTGGTCTTGCCACCACTACGCAGGATTCCACCACCCAAAATCATGTTCAGGACCTTGAAGGGCGCAACCAAAGCATATGCAAAGAGGATTTGCCTAGTCAGTAGGCGCACGGATGAATCCACATTGTATATCTTCACATACAAAGGACTTGTCACAACAACCAAGACAGAAAGCGCAACGGAACCCACGGCTCCATAGAACATTAGACGCTTGGAGGCGGAGTACGCCTCGTCATACGAACCGGATCCAAGACGCTTTCCAACAAGGACTCCCGCCGCCTGCGAAAGTCCGCACAGAGCGCCAATCACGATGCCCTGGATTGGATTGGTAAGCGTCATGGCGGCACTTGCATCGGTCCCCATGTTCCCATATATCGCCGCATACACGTTCTCGCCAAGACTCCACATGAACTCGCACACCAACACAGGAAGCAGCATTGCCAAGTACTGGCCCACATTGAACCTACAGGCCGATGCCCCTGCATCCACCGTCCTATGCGCCAGGCTGTTTCCATGCGGCATCAGGAACAACATGATTGCAAAGTTCGCAATCTGAGACACCACCGTTGCAATCGCAGCACCTCTATAGCCCATTGGGGAAATCCCAAATGCCCCAAAGATTAGGATGTAGTTGAGAACGGTGTTCAGAACGGCGGCGACGATGCTTGCATACAACGGAAGCCTTGGCCTGTCCGTGCACCTTAGAAATGTGGAAAGCATGGTTGCGCCCGCCATTGGCAGGAACGTAAGGGAGACTATGGAAAGGTATCCGCAGGCGACATCCCTAGTGGAAGCATCCTTTGTGTACAGACCCATCACCTTGTAGGGAAACAGGATGCACACGACCATGAAAAGCGCTGCTACGACCACGGACAGGAGGAGATTCACATAGAAGCTGCGACGAACCTCTCTATCGTTCTTCTGCCCAATGTACTGGGATATCATTATCCCAGCGACAGTACCTACGGCGGAGACGACCACGGAGAAAATGGAAGAGAACTTTCCAGCAAGTCCAACCCCGGCTATGCTTACGCTGCCAAGCTGGCCTATCATGATCTGGTCCACTATGCTGAACGACGACTGCAGCATGGACTGCAGGGCTACAGGCACGGCGAGGGCCGCAACCTCCTTCAGAAACCCATCCGAGCAGGATGAGCGAGCGGCAGACTTGTCATGTACATCCATATTCGTTTCCAAACTCAAAGCAATCGGTCTAGGGTTTCGTGCATTAGAGCCATGTTGGCGTCCATGTCCTTGGCAAGGGCAATGAGGTTGCGGGCGCGGTCGAGGTTCTGCGTTGGGTATTTGGCCTTGAAGTAGAGGTCGCCGGTGAGGAAGTCGTCCACATAGCGGGAAGCAAGCTCAAGGGTCATGACGAGACAGCTGTCTGCAAGGGACGAAAGCTCGGCGGGAAGGAGGATTTCCTTGGTCTGGGACAGGTAGCCCTGTGCAAACGCCTCGAATATGGCCATGTCGATGCGCACCTTGTCGAACTCAAGGCTTGACGAGCCCATGCTGTTGGCAGCGGACCTTACGGCGTCTCCAAAGTCATGGCCGGCGAAACCAGGCATGACGGTGTCCAGATCAAGCACGCATATGGCCTCGTTGGTGTCCTTGTCGAACAGAACGTTGTTTATCTTGGTGTCGTTGTGCGTGACCCGCATTGGAATGAGCCTTTGCTCGTAGAGTCTGTGAAGGACGCACGCCTTGTCCTGCATGGAAAAGAGATACTGCACCTCGTCCCTGCATTGTACTGCACGCCCCAATGCATCCGCATCGTAGTCCCTATGAAGCGTCTCGAACCGCTTTGGCGTGTTGTGGAAGTCCTCTATGGTATAGAAGAGCCTGGAGGCATCGAAATCGGACAGGTCCTTTTGGAACGCACCAAAGGCACGGCCTGCATTCCTTACGACGTCAAGGTTCCTGGACGAGTTGTACGTCACGGAATCTATATATCTATACACACGCCAGAAGGTAGAGCCAGTCTCGTGGAAGTTGCGGCCATCGTCCGCATCGTGCAGGAACTCAAGGCAACGCACCTTCACGCCTCTGCGCTTCGAGGCATCCTTTATGTGCGTTGTCACAAGGTCTATGTTGGACATGACCTCCCACGGCTTCTTGAAGACGTATGTATTCACTTCCTGGAATATGTACGACTCAAGGCCGATGTCCTTGCCGTTGCATTTTCCGGCGTAGTCCACTCTAAACGTGTGGTTGACCTTGCCGTTGGAGATCTCTTCGTAGGAGACAAGCTCCCCTTCTATGCCAAAGGCATGTCCTGCTTCCAAAAGCCGTTTGCTTTCCGCTGATTCCAAACCCATTCTCTTCCGTACCCCTTCAAGCGCAGTGCGCCATCCAATCATCCAGTTTGAACTTCGAGTGCGATTATAGCATAATTGGGGGTGTCTAGTGCAAGAAGGGGGCTTCCATGATAAGAGTACTTTCAGTGGACAACATGAGAAAAAGCGATGCGTATACCATTGCAACGAAGACTCCAAGCAAGGAGCTTATGTTCCTAGCTGGGAAATCTATATATGAAAATGTTGCATGGAGACCTCCTGTGGCCATAGTCTGTGGCAGTGGAAACAATGCTGGAGATGGCTATGTGGTAGCTGGGCTTCTTCATGACAACGGCATAGACTGCTCAATATTCACGCTTTCAGACAGGACTTCCATTGATGGAGGGTACTATCTTGAAGGATGCAGACAACGGGGCATAGGGATATACAATATAGAAAAGGAAGGACTTCCCTCCTTTTGCAACTTCAACACAATCGTAGACTGCATCTTTGGAACAGGGTTCAAAGGAGATGTAAAAGGACTTGCGGCGCAAGTCATAGAAGCAATCAACGACAGCGAAGCCTTCACAGTGTCAGTTGACATCAACAGCGGCCTTGATGGTGACAACGGCCTTTCCAAGCTGTGCGTGCACTCTGACCTTACGATCTCCATTGGAGACTACAAGCCAGGGCATTTCCTGAACATGGCGAAGGATGTCATGACAAAGCGCATGAACTGTGACATTGGAATAGCACCCATGGACAAACCATATTGGCTGTTGCAGCATGAAGACTTCGACGACCTGTTCGTACCAAGAAGCAATTATTCCAATAAAGGAAGTTTTGGCTACATTGCACTTGTCGGCGGCTCCAGAAGATACAGCGGAGCCATAAGGCTTGCGGCAATGGCGAACTGCGCAATGCGTTCTGGAGCCGGTGTCGTAAAGATTGCAGCCCCAAGCTCATTAACACAAGCCATAGCTCCATACATACTTGAGAGCACTCTCTTCCCTCTTTCAGACAAAGATGGAGAGGTCGTGTTCAACAGGCAGGAGCTTGACGAACTAATGAAGGGTGTACGCACAATCGCCTTTGGCATGGGCATTGGTGTAACGGACCAGACGACTGAGATGCTGCTTTATGTCATTAGAAACTACACTGGAACTCTCATAATAGATGCAGACGGGCTCAACATCCTTTCAAACCTTACTGTGAAGAATCCAGAAATCATAAGAGATGCCAACTGCCACATCGTACTCACCCCTCATGCCAAGGAGTTTTCGAGGCTCACAGGAAAGAGCATTGAAGACTACATGAAGAATCCAATAGAAGAGGCCAAAGGATATGCAAAGCAGAACAATGCCATTGTCCTTCTCAAGGGACCAACCACCATCGTAACGGATGGAGAGACGGTGTATCTCACGGACAGAGGATGCCCCGGCATGGCTACGGCGGGAAGCGGAGACGTCCTTTCCGGTATACTTGCGGCGATATGTTCATGGGCGAATCCAGCAAACGTCAAAGGAACGAACGACCTTCTCCTTGCAGTTGCAGCGGGTGCATATATAAATGGAAGGGCTGGAGAGATTGCCCAGACCAGGTCCAATCCAATAAGCATGACTGCAGGCGACACGGTGGATTCCATAAAGGATGCGATAAGCGAATACTTCCACGAATGAAAAAGGGGCAATCATAGAGTGAACCGTGCAACAAAATGCAACAAATACATGAAGATTTTTCTTGACAGAGAGAAAAACAGGTGTACGATATAGTTTGATTTGCTTTGCAAACGGTTTGTTTAGTAAACAAAGAGACATAACAAACAAGAACAAACAAAAGGAGTCAACATGAAGAAAATCGTTTTGGTTTTGCTCGCACTCATGATGGTTCTTCCAGCATTCGCCCAGGGCGGACAGGAAGCCACCACGGCCAAGGATTCCGTAACGCTCGTCGTTACAGGAAACCCTTATCGTTTCTATGCCCTTTCAGCAAAGGGATGCGGTGGAGACGACAACCTCGTACTTGCCAACGTCTACGACTGCCTTCTCGCACTTGAAGCGGACGGATCTCTCTCTCCAGCACTCGCAGAGAGATACACGGTATCCGAAGACGGACTTACATACACCTTCTACCTCAGAAAGGGTGTCAAGTTCCAGAACGGATCCGAGATGACGGCAGAGGATGTCAAGTTCACGTTCGACAAGGGCGCTGCTGGTCCATTGGGACAGGCTCTTTTCATCAACTTCGACCACTGCGACATCATCGACGACTACACAGTCCAGATCGTCCTCTCATCCCCATTCGCAGCCTTCCCATACGGCGTTGCATCACGTCTTGGAGGAATCTGCTCAAAGGCATACTACGAAGAGGTTGGTGACGACGGATACATGGCTGCTCCTATTGGAACAGGTGCATATAAGTTCGTCGAATACGTCACTGGCGACCACGTCACACTCGAGGCATTCGAGGACCACTGGAGAGGCGCTCCAGCAATCAAGAACGTCACGATCGCCCTCGTTGCAGACACCAACACACAGATCCTTGGACTTCAGAACGGCGACTACGACGTCATGAGAGCTCCATCCATCGAGCAGTGCGGACGCTTCGACAAGATGAACGGCATCTCGACAAGCATTGGCGACTCGACATCAAGAATCACCCTCAACCTCAATGCATGGTCGGGAATTGGAACGGACCTCAACTTCAGGAAGGCCGTCCAGGCTGCAATCAACAAGGATGACATCAACAAGGCCGTCAACAGCGGCGCTGCAACCATCCTTACAGTCGACATCTGTCCTATGTACGGCGGTTATCCAGACCAGATCCAAGGCGTAGCCTATGACGTTGAAGCTGCAAAGGCATACCTTGCACAGTCAAGCTACAACGGCGAGGACTTCTCCATAACCTGTGTCGCAGGATCAACCTTCGAGACCGTTGCAAAGGTCATCCAGGCTCAGCTTCTTGAGATTGGAATCAACTGCAAGGTAGAAGCCGTCGACAACACGACATACGAAGAGAAGGGAAAGAAGAGAAACTTCGATGCAAGACTTGTAGACGAAGCATCATCCCTCATAGATGCAGACTCCATTGCAACGCAGTTCACACCAAGCAGATTCGACGAGTCCGTATGGTATCCACGTGCAGCTGAGATCTATGCTCTTGCACAGAGCGGCCGCAGCCTCCAGGGCGATGCACGCAAGCAGGTCTATGGACAGATCGCACAGATCCTCCTCGACGAAGCCTACACGGTTCCTCTCTACAACGGAATCAACACAGTCGCCTACAACGACGGCCTCGAAGGCGTCCAGGCACACTGCCTTGGCTACTATCTGTTCAGATACTGGTCATGGAAGTAATCCCTGAAAGGCCTCGCATAGCAGCAGGCGTTTCACACTTGAAGGCCCTTGGAGGCCTTCGCTGACGATTCGCATAGTGGGGCAGATGCGTCTTTGCACCTGCCCTACTTTTATAAGACATTCGATAAACAAGGAGGAACAGAAGTGGGTTGGTTGAAATATGCACTCAAAAGACTGCTTATGCTAATTCCCGTCATCCTGTCGGTGACGTTCATTCTGTTTGTTATTCTCTCCCTGGCTCCTGGAGACGTTGCACGACTTGTCCTAGGACAGGACGCAACCCCGGAACAGGTCGCCCAGCTCAACCACGAAATGGGCTTGGACAAGCCTCTTCTCATAAGATATGTAAACTACATGATAGACGCACTCAAGCTTGACTTTGGAACTTCATGGATAAGCGGTTTCGAAGTTCTGCCGGAGTTCGCCCACAGACTACCATATACACTTCTAGTATCAGTACTTGCGCTTCTATTCGCAACGGGGATAGGAATTCCTTTGGGAATTGCAAGTGCAATAAAGCAGTACAGCCTTTTGGACTACGGCTGCACCTTCGTCGTCATGCTGCTCTTCTCCATGCCGGCGTTCTGGCTTGGGACCATGTGCCAAATACTCTTCTGCCTTACGTTGCACTGGCTTCCTGTTTCAGGCATACGAACATGGAAATGCTTCATACTACCGCCAATGATCCTTGGAGCCAACACTCTGGCATCCATGATAAGGATGAGCCGCACGAGCATGTTGGATGTCATAAAGATGGACTACATCAGAACCGCAAGGGCCAAGGGTGCATCCAACCATGACGTCATCCTCAACCATGCCATAAGGAACAGCCTCATTCCTGTCGTAACGCAAATTGGAATAAGCTTTGCCGGAACCATTGGAGGTGCTGTCGTAACGGAGAACATCTTTGCAATTCCAGGCATTGGAAGCATGCTCATAAATGCAGTCAAGGGAAGGGACGTACCCGTCGTCATGGGAACTGTCATCTTCATCACGATAATCGTTGGGGTCATAAACCTTGTCGTAGACCTAATATGCGCCATCGTAGACCCACGTATAGACCTTGCATCGTAAGGAGGCGGCACATGGGTGTTTTCAGCAAAAAGAAGAAGAAACCGCTATCCGAATACAGCACTGGAGAGCTCATCCTCTTCAGGTTCAGGAAGAACAAGCTTGCCATGGTTGGTGTAGCCATGTTCGCTTTCGTGACATTGTTCATCCTCATAGCACCGCTCATCAGACCATACAGCATGGTCATAAAGCAGGACATAGCCAACAAGCTCCAGGGTCCAAGTGCAGAGCATATCTTTGGAACCGACGAGCTTGGAAGGGACCTTCTTGCAAGAATCCTATACGGTGGAAGGATTTCGCTGTTCTGCAGCCTCGCCATCATCGGCATAGCGTTTGTCATAGGCGCCATAATAGGTGGAACGGCGGGCTTCTTTGGGGGTAAGGTGGACACGATCCTAATGAGAGTCGTTGACATGCTCATGAGCGTGCCGTCAGCACTTCTTGCAATGGCCATCATCACGGCCCTTGGAAACGGCGTGTGGAAGCTGGTCCTGGCCCTCTCGATTGGTCAGATCCCGCGCTTTGCAAGAATGGTGCGTTCAAGCGTGCTCACACTTAGGAACATGGAGTACGTGGAGGCTGCAAAGTGCTTTGGCGCGAGCTCTCCAAGGATAATCCTCAAACATATACTGCCAAACGGAATAGGACCTATCGTCGTATCGGCAACCCTCACGCTTGGCTCAGTTATCCTGAGCATCTCGTCCATGGGATACCTTGGACTTGGCGTCGCCTCGCCTACACCGGAATGGGGCACGATCATATCCGAGAACAAGGTCAACATCCAGTACTATCCGTACCTTGGAATCATCCCTGGAATCTGCATAATGCTCACCGTCATGTCCGTCAACTTCATAGGCGACGGTCTGAGGGACGCATTCGACCCAAAGTCGAAGAACTGACAAGGAGACGACAATGCCAAACGAAACACGCAAGGACGACAACCTCCTTGAAATCAAGGACCTACACGTCCAGTACAATACCGATGATGCTGTGGTCTACGCCGTAAACGGCCTCAACCTCTCGCTCAAGAAGGGCGAGAAGCTGGGACTTGTGGGCGAAACCGGAGCCGGAAAGACCACTCTTGCACTGTCCATACTGCAGCTTCTTCCAAAGAAGGTCGGCCAGATAGCAAGCGGATCGATCAAATACGACGGCGAAGAGCTTTTGGGCAAGCCTGACAGCTATATGCTGGGCCTCAGAGGACGCAGGATATCCATGATATTCCAGGACCCAATGACAAGCCTCAACCCAACCAAGACGGTTGGAGAGCAGGTCTACGAAGTTCTTCACCTCCACTTCCCAAACCTATCCAAGGAGCAGAAGCAGGAGAAGGTGGACAGAATGCTGCAGCTCGTTGGAATCCCTGCATCCAGAAAGGGTGAATACCCCCACCAGTTCTCAGGCGGAATGAAGCAGAGGATCGTCATAGCAATGGCCCTCATAGCCGAGCCAGAGCTTCTTCTTGCAGACGAGCCTACGACCGCTTTGGACGTCACGATACAGGCACAGATACTCGAGCTCATGAGAAGGCTAAAGGACGAGTTCAACTCAGCTGTAGTCCTCATAACCCATGACCTTGGTGTTGTGGCTGAGTTCTGCGACAACGTGTCCGTAATCTATGCAGGGCGTGTCGTGGAGCACGGAACGGTCGAGCAGATCTTTGCAAGCGAAGAGAAGCATCCATACACCGCAGGCCTCATAAACTGCATTCCGGACCTCACCAAGGACGAAAAGAGGCTCAAGCCAATCCCTGGCCACATGGCGGACCCAAGGCACATCCCGACAGGATGCTGCTTTGCAGACCGCTGTCCCCACTGCATGGAGAAGTGCAGGACCACTCCTCCGGCGATGCACGAGAAGGATGGACATCTCATCCTGTGCCATCTCTATGACAACACCACAAAGGAGGCAGAATGATGGATAGACCATTGGTAGAAGCCGTAAACCTTTGCAAATACTTCAAGACACCAAAAGGACAGCTCCATGCCGTGGAGGATGTGAACTTCAAGATATACGAAGGAAAGACGCTTGGTGTCGTAGGAGAGTCAGGCTGCGGAAAGTCCACTCTTGGAAGGACCGTACTCAGACTCCATCAGGCCACAAGCGGACAGGTCCTCTATGAAGGCGAGGACATCCTCAAGTACTCCAAGCGCGACATGCACAAGGTACAGAGGAACATGCAGATGATCTTCCAGGACCCATACAGCTCGCTTGACCCAAGGATGTCCATAAGATCGCTGATTTCAGAACCTCTTGAAGTTCTGAACAAGAAGAACGAGCTTTCATCTGCACAGCTCAAGGAGAGGGTCGACCACATAATGGACATGTGCGGACTTCCAGCCCACTACTCCAACCTCTATCCTCACGAGCTCGATGGTGGAATGAGACAGAGGGTTGGACTTGCAAGGTCCATGATACTCGATCCAAAGTTCATAGTGTGCGACGAGCCGGTATCGGCCCTTGACGTCTCCATACAGGCCCAGATCCTGAACCTCCTCATGGACCTTCAGGACAGCCACAAGCTGAGCTACATGTTCATAACGCACGACCTTGCCGTCGTGAAGCACATAAGCGACGACATCATGGTCATGTACATGGGCCAGGTGGTCGAGTACACAAGCTCAAGCGAGCTTTTCGCCAACCCGATCCACCCTTATACAAAGGCTCTGTTGAACTCCATCCCTACGATAGACCTTTCAAGGCGCAACAGGGAGCGCGTAACCATATCAGGAGAGGTCTCAAGCCCAATCAATCCGGCTCCAGGATGCCGCTTTGCACCTCGCTGCCCGTATGCAAGCGAAAAGTGCAAGGAAGGCCACTGCCTCAAGGAAGTGAAGCCTGGGCATTTCGTATCCTGTACGGAAGGAAATTGAAAAGGATTTTCCAAGGAGGAGCATGATGGCGCATATCCGCTGCGATTTCCGTTCGGAGACTTTGGACATGGGAACATCCATGACGGTGTTCCTTCCAGAGAGCATCGACTGTTCCAAAGCCAAGGTCGTGTACCTGTTGCACGGCCTTGCCGACAACTGCACGGGTTGGGCGCGCTACACGAGCGTGGAGCGCTATGCAAGGCGCTACAACGTAGCTGTTGTAATCCCTGAGGTGCAGAGGAGCTTCTACTGCGACATGAAGCTGGGGCTCCCCTACTTCACGTTCGTATCAGAGGAGCTTCCAAAGCTATGCTCCAATATGTTCGGACTATCACAGGAAAGGAGGCTCAGCTACATAATGGGCCTTTCCATGGGAGGCTACGGCTCGCTCAAGAACGTATTCAACAATCCAGGCCGCTACGAAGGATGCGCCACGTTCTCGGCTGTGACGGACATGGCGGACAGCGTTGCAAACATGCAGGGTCAAAGGGCGCTTGAATACGAAGCCATGTTTGGAGACGGCCGTACCATACCCCATGACTGCGACCTGTTTGCAATGCTTGATGCCTTCAAGGCCTCAAGTACCCCCGCCTCTGGAATGCCACGGTTCTATATGTCCTGCGGAAGGCAGGACGAGCTTTTGGCCCAGAACGAGAGGTTTGCGAATGAGCTTGCGAATGCGGGACTCGACTGCACCTTCGAAAGCTGGGACGGAGTCCACAACTGGGACTTCTGGGACCCGGCGGTCGAAAAGGCCTTTGCCTATTTCTTTGGAAAAGACTGATTCCTACTGAAAGACACTACAACGGAGAATTTATGAACGATACCAAGATAGACCTAAGCGGAATGACTACGGAGACACGCAACCAGGCATCGCTTGAACTTGACAGAATGACACCGCTTGAGATCGTCACTCTCATGAACGACGAGGATGCAAAAGTCCCTCTTGCCATAAAGCCTCACCTTGGAGAGATAGCTCAGGCCGTACAGTGGTGCATAGAATCGCTGGAGCAAGGCGGACGAATCATATACATGGGGGCGGGCACAAGCGGAAGGCTTGGCGTTGTGGACGCATCCGAGTGTCCACCAACATTTGGCGTTCCTGCACAGATGGTCGTAGGCCTCATAGCAGGAGGCCCAAGCGCATTCATAAAGGCCGTGGAGGGCGCCGAGGACAGCAAGGAACTTGGAAAGGACGACCTCAAGGACATCGGCCTTGAAAGGAAGGACACAGTGGTTGGCCTTGCGGCAAGCGGAAGGACGCCCTATGTGATAGGCGGACTCGAGTATGCGAACGAGCTTGGATGCAAGACCGTTGCGATATCCTGCAATGAGGGTTGTGCAATAGGAAAGGTGGCCAAGCTTGCCATAGAGGTCGTCGTTGGACCTGAGGTGCTTACAGGCTCGACTAGGCTCAAATCCGGTACGGCCCAGAAGCTCGTGCTCAACATGATATCCACCGCAAGCATGGTTGGCATTGGAAAGTGCTACAAGAACCTCATGGTTGATGTGATGCAGTCCAACGAGAAGCTCCATGTAAGGGCTCAGAACATCGTCATGGAGGTCACAGGCGTTTCCAGAGACGAGGCCAAGGCCACTTTGGAGAAGGCCGGAGGGAGCGTGAAGAAAGCAATCGTCATGATAATGGCCGACTGCTCCCGTGAAGAAGCGGAGGCAAAGCTTGAAGCCTCCAAGGGTCATGTAAGGGAAGCCTTGAAATGAACGGAATGAACGGAAACGGCGTTGGGTTCGTCGCCGGTATAGACGGAGGTGGAACCAAAACGAGGGTCCTGTGTTGGAACCTCGATGGAAAAAAAATATCATCCAAGCAGTTTGGAGCATTCAATCTGAACAGCATTGGAGACAAGGCCTTCGAATCCCTCCTTGACAGAATATGCCTTTATCTCTCGTCCGTAGGAACGTGCAAGGCCCTTTGCATAGGAGCGGCGGGTATAAGCAACAAGAAGATGGAGAAGCTCATAGCCGTCCACATGAAGCAGTTTGGAATACGGAACTGGAAACTTGTGGGAGACCATGAGATAGCTCTTTGCGGAGCCTTGGACGGCAAAGGAGGCATTGGACTCATAGCCGGAACCGGCTCAATCTGCTTTGGAAAGCGTGCCACCGGTTCGTTCGAACGGGCAGGAGGCTGGGGCCACCTCATTGGGGACGAAGGCAGCGGCTATGGTCTTGGACGAGACGCTTTGTCTGCGGTTGCAAAGGCATATGACGGCTACGGAGAGCCTACGCTTATACAGGATCTTATGGCACAGGACATGGGCCTGAAAACAAGAGCGGAGATAATCTCATACGTTTATACAAAGGACAAGAGCGCAGTTGCAGCAATAGCTCCAATCGTTGAGAAGGCATACTCGCAGGGAGACAAGATAGCCCAGTGCATAATAAGGAAGAACGCTTTCTCATTGGTGCAGCTAGTGGAGGCGGTATCATGCAGGCTTGGAGTCGAGAAGGTGTGCGTTGCAATGCTTGGCGGGCTTCTTTCCCACAAAACGAACCTAAGGGCGGCTTTCATATCCAAGCTTGGTGACGTGGACAAGGACAAGATATGCATGGATCCCATACACGATGCCGCTACAGGAGCTGCAATGATGGCGATGGAAATGCTCAAATGAAAGCATCTTCGACATCAAAGACAAGTCCGTTCAAGAAACTGGGGGAGATATTCATCCCACTGCTTTCTGGTTTCGTGGTTGCAGGCCTGTGCGCCGGTTTTGCATCGCTTCTTTCGCAGTTCATGCCGGACTATGCGGACCAACCATTCTGGAACGCCGTCCATACTCTCCTTTGCCTTGTGAACACAGCATTCACCACATATCTTTCCGCATGGATAGGCTTCTCCGCAGCCAAATGCTTTGGCTGCAGTCAGATATGTGGTGGAATACTTGGAATGGCTACATGCCTCGATGGCATAGACAGGCTTTCATCGATAGTTGGACTCTATAACGAAGCCAACCCTCTTACATCCATTCTAAGAACCGGCAGCGGTGGCGTCATGACCGTCATCTTTGGGGTATGGCTCTTGAGCATCGTCGAGAGGTTTCTCCACAAGAGGATGAACAAGACGCTTGATGTGGTCGTAACGCCGTTCATAGCCTTTCTTGTATGCCTACTACCATGCATATTCGTCTTCATGCCAATATTTGGATTCATATCCAACCTGCTGTGCAGGGCTTTGGAGTTTCTGACCACAAACGAAAGTCTTGCGGTCAGACTTGTTAGCGGCTATATATGCGCAGCATTGTTTCTGCCTGCAAACCTCTTTGGCCTACAGTTTGCATTCATAGCGCTCTATGCCATACAGCTTGAAGCCACAGGGAGCATAACGCTGTACCCTGTCCTTGCAATGGCAGGAGCCAGTCAGGTTGGCGCAGGGCTCTCTGTAATGCTCAAAGCCAAGCGCTATGGAAACGACGACCTGAGAGTCACGGCTGCAGGCGGAATACTTCCAGGCATGATGGGAATTGGATCCGCCCTGCTCTACGGTGTTACGGTACCGCACTCGAAGGTGTTCCTCACGACATGCCTTGGTGCAGGTTTTGGGGGAGCATTCATCGTAGCTACAAAGGTTGGCTGTGCAGGTTGGGGACCATCAGGACTATTGGCTTTGCCGCTTATGACTGCGGGTGCAGGATCTCCAGTTGCAAGCATGTTGAACTACCTGCTTGGGCTTGCCGTTGCATGCATGGCAGGATTTGTTCTTACGAGCCTGTTTGTACAAGAGAAAAACCTGCAGAACTGACTACTGTCACAGAATTTACATGTTTAGTAAACAAATTAATTGACAGGGTTGGTTGTGAGTTCTACTATTTCCAAAGGGTAGAAAAGGAACTTTGGAGTTCCAAAAAGAAGGTGAGAATATGGAAGAAACCGTAAAGCAATACTATGAGTCCGTAGTTGGACTTCTCGACAACATAATGAAGGAGCAGCAGGAACCTATCAAGAAGGCGGCTACGCTCGTTGCAGACGCTGTCCAAAACGGAAACGTATTCCACGTCTTTGGTTCAGGAGGACACTCCAACATGGTTGCAACCGAGATGTGCCACAGAGCGGGGAACCTGATTCCTTGCAATGTGATACTGGACCCAGGTCTGAGCTGCGAACATGGTGCGACACGCTGGTGCGAGAAGGTACAGGGCTATGCACAGAATGTCCTTAGGTACTACAGGGTCAAGAAAGGCGATGTCATGCTTCAGTTCAACGCATACGGAATCAACACATGTTCCATAGACACAGTGCTCGAATGCAAGAGACTTGGAGTCACAGTGGTTGCAGTCACTTCTCCAAAGCTCAGCCACTCGATTCCAGAGGATTTTGCAGGAAGACATCCAAGCCGCCAGAACCTATGCGACCTTGCAGATGTCGTGATCGACAGCTATACTCCGTTTGGAGAGGCCGTAGTGAGTCTAGAAGGCTACGAGTTCAAGGTATCTCCTACCTCAACGATTGCAAACATCTTCATAGTGAATGCGATAAACGCAAAGGCATGCGAGATACTGGCAAGCCGCGGAATCAAGCCGCCTGTTTGGATAAGCGGCAACATTCCGGGTGGAACGGAGTCCAACCAGGCGGGAATGGACAAGTATTTTGGCATACTGCGTCATCTTTGAGCCATCATTGATTGCAGGGCTCAGGGACATCGATCTAGAATCGGTCTAAAAGAAGAATCCAAGGAGGTTGATATGGCGTTGTTGAAGGAGTTTGGCAAGGACAGGCTTGTCGTGAAGGCATTCGATACAAGGAAGGAGATGGGCGACTGTGCAGCAATGGAAGCCGCCATCGTGATAAGGGAGCTTTTGTCGTTCAAGGAGGAGATCAACGTCATGTTCGCAGCCGCTCCGTCGCAGAACGAGACATTGGCGGCATTGCTAGAAGCGGACGGCATAGACTGGTCGCGCATAAACGCATTCCACATGGATGAATACGTTGGAATCGACCCAGACCACCGCGCAAGCTTCAGGAACTTCCTAAGGAAGGCCATCTTCGACCTCAAGCCTTTCAAGAGCGTGAACCTCATCGATGGAAACGCAAAGGACTGCGAAGAGGAAGCGGATAGGTACGCCCAGATTCTTGAAAGGCATCCTTTGGATGTATGTCTTCTCGGCATTGGCGAAAACGGGCACATTGCGTTCAACGACCCAAGCGTTGCGGATTTCAATGACCCAAAGGGAGTGAAGATCGTGGAGCTTGAGGATGTGTGCCGTATGCAGCAGGTCCATGACGGATGCTTCGACTCGTTCGACGAGGTTCCAAAACACGCCTTCACCGTAACGATTCCAGCCCTTCTCAGAGCAAAGCACATGTTCTGCAGCGTACCTGCACCAACCAAAGCCAATGCAGTGTACCGCATGATCAATGACGAGATTGGAGCGCAGTGCCCGGCCACAGCGCTTCGCAGCCAGCCCGATGCTCGCCTTTATCTTGACAAGGATTCGGCGGCGAAGATCCTGTAGGTTGTTGGGTTGGTTGGACATGTCCGTTCTGGTTCTTGAAAACGACTGCATCAAAGCCTCTTTGAACACGTTTGGAGGCCTTATAGAGTCCCTTGTATGCAAGCGCACCGGACTTGACCACGCATGGAAGTACGATGCCTCAATCTGGCCAAGACGTACTGCACTGTGCTTTCCGTTCTGCGGCAAATGCAAGGACGGCACATACACCTACAACGGCGTCCCATACGAGATTCCAAGCCATGGCTTTGCTCGGGAACGCGAATTCGCAGTCGTATCACATAGCGATTGCGGTCTTATCCTCGAGGACCGCTTCGACTCGACCACGCTTGGGATGTACCCATTCGAATATCGCCTTCGTATAGAGTACTCGCTGAAGGACGCTGCATTGGTCGTGAAGTACCATGTCTCGAACGAAGGCCCCTCCACCATGTACTACTCCATTGGCTCGCACTACGCCTACCAACTGCCACGCATCCAGGAGGAATGCTACCTGCACTTCCCTACTTCCCAGCACGCAGGATGCCTGGATCTTGCAGACGGCACCATAAAGGCCGATGTCCTTAAGGGTCGTTCCGTCGTACCTCTTGCAGGGCTCATAGACGACTCCTCCCTCATCCTGGACTTGAAGGAGCTTGACGCTTCATGGATAGGAGTTGGAGGTTTGGAAGGGCCCTTTACAAAGGTGTCAGGCTGTGGTTTCAGATACCTGCTCGTATGGGCTCCAGTTGGCGGAAAGAATCCTTTTGTATGTTTGGAATTCTGGGATGGAATGGCCGATCTAGGCACTTCCACTGGAAAAATCGAGGAAAAGTTCGCTGTCAGGACATTGGAAAGCGGTGAAAGTCGCTCATACACGCAGACAATAGATTTGGAGGAGACGATATGTCAGACGAAATAAAAAGATATGCAGAGACCATAGAGGGAATCATTGAGGGAATAACCAAGGAAGAGCCAACCATAAGGAAGGCCGCAGACATCATAGCCAATGCAATCATTGGAGACCACATGGTCCATATCCTTGGAACCGGCGGACACTCCAACATGGGTGCAGAGGAAGTCCTTTGGAGAGCCGGAGGCCTTGCAGCATGGAACCCCATCCTTGACCCTGGTACGAACCTCATCCACGGTGCAAAGCGCTCCAACATCATCGAAAGGACACCCGGCTATGCCATTGGTGTGCTCGATGCATACAGGGTTGGTTTCAAGCCAGGAGAGGTCATGATAATCGTCAATGCCTATGGCATAAACTCCATGACCATAGACGCCGTCCTTGAATGCAGAAAGCGTGGAGTGACTACCATTGCAGTAACTTCCAGCTCCTACTGCGCAAAAGTGCCTGCTGGCGCAAGGTCAAGGCATCCAAGCAACAAGAACCTCTTCGAGGAGGCTGATGTCTACATAAACAACCACCTCCCCTACGGCGATGCCATAACCGAAGTGGAAGGCTGCGAGGCCACAATGGGCTCTACATCCACATTCTGCAACTGCTTCGTCATGAACTGCATAGAGATGGAGGTTGCAAAGGCCCTTGCGGCAAAAGGCTTCACTCCGCCGGTGTTCAAGAGTGCGAACCTTCCTGGAGGCGATGAATTCAACAAGGCACTGGAAGAGAAATACGGCCCGCTTGTGAAGCACCTGCTGTAACGGAGGCGTGTTTCATTATCTTAGGAGGAACTTTCAAAACTATGCTTTGTGTGGATTGGACATGGATTGCCGAGATGGAAGCAGCATGAAGCGACTGAAACAATACTTTGTGTATTGTGAAGTTGCTGAAGGCGGTTTCCAGCCGTGCATGGCATGGCCAGGACGCATGAAGGAGTTTTGAAAGTTGCTCTTAGACTTTTTGAAGCAAAAACAGACGTAAAAGTCTAATGATTAGACTTTTTCACTGAAAAAACCACGCAAAAGTCTAAGTTTGCATTCATGTTGGACGATTGAGGATGTTCAAAGTCATTCAATGAAGTTTCAATTTCAGAAAAGGAAGTCAAATCTCTACTTCAGTACCTGGCGTATGGCCCAAAGCTGAAGACGCTTTGGAAGGATATTCAACAGCAACAGCAACGGATTGCGATTTATGCTGTAGGCGAATGCAGGGCTCCTCTTTCCAAGGATATGCAGGACCTTGTATGCAATCCTTTCAGGCGGAACGCTTTTGGCCTCTATGCTGTCAACTATGTGCTTGAACCTGTCCGCATTGCATGTGTAGAGCTTGGTGTTGGAACAGAAGCGGTCCAGTGCACTTGTCGAAGCTCCCAGCATATTCGTGGAAACTGCACCTGCCCGTATGACGGACACCTTTACACCTAGAAGCTGAAGCTCCATTGCAAGGGAATATGCATATTTGTCCAGTGTGCTTTTCGTCACAGCGTATATCCCTGTAAACGGCAAAGGGTCAAGAGGTGCAAGTTCGCTTGTGGTCATGACGATTCTGCTTCCCTTCTTCAGCATAGGCTGGAATGTTTTGTTTACAATGAACGCACCAAAGAAATTCGTCTTGAACGCAGTCTCCAAATTCTCCAAAGATATCTCTACGAGCGAATCCATGACGTATCGGCCTGCGAAATGTACTATTGCAAAAAGCTCGTCAGTCGCTGCCCGAACCTTTTCCAAAGCCTTTGCTACGCTGGCTTCGTCAGTGACATCGGTCTCGATTGGGATGATACCCTGCTGTGCTTCGCATGGGACCTTCAAGTCGAGTGCGAACACCTTGTAGCCACGCTTTGCAAGTGCTGTGATGGTGGCGCGGCCCATTCCGCCGTATGCGCCGGTGACGAGGACGTACCGTGGGGAATTTGCGTTGGATGTACTCATTGCGGACATTCTATGCGAATATCGGGGCGTTTTCAATTCGGTAGACCCTTTCTTCAGGCTCTTTCCTGCACCAAAACACAGAAAGACTCTACGGAGCGTTCATTGAACATGTTTTGGCGTGCATGTAGGCTGGAACACGGATATTGCATACCAGAGCAGTCCATCAAGGAGGACTCAGATGAAGATAGAAGCGCATTTCACGCCTTTGGATATAAGCAAGTGGGAACGTGGTGAAGTGTTCTACTACTTCTCGAAGATGGCGCCGACCGGTTATTCGATCACGGTGGACATAGACGTCACAAGATGGCATTCCACGGTGAAGGAAAGCGGCTTCAGGTTCTTCCCGTCCTACCTTTGGCTTGTTACGAAAACCTTGAACGAACAAAAGGAATTCAAGATTGCGGTCGTTGATGGTCAGCTTGGCTACTACAACACCCTCACCCCGTTGTATGCGACGTTCCACGATGACACGAAGACGTTTTCGCTCATGTGGACGCAGTTCGACGACGACTTCAAAGCCTTCCATGAAGCCTATATCGAAAACCAAATGGAATATGGCGCAAACCATGGGATCCTATCCCAGAAAGGCATGCTTCCACCATCAAACGCCTACACCGTTTCCTGCCTTCCTTGGGTGTCCTTCAAGCACTTCGCAACGCACAGCTACGACAACAAGCCCTACTTTTTCCCCTCATTGGAAGCTGGAAGGCTCTTCACCAAGACCGATGCTTCTGAAAAGGCCCATCTCATGATGCCCCTTTCCATAACCTGCCACCATGCTGCAACCGATGGCTGGCATGTAAGTCGTTTTCTAGAGCAGCTGCAGCAGGATGCAGATGGATTCGAGAAATTTCTTTAGCGACATTAAAATCTAGAAGTTCACACAAAACATGAAAATCTACATCTAAAATCATGCCCAGAATATCATTACTCAGTGTACATCGTTATTCTGGGCAATTTGATTCAACGGATTCAGCATCTAACAATAGTCATCTATCGAACTTGGGCCATTCCATTCTCTTCCCAGTGCAAGTTCAAAGTACTTCAGAGCACCATTCTTCTCAAAGAACGTTTGGCAACTATGGACAAAGCATTGACCTTCGCACCTTGCAGACATCAACACAAAACGCTTCACCTCAGACTCCTTTTGATGGCATAAAATCCAAAGAAACTTTCTATCCGGTGAAATTTCCCACTTATCTGCAAAGAAAGCATAACCTTCTATTCTTTGAGATTGATAGACAACATCGCCCACCTGAATACTTGAAGAATAATCTTCAAGCGTTATGTTCTTGCATTTTTCTACACTCGGGAAAAAACCAATAGTCTTCCACTGATTAACCTGCGCAGCATTTGAAGTCAACGACGGGTAGTAGTATAAACGTTCTCTTGTTTTATAATCCGGGTTATGCTTTGCATCCATAAGCCACTTGCGTCTAGCAGAAAGTGCTTGCTTCGCTTCGTTTTCTTCGACCTGCATCATCCAAGAATAGTTAGATGGCAATTTCAAACTATGAAGCAAATCCATATTGGACATAATCTCTTCAATTGGATAACCAGTTGCCAATTCAAGTTTTCTAACGGTATTTTCATTCAGTAGAGCGTTTTCAAGCCTTGATACCCATCTTAGATTCTCTGGCCTGTTGTTGACTCTATTCGTATCAATGTGGTCAACAACCAAATCAGATTTTTCAACACCATCGTCACTAAAGGCTGTTGCCGCAATTCTATGAACGGCCTCTCCTCCCAAATAAAGATGCCCATGAGCACCAATTGTTCCAAAAGTCCAAACTTCATCAAGCTTCCGCTTTCTGGCATTTGGCCTTGCATGTCTACAAATCGCACCATTATCCCTTACTGAATAAGATTCTCCGCGATACAAACAGGTTCTTTCCTCGTTGAAAACTCCAATATTAATCATCTCCAACTCCTTCATTTGACATATTTCATGTATTCTTCAACCAAACCTTTTGCAGCACTTTCAATTGCAGGTTTTCTTGAAGCACCGAATGACAAAGCATCATTTGTGTCAGACTCAGTAGAAAGTCCTATTCTCAAGACAACATCGTAGTTGGAACAGGTCACTAATTCTGCATTACTATCAAATTTGCTGATTCCATCTCCGACTGTGTATGTGTACATATCTCCTATGACAACTTCCAAAAGGAATTTGGCTCTTGTTTGAAGCAGGACTCCAAAGAATTCCTCAGAGTCTATTTCTTCAGAGTCAGAGATATCCATGTAGTCGGTCAACAAACATACAGAAACCCCTTTCTTTATAAACTCAGATTGCAAAGTTTCTTCCATTATCCGATTCCAAAGAAAGTCGCCTCCATTACTGACAATCAACACAGTATCTGAGTTTTTATACAATTGTTTCTTCAAATTCGAAGAAGCTGTATAGGTCGTATACTTTTGGGCAAACACAAAAGTAGGAACAACGCATACAACTAACAACAAAACAATCAAGAACTTAGTTTTTTCACTCATTTCAATTCTCCTTTATTCTTTCAAAGAACACATGCTGGTCTATGAGATTTTTCGAAACATCAACAGTTTTATATCCGGCGTCAATCCAAGCTCTGCAATGATGGTGCTGACCATTTTCATTATTTGCCCAGAAGGAAGCGAATTTATAGGCACTTGAAGGAAGAGGGAAACCAAGAATCTCCTTGATTTCAGAAAAGGTAAGGCTAACTTTATCTTCCGTTCTTTGCGACAGAAAATTGAATAATGGTCGATACTTTTTTTGTTCGGAAGCTGTGTCGAATTCCAAAGCATTTTCATTCATGAAAAGACGAATAGCTCTGTCTGCAGGCTCATCAATCTCAACGACTTCACTATTGGATGCAGCGCATTCGAAAATCTGTTCAAGTAATCGATAAAGAACAGGCCCTGGTGAGTTTACAGTAACAACCTTCGAAACACTTTCCTTGTTCGAAATATAGAAGGAGTAACCAGGAAACTCATCACTATTCACATCAAGCTGAAAAACAAAAAAAGAAATGTCTTTATTGTGAGAAGCCATGAAACTGGCCACAGAATCTTCATCACAGATATCCTTTCTGCTGTTACGAACCCATTGAACACCACCTTTGTTGCTTAGAGAAAGAACTGTTTCAAAGAAGCTGTACACTCTTCGCTTGTTCGAATCTGCAAACTTTGAATAATCATTGAAAACCAATGAATCAAGGGAGACTCTGAATTTGTCTGATGTTTCTATCAACAAATCCAGCAGCGGCATGCCTCCTGAGGAATTGTCTTTCGCCGCTCTTGAAAGATATCCTTGACTTACTCCTGCGTCTTTCTCCAAGTCTCCAATCTTAACCCCATACCATTTTGCTATCATCTTTATGTTGCTCGTTATAAGTTTTTTGTTGACTTTGCTGTCCATATC
>CAVBWZ010000003.1:0-156808 GCA_963599445.1 Bacteroidaceae bacterium
ATGGTTCCCCTTGGTTTTCGAGTCTCAATTACCAACACTGTGCAGAAGTGGGGTTACACGCAAAAACAACATGCAAAAGCAGCATTCCAAGGCAACGACGCAAAGCCTTAGCACAAAGGCCTGTCTATCTCCACGACGAAATACAGCGGGTTCTCAGCCTTGACGGTCCTGTCAAGGTAATCGGCTATGAAGGTATCGGTATAGTCCTTCTCCTGTGGGACCTCGCAGTCCAGAACCACGTTCGTGTGGGAAGGCCCGTCCACCATCCTTATGTCGTGGAAGTGGAGCGTGGGGTCAAGCTTGGCAAGCGCGTCCGCAACCTTCTCCTTGAGCGCATCCAGCTTTGGGTCCCCCACAATCACCGGATCCATGTGTATCGTAAGCGCAATGCCCATCTTGTTCCTGAAGTCGCGCTCTATGTTGTCTATCTTGTCGTGCGCCTCGAGCATGCTCATGGATGCATCCACCTCCACGTGCACCGTCACGAAGTCGTTGTGCACCCCGTAGTTGTGTATGGCCAGGTCGTGGATGCCAATGACAACATCGTAGGACTTGAGTGCATCCGTTATCTCCTTCACCCTCTGCGGTGTGGGGACGATCCCAATGATTGGCTCAAGCTCCTCTCCAAGCGTGTGTATGCTGCTCACGATCACGAAAACGGACACGGCAAGGCCAAGGTATCCGTCCACGTTCACGTTGAAAACACCCATCACCACCATGGCCACGAAGATGGCGCAGGAGGACACGATGTCGTTCTTGGTGTCCTGAGCGTTCGCTTCAAGCGTCTTGGATCCAATGGCCCGTGCAAAATCGTTGTACACGAAAGCCTGCGACACCTTCCCCAAGATGGCCAGAAAAAGCATCACATATGTAAGGGGGCTTATCACCAAATCCTGAGGCGCTATTATCTTTGCAATGGACTCCTTGGCGAACACGCATCCCATGGCCAGCATGAACAGTGCAATCACGAAACCCGCCACGTACTCGTACCTTGCATGCCCGTAGGGATGCTCATGGTCCGGCTTCTTTCCCGCAAGTCTAAAACCGATGATGGTGAGGACGCTCGTCGCACAGTCAGACAAGCTGTTCGCTGCATCCGCCATGATGCTCACACTGTGCGAGACCGTCCCTACGAAGAGCTTGGCCAGCCCCAGCACAAGGTTGGTCGCAACCCCGTACGCACCTGCGACATCAGCATAGCGGCCCCTCACCTTGGGGTTCTGAGTATCCTTGTAGTCCTTTACAAACAACTGCTTGAGCATCACTTGATTATACACCAACTTAGTTCTAATATTCCACTCGTTGCGGGTCCATAGCCCAATGGATAAGGCGCATCCCTCCGGAGGATGAAATGTGGGTTCGATTCCCACTGGACCTATTTTCCCATCATCAATCACCAGCACCAACCAATTTCGGAATCCTTCAAGCCAATTTCGGAAAGCATTGCGAATGAGGAATGTCGTCGTGCTATTATGTTTGATTGACCTTGTGGAATTCCGCAAGGCACAGGTTGGCACAGGGTGAACAACAGCAAAAGCATTGAAATACTGAAAAGAGATGCAGAGGCAATCGCCTCTGGACAGCACATACTGTATTTCCCAATAGTCGTTGACGCAGTGGAAGGCGATACCATCGTAGACACAGATGGCAACCGCTACATAGATTTCCTCTCAAGCGCCTCGTCCTTGAACCTAGGAGGGCTGCAGCCTCAGATACACCAAGCAATTATAGAGCAAATGGACAAATGCACGCAGTATTGCACCTGCTATACGCTCAACCGCCCAATGGTGGAGTACGCAGAGCGGCTTGCCTCCATATATCCGGGAGGGATCCCTGCGAAGGTGTTCTTCACCCTCTCCGGTTCCGATTCCGCCGACATAGCCTATTGTTTTGCAAAAGCATATACGAAAAGAAGCCGTTTCATAAGCTTTAGGAACTCGTTCCACGGCAATACATTCGCATCATCCAACCTCTCTGACATGGAGGGGGAGGAGCTTCCGCTGTTGCCCAACATCCATCGTTTCCACTATTTCCACGAAAACGACCCGGTTCCACCTGATGGCGACTATCTGCATGAAATGAGGAAGACTTTCAGGGAAGGCCTTTCACCCGAAGATGTAGCTGCAGTCTTCATAGAACCCATCCAAGGAGATGGAGGCCTGCGCCCCGCAAGGAAGGAGTTCATGCACCAGTTGTATGGATTCTGCAAGGAACATGGAATCCTCTTCATCTGCGACGAGGTGCAGCAAGCTTTCTTCAGAAGCGGCAGTTGGTTCAGCATAGACCGCTACGGACTTGTTCCAGACGGAATCATCATGGGCAAATCGCTAGGTGCAGGCCTTCCTTTGGGTGGCTTCATGGCCAGGAAGGAGATCATCGACAGCCTTAGTGCAACCGTATGTGCATCGACAATGGCTGGGTACCATCTTGCATGCGCCGCAGGAATCGCCCAATTCGACTATATGAGCCAAGAATCCTTCAAAACGATGCTTGATGGAAAGAGCAGGCTGTTCGAAAGGTTGGCGAGGGACCTGGCAAGCAGAGACAAATGGAAAACAAGACTGACCCTTTCAGGCACAGGCTTCTCCTATGGGCTTCAGGTATTCGACAAGAAAACGGATATGCCCGACCGGTTCACAGCCTTCAAGATTGTATTCAGATGCTATGAACTGGGCCTTTTGCTCATCACAGTTGCAGGAAACACCATAAGGCTCCAACCACCCCTTTCAATCAGCAAGGAGAACCTTGAAAAAGGCTTCGAACTGCTTGGGCGCGCCATTGACGACATCGACTTGGGATATACATCTGACGAGATGTTGCATTTCTACAAAAAACGATATCCTGAGACGGACAAGACCTGACAAGGTCTGAACGGAGGAAAACCAAATGGACTACTCATACCATAGAAACGAAGTGATCATACGAAGGAAGACAAGGGAGTTCTTTGGTGTGGGCACGGTCGTGACCGCATCCTCATATCTGGTCCTTGTCGTGGACTTCATGCTCATTGGCTGGATCCTAGGGGCCGATGCCGTTGCCGCCGCCGCACTGTGCGACAGCTTCGTGGACTTGGCTGAGTTCCCAGGCTTCGTCCTTTCATCAGGAGGGCCTATCCTTGCAGGGATGCTTCTTGGAAAACGCAGATTCAGCAAGGCGAACCAGGTATTCACGCTGTCATTCATCCTAACCATTGCAGCCAGCCTCCTGTGTTGGTGTCTGCTGCCTTTCTGCGGCTTCTTTGGCAGAGCCTTGGCCAACAACGGCGCCATTTCAAACGATGTGGCACGATATGCATTCTTTTGCCTAGCCGCCGCCCCGTTCGTTGGCATAGAGCTTGTCCTATCCGGATTCGCCGTTCTGGACAACCATTCGAACCTGGCCATGGGCTCCGTCGTCACGGCAAACGTTGTCAACATCGGTCTTGATATAGTTTTCATGAAAGTGCTGGACTTTGGGGTTGCCGGTGCGTCCTTGGCGTCCTTGGTTGGAAACGCAATGGGGATACTGGTGTGCCTGCCGTATCTGTTTTCAAAGAGCAGGACATTCCGTTTCGAATTAAAGCTCTCTGAGATGAAGGACTCCTGCAAGGAACTTCTGGCCGCAAGCACCTCCTTTGCCGTCGACAAGGTAAGCAGAATCGTCTCCGGCCTTATCGTGAACGTCACGTTGGTGCATTTCGTGGGGAACATAGGAGTCGCCCTCTATGCGGTATACGGCAGATTGAAGTTCATTCTGAAGATCATTGCAGGCGGGGCTTTGCAGACGATCTCCACCCTTGGAAGCATGCTCTACGGGGAGCGAGACTTCTTTGGACTTAGGAAGATGATGTCCCAGCTGCTGAAATACACCTACTCCATGCTTGCAGTCCTAGAGGTGGTGCTGTTTTTCATCTCAAGGCAATTTCTTCTCTCCTATGGAATCGAACCCTTGAATGAAACCTTGCTTGCATTCAGGATCATGCTTCTTAGCCTCCCTGTTTTTTGGCTCAACGACATTCTCTCCCGTTTCTATCCAAGCATCCAAAGGCAGCAGCTGTCGGTTACGCTGTTGGCGTTTCAGAACGTGGTGTTCAGAATACTGCTTCTGCTCTTGGGAGCCTTCGCAATAGCAAAGCTGAATCTTGCCAGCCTTCCGGTCGTGGCCGTATGGTGCTTCATGGTCGAGCTGCTGTCGCTGATCCTCATCTTCGTTCTCGAAAAGCGTAAGTACAAGAACATAGCACTCATCGACATGAAGGACTTCGTTGCACCGGACTGCCATACGTTCTCAATTTCCGGGGACGCTGAAAACGTTGCGGACGTACACCAAGAAATAGAAAGCTTTTGCTTGAAGAACGGCATTTCCCGCAAGAAGGGAACACTTTTGGCCATAGCCTTCGAGGAAGCTGTCCTGTACATCATAAACCAGAACAAGAATGTGGACATGATAGACATATGTCTGCTTTTGGAAAACGGATGCCTTCTAGTCCGCATCAGGGACAACGGCTCGCCGTTCAATCCATTGGCGTTCGTAGACGAGAAGGACATCCTTAGACTCAACAACATAAACCTCCTGGACAGACTTACGAACCAAAAGACGTACACGCGAATCATGAACATGAACAACACGGTGCTCTCCATCAAACTTGAGGATACAGGGAATGATGGTAAAGGCAATGGGGATTCAAGGGATGAATGAGAACATAGCCCTACTCTGTCAAAAGTATCCTGCGGTCGCCAATCTGATTGAGCAGGAGGGCGGAACAACAATCCTTGATCATTTGAAGAAAATGCGTCATCGCCCACTTCCTGAAATCATGCCATCAAAGGACCTGCTGGAGGAAACCCAGTCCTATTTCACACCTTTCTTTGGCAACGAGATTGCAAGGAAAGCCTCCCTTGCAATCGAACACAGCCGTTGCATCTCCACTTCGAACCATCATCATCCCGCATTTGAATTCATGACCGTTCAGGAAACGATCCTGTATGACATGTGGATGAGGATGCAAGGAACAGAGGATTCCATCACTCCGTTCTTCGCCGCATCCAACGTAAACATCAGCAATACGGTCTACCCAAGAGGGATGCTGATATACGATTGCTCCCTACCCCAAGGATTCTTCAGGCTGCCGATATACCATTGGAAACTGACAAGGCAGTGCATCGCCACACTGGAGGGAATCACTCCTGAGATGGTGGCCAGAGTGAAGGATAGGATAGGCAAGGAGTTGCTTCAAGGAACCTTCGACCGCCGCATGGGAGATACCTTGGAATCCCTGTGCAACGATATACTTCTGTCAAACGAGGTCTTGAAGTACGACACCCTTAGGGAACAGACGACCGTCATAAACGCAATGCTTTCAGAAAGGTACTTCAAAGACAACGCAGCCACGTACCTTTGGATGCCTCTTGAAACACTTGCAACGCGCCTTCTTTTCAGGGACCTTCGCCACGGAGATGGAATCCTATACGACATTCTGTTCTGCAAGGAGCTTCGTTCCCATTTGCTTCAGAATCTTAACGGAGTGTCTGGCTGTTGGACGGAAAACGCTGGAGGCACCCACTTCTTCTGGGGCTTGGACAGCCGCCATATACTCTTCCCTCTTCGTCTTCTTGAAAAGGATGGCGAAGTGTTCCTCAACGGAAGGAATTCGTTGGATGAAGAGGTCGATATCCCATTCACCAACGAAGCCATCTTGGAGGAATTGGACAAGCTTACGCTATTGCCAGGACTCTTCCTTTGTTTCCTGGAAATCCATTTCCTTCGAGACTTCACGGTCTTTGGAGGATACTTTCAGCCAACCTACCTCAAGCAAATGGCCAAAGGCCTCGTCAAAAGCCTAAGAACGTTGAAGGTGTTTGAGAAGGAAGCTTCAATCATCGAATCCAAGACAAACTACATGACCTTGGGATTGACGTATCTCTTCCGCGAGAACTCTCGTGGGAAGTACCCAGTTTCCACTGCAGAGCTTCTGGAAGAACCAATCTCTTTGGAAGAATTGAAAGGATTGATGGACATCACGATAGAGGATTCTTTGAATAGCATTGCCTTTTGACTTTCATTGTGTTTACTAAAAATTTGTAACCTTTGTTTCTTTGGTTTGTTGCCAAGTCAGGGAACGATACCCTTGACTACAAAAGATTACAGAAAAAGGAGAAACGCAATGAAGAACGCATTCAGAATCATCGGCATTGTCCTCGCATTGTCACTCATCATGGGTCTAGCCATTTCCTGTGATGCAAACAAGACTCCGGATGGAAAGACACCGGAGACCAAGAAGTCCATGACAAGTGCAGAATACAAAGCCAACAGCAAGGCACTGGAAAGCATGACGGTCGTGGAGGCATATGTCATAACACATCCAGAAGGCTCTGGAACGAAAGGCCTCTCAGGGGAATGCAGGTTCAACGTAGACGAAGAGCTTTCCACCAATGATATAATAGCGGAGTTGGAAGCCCTTGCCGCCAGTGAAGCAAATCCAGACAAAAAGGCCTTCTACACTGCACTTGCAGCTTCACTTCCTCGCGATGTGAAGGTATCCGTAAAGGCAGGGTCCTATGTCCGTTATGAAATCGATGAAAACGGAGTGTCGCACATCTCCTCGCTCGACATTGAAATCATTCTTGATGGAAAGACAATTGAGATAGAGAAGGACGAAGACGACAAGTGGATTGAAATCGATGGAACCTTCTTCGACAACTCCGAGCTTGAAAGGATGCTCGACGCTGCAGACGATGCCGCAGACGCAATCGAGGAGTTCTTTGAAGAGCTGGTAAAGCACATACAATCCGGAGAGATCAATATCACAACGCTGATTTCAGGAGAGAAGACGGAAATCTCATTCGTCATCATGGATGACGGAGAAAAGGAAGCTGAGATTGTAGGCTCTGTTGTCTTCAAGGTTGAAAACAACAAATTCGTGACATCCTTCAACTTCAAGTACACTGAATATGATGATGGTGCAATAGAAGACACCATAGCAATAGAAGCATCAATGACGTTTGGCCTAAATGTATCATCCATAACGGATATTTCAGACCTGGATATAGAGAAGCTCGTCAAACTGCTTGACGGAAACTCCGTCTCCGTCAAGGTCAATGGCATGGAAGTCTGGGCAGAGGCTTTCATAGACGAATTGGACTAAGCTTAACAATCTTTTATGACAGTCACCTTCCAGAGTGTTCCGGAAGGTGATTTTTTTGTCTTTTCCAAAACTTTTCAGAATCCGTGAATGAAAACATCAGGTAATTTGTATTCATTTAGTATGAAGTACAAATGCAGACCAATAGAATTCAAATCAATCAAGGAAATGCCGGTGAACGAACGACCTCGTGAACGCATCCAAGAGAAAGGACCAAAGGGCGTAAGCGACATAGAACTCCTGTGCATAATCCTTGGTTCAGGTGGAAAGAACCGTCCGGTACAGGACATCGCCTTGGACATTCTGGAAGCGATAGACCTCAAAGGCAGTGCAGAAGTGACCCCTTCAGACCTTTCAAACGTTCCAGGTCTTGGACCTGCGAAGGCAGCATCAATATGTGCCTGCCTTGAATTTGGAAGGCGCATGACCTACAGCGGATGGAGGAACATGCGCAATCCGCAAAGTATCTTCGATGCAGTACATCACTACGGAACACGTTCACAGGAGTATTTTCTATGCATAATGCTCAACGGCGCCAACGAACTCATAGGCATAAACGTAGTGACTATAGGCCTAGTGAACCGAACTTTGGTCCACCCACGCGAAGTTTTCGCAGACCCAATCAAGGAGAGGGCGACTTCAATAGTCTTGGCTCACAACCACCCTTCAGGCAACCTCCTCCCCTCCAGCGACGACCTGTCCATCACCTCAAGGCTGCGCAAAGCCGGCGCTTTGCTAGGAATCGAGGTGCTGGACCACATAATCTTCTCCGCTGACAGCTACAGATCCATGCTTGAAAGCGGTGAGTTCGTAGTTCCGTAGGGAAGAATGCCTACAAAACAGCATTTTCTACCGTTTCTAGGCATTTTCGTGCACACAAACAAGGAAAAAGCGTAAATTTATGTCAAACATCGAAAACATCATAACAAATTTGAAATCTGAATTAAAAACCCATCAAAGATTGCTCTCCAAAATAGAGAATCCAATGGAACCCAGCATCGAAGGCTCTTTGGTAATACGGAAAATCTCAGAGCAAAACATACGATACTACCGTTACATAGGAGGTGGCACTCCCTCAGAATACCTCAACAGTTCAAAAACAGAGGTCATCTCTCAACTTGCCCAGAAACGCTACGACATACAGCTCTCGAAAACATTGAAGGAAAGAATCAAAGCCCTTGAGGCAAGCATCAAACCTCTTGAAAAACTAAAAGACAGGAAAGACCTCGCCCACATCTACGACGACATGCCAAAGGAACTGAAACAACACATAAAGCCCAGGATGGATGAAAACGAAGAATATGCAGCAAAATGGCAGTCAAAGAAGCTACTTACCAGCAACCTGGAAAAGAAGCATCCATGCAAAACCCTCAGAGGCGAATATGTCAGATCCAAGAGCGAAGCTCTGATTGCAGATAGGCTCTTCGCCAGAGGAGTACCATACCACTATGAACCCATGGTGATGCTTACAGGAAGACCAACCCTCTGCCCAGACTTCTACGTCCTCAACAAAAGAACGAAAGAGAACTTCTTTTGGGAACACCTTGGAATGATGGACGACCCAGCATACTGCAACAGGAACATGAAGAAGATAAGGGACTACATGGACATGGGATACATCCAAGGCAAAGACCTGATAATCACCTATGAGACAAAGGAATACCCACTCGATACGGACTATATAGAGAAAATCATCAAAAGGTTGCTTAAATGACGAACCTAGAGCGCCAAGGGCATCAAGGACACCAAAATCACCAAAAGCAGCAATCCCCTTGACGACCTACTATGGTCAAAACCAATTACTCCGCGTCTTTGACCGTAGCTTCAACTTCAATGACAGTGGCGTTCTTCGAGAGCTTGAGGAACCTGAATGCCCATACGAAAACACCAACCCCCAGCAAGGCTACGACGACACCAACCACGACTGCAAACGTCGTAAGGACAGCCGTTGGCTTTGCAAACAGGATGATTGCAACCAGAAGACTGACCACAGCTTCAACGAAGAAGTGGCCCGTGGAGATTCCAGGAATGAACGAACGGGCCATTGCAGCGTTCTCGAACGCAACGAACGCAGAGAACACAAGGCAGATTGCGAATGCATAGACAAGAACCGTCATGGCAGTCTGTGCAACGAACATTGGAACGAGGATGGCGGCAAGACCTACAAGGGTTGTCAGCACACCCTTGACGATTGCAAGGGTCTTGGTTGCAGAAGCGAAATGCCAGCGTTTGACGTTGAACAGTGTATAGAGGCCATCACACAGAGCTCCGACTCCAGAAGCTATCATCATTATCTTTATGAAGGAATCCGAGTGTGTGATTATGAGAATTCCAAGTGCAACGACAAGGACACCAGCCAGAAGCATTGCAACGAACTTTGCCCTATAACCTTTCAAACCTTTAAGTGCCATAAACGCCCTCCCTCAACGCAGACTAGAATCAGCGGACTAGAACCGATACCCTAGAGCAACTTCCAAAACTCCTTCATGCGTCCTGGCCATGCCCTGCACGGCTGGAACCACGCCTTCAGCAACTTCGTAATACACAAAGTATTATCTCAGTCGCTTCAGACGGCCTCCATCTCGGCAATCCATGTCCAATTCACACAAAGCATAGCTTTGAAAGTTCCTCTCTAATCTACTCAACAATCGAGTAAGTTTCAACTTCGAACACCAAAAGGCTGTTGGGTTCTATGGTGCCTGCACCGTTCTCACCGTAACCAAGGTCAGGATGGATGTAGAATATGTAATGCGATCCAAGGGGCATGAGCTGGCAGCCCTCGGAGAAACCTGCTATGACATTCGTAAGGGGGAACGAGGAATGGGCGCCCCTCGCATATGAGGAGTCCATTACGGTGCCGTCCAGAAGCTTGAGCTCGTAGTCAAGTTCAACGGTATCGGTCTGTTGTGGACGATCCCCCGTGCCCTGTTTGACGATGCGGTACTGGAGACCGGACTGGGTGGTGTGGACGTCCTTGGATTTCGCGTTCTCCGCAAGGAAGTCCTCGGCGGCCTGGAGGTTCGTGACGGCAAGTGCGGCCCTGCGGGAGGTGTAGTCGGCAATGTAGTCGTTGACTATCTGATCCATTTGGGCGGACGTGTAGCGCGGCGTGCCTGCAGTGTAGTCCTCGTCGCCAAGGATTGCGAACTCGTCCAGCATCTCAGGGTACAGCTGGTACTTGTAGGCATAGTAGTACGACCCCGTGCGGTAGCCAACAACATAGCTGAACTTCTCGATGAGGGTCTTCGGTACCAGTGTCTCAGAGCCTGACTTTTCAGAGCCCGATGCCCCAGAATCCACAGAACCATCCGAATCCGCTGCGCATATGCAGGATAAGGCCATCAAAGAGACCAAAGCAACAAGCAAAAACCTTTTCATTCCACTATTCATCTCCATACCTCAAACAAGGAGCGTCAAATGCTCCCAAACATCCAATAGTATTATCAGTTCATGTGCTTTTCAACTCACAAACGCAAATCAACACTTTTGTTCACAGATGCGTTTTTGTTCACACACGTGCTTTAGTCCGCACTCGTCAGCTATCACATCCCATCCCTCACACGCCTTCATACAAATCCCCCTGCACCGTTCCAATCTCCCTCATGCGGGATTCAAGCGCACGAAGGAAAGTGTTCTTGTCCGCAAACGCCCGTGGTGATGCGAGCCTATGAGAAGGAGTCTCGCACACCAAACGCTCAATAACAACGGATGCAGGAATTCGCCTCAGAATATAAATCACAGTTGCAATGTGGCGTGTCATGCAGGGAGCGGTGATCTCCCCTTCCAGATAAGAATCGAACAATGCAGTCCCGGAGGCAACATTAAGATTGTGGATCTTTATGGCGTCAGGCCTCACTTCGTTCAAAACGGCTATCGTTTCATCAAGCTCCGTCTTGCCTTCACCTGGAAAACCCGTAAGGACATGCACGCAAAGTTCCAGGCCGTGGGCCTTCACTGCAGCGCATGCATCCTTGAAACACTGCACGTCATGGCCACGGTGCATGGCCTTCAGAATCCTGTCGCTGCCGCTTTGAAGGCCAAGCTCTACACACACCTCGCCACACCGCAACCTATACGACTCAAGAAGCGAAAGCTTTTCTTCATCCAAGCAGTCCGGACGGGTCGAAACGATGAAACCCTCCCAGTCGTAATCCCCTAGGGCATAGTCGTATACAGCCCTAAGACGTTCAACAGGTGCAAACGTATTGGAGAATGACTGAAGGTACAATGCAAAATGAGAGACTTTGTAGCGGGACTCTATGAAACGTCGTCCACGCTCTATCTGGCTGCGGATATCCTGTAGGCCACATAGACCCTGCAGGCGAACATCGTCCAAGCGTCCATCCTTCAAAACTTCGTACGAAGCCTCGCACGAAGTCCCATCTATACCCGCTTCGAAGCCACTGTCATGCCTGAACCCGCTTTCGTTCGTCCTAAGGTACGCAGCCTTGGCCCCCTGACTGTCGCAGTAGACGCACCCACCTGTCCCCTTGTCGCCACAACGGTTGGGGCACGAGAAACCGGCATCCACACCAACACGGAACACCTTATGTCCATGCTTCTCGATGAGACTCGACGAATACGACCTATACAATGGTTTGGACAAAGGCTTCGAATCCTGCATACGAATCACCATGAACCACTATCAACCACAATGGATGCCATCAGCTGAACTTGGCATCCAGAATCCAACGGTTTCCGTTCACGAACGCCTTGTGGTCCATCTCCTTCTTGGCCGGCAGCTGCAACCCATTCACCCAAAGCACCCCATCTGCACACGCAATGCCAACACCGCAGTCCTTTCTGAATCCTACGACCGTACCCGGCTCCGGCAACGCATTCCCTTCCAAGGCCGATGCCCCAGCCTCTTCCAGTATCTGCTCCACTTCAGGGAAGCCGCCCCATACACCTGTAATGAAGACCTCACGGCCGTCAGCAAGCGCAAAGGCCTTTGGCCATGGATAGGAAGCACGCACAAGACTATGAAGCTCCAGCAAAGGCTTAGAGAAATCCAATTTGCCGTCCGTCTTCTCTATCATTCTGCAATACGATGGCTCACCGCACTGGGCAACAGGTGAAATTTCGCCGCATAGAGCCTGTTTCAGGACATTGGGGACAAAGGAAGCCGCCTCTAGGGAAACCCTCTCCGTGAGAGAAGAAGTGGTCTCCGTGCCTTCCAAAGGGAACTGCATCATACCCCAGATATCGCCCTCGTCCATCTTCTCGCCAATGGTCTGCACGCTTATGGAAGCCTCTCTCAAACCTCCTAGAATAGTAGCCTGGATTGGGGAAGGCCCTCTGAAGAGAGGAAGGTGGGAAGGATGCACGTTGAACCTTCCGTTTGGAAAGAGAGCAAGGAACATAGGCCCAAAGATACGCCCAAAGGCGAACGACACAAGGACGTTTGCACCAAGGGCCTTGACGGCCTCCCTTGCAGGGGTCCTCAACGAGTCGAATTGCAGAACGGGGATTCCAAGCTCCAAAGCGGCCGTCTTCACAGGGGGCGGACACAGCTTGGAGGAGCGCCCTACGCTCTTGTCGCAGGAAGTCAGGACTCCAACGACATCAAAGGAAGAAGCCAACGACCTCAAAAGAGGCACTGCAATGTCAGGGGTCCCTGCAAAAAGAATCCTTGCATTCTCCAAGGAAGATGAAAGCTCCGCCAAATCAAACCTTCCTCTTCTTGCTGGACAGCTTGTCGGGCTTCTTGTCAGCACCAGCCTTCCTGCCACATCTCTTGTTGTAGATTTTGAGAACCTTCTCCCTTTCGTCCTCGCTCAAACGGTCTATGAAGAGCTTGCCATCAAGATGGTCGTTCTCATGCTGTATGACACGGGCAAGGAGACCCGATGCATCCAAAGTGAATGCGTGGCCCTTTTCGTCCTGTGCAAAGACCTTGACCTTGGAAGGTCTTATGACGTTGTGGTACACACCTGGAATGCTGAGGCATCCCTCTTCATAGGGGCAGGTCTCCACAGAGGTCTCAACGATCTCCGGATTTATGAAAGCCTTTTTCGTCCCATCGCTGAGGGAGACGATGAAAAGTCTCTTGTCGACGCCAACCTGAGGGCCCGCAAGACCAACGCCATCGGCCTCGTCAAGGGTGTCGAACATTGCATCTATTAGGATTTCAAGCGAGTGGTCGAACTGGGTGACCTTCTCGCATTTCGTTCTGAGGATTTCGTCCCCTATTCTATATATGTCGAGCATGGGGAAATGATACTCAAAGCAGGTCTACAGGGTCAACATCAATCTCAAGGACGGCGCTTGACGGCGCGCTGGTATAGGACAGGACGTTCTCAAGAAGGGATAGCATATCGGAGGGTTTGAAGGACCTAAGCAGCACCTGGAACCTGAAATTGGCGCGTATCCTCTCTATTGGACACTCGTTTGCGCCATAGACCTGTACGTCCAAGCCAAAGAATGCGGCCTTCTCCCCAAGCTCGCGGGCCAACGACTCTGCAAAACCCCTTGCAACCTCGGCCTTTGGAGAGCGGACGACAAGGTTGACCATCCTGGAGAACGGAGGGAATCCAAGATCCCTACGGAGCTTGAGCTCCTTGTCGAAGAAGGCTTCGACCTGCCCTTTTGAGGCCATGACGATTGCAGGGTTGTCCTTCATTCGCGTCTGGACGACGACCCTACCATTGGAATCTGCACGTCCAGAGCGGCCGGCAACCTGCACAAGAAGATCGAACGTGCGCTCCTCTGCCCTGAAGTCAGGGACGAGAAGGCCGCTGTCTGCGAGAACTATCCCAACGAGCTGCACGTTTGGGAAGTTGAGGCCCTTTGCAACCATTTGGGTTCCAATGAGGATGTCAAGCGAACCTGCACGGAACTCGTCCAGCGTCTTCTGGATTATTTTCCTGTCTTTTGAGACGACATCGGTGTCAAGACGTGCAGTCCTGTATTGAGGGAACAGTCTTTGGACCTCCTGCTCCACCTGCTCCGTACCAAAACCGGAGTACATGACATCAAGAGAGCCGCACACAGGGCAAACCTTCGTTGGCTTTTGCGTATAGCCGCAGTAGTGGCACTTCAACGTACCAGTCTTCTTGTGGTAGGTCATTGCCACGTCACAGTGTGGACATTTAAGCTCATAGCCGCAGCTGCGGCAGTGGAAGTAGTAGCTGTAGCCACGCCTGTTGAGGAAAAGTATCACCTGCTTTCCCTCTCTCAAAGTACGAGCCATCTCAAGCTGAAGGGTCTTGCCAAAGATGCCGTCCTCGTGGGTCATGTCGGCGATCTCCACCTTTGGCATGCAGCCACCTCCAACTCGTACGGTAAGGTCTATGCGCGTCATGCGCGAGGGGTCCTTCATCAGGTGCCATGCTTCAAGACTTGGGGTTGCGCTTCCCATGAGGAGTTTTCCATGGCAGTCCGCAATACGCTTCTGGGCAACCTGACGTGCATGGTAGCGTGGGTCGTTTCCGCTTTTGTAGGAGTTCTCGTGCTCTTCGTCTATGATTATCATCCTAAGGTTCTCGCAGGGAGCGAAGACCGCACTGCGGGCGCCAATGACAAGAGAGACTTCAGACCTCTTTATCCTGCGCCATTGGGCTATCCTTTGGGAGTCCGTCAACCCGGAGTGCAGGATTGCAACGTTGTTCTTGAACCGCTCCATCACCTGCACCGCAAGCTGGTGCGTAAGCGTTATCTCAGGTACAAGGTATATCACCTGACCACCTTGGGCTATGACACGCTCCGCACACTGCAGGAAAACCTCCGTCTTTCCGCTTCCCGTCACTCCGAACAAGTAGAAGAGCCCCGATTGGGCGTCCATAACCGTCTCCACGGCACCGGATTGCTCTGAGGTAAGGACTACATCCCTCTTCAAGGTAGGTTCCTCGAAATCCAACGCTCCAAACGAAGAGTCACGTCGTCCACCGGGAATCATGACATCAAGGATCTCACCACGGCTTGAAAAGTAGAAGCGCTCCATCCAAAGGGCCAGTTCGTATTCGCGTCTTCCAAACAAAGGCTCCTTGTCGATGGCCTTGATTACACTTTTTATCTCAAATCCAGCATCAGGCTTGGAAGATAGGACATCGACGACATAGCCCTGGACCTTGCGTCGTCCAAACGGAACCATGACCCTTATGCCTGGAACAACGGACACAGCATCGTCATCGAAGCTATATGTGAACTCCTGTTTGAGAGGCACTGGAACTGCAACCCTTGCATATTTCAACATGATTTCACCACGATTTCACCATCAACGCACTCACCCAGGAAGCCCAAGGCCAAGATAGCGTGCAAGCTTCTTCAAATCCTCCCAAACAGGACGTTTGAGGGTCAGATCCCTGAGCACCGCCGCAGGGTGGTACGTGCACATCATTGGAATTCCGTCATAGAAGAAGAACCGTCCATGCAAAGACCCCATGGAGGACTCCATCATCCCCGTCATGAGAGTGGATGCAGGCTTGCCAAGGCACAGTATGGCCTGAGGCTGTATCAACGCAATCTGCTGTTTCAGAAAAGGCAGGCAGGCGCTCTTCTCGTCAGGAAGGGGGTCTCTGTTCATAGGAGGTCTGCATTTGACTATGTTGGTTATGTAGGCGTTCGAATTGCGGTCCAAGCCTATGGCGGCAAGCCACTTGTCAAGGAACTGTCCAGCCTTGCCAACGAACGGGCGGCCTGTATTGTCCTCATTCTCGCCAGGGCCTTCGCCAATGACCATGACGATTGGCCTTTCAGCGCACCCCTCTCCAAATACGACGTTCTTTCGCGTCTTGCACAGAATGCAGCGCTCGCATTTCAGACATTCGGCCTGCAAAGCCCCAAACGACATGTGAAGACGAGGATCCTCATCCGCAGCCAGAACAGTCTCTTCGACATCATCGACCGCAGAGGCAACAGGGTCGGGATAGACCTTCTTCACCGCCGCCGAGAAATCAAAGCCCGCCGTAGGATGGGAAGGCTCATCGAAGCTGCGTTTGACGACATTCTCGAAATCGTCCATAAGACCGCCTACACGACCCAATGCAGCCTCCAAAGCGCGCTTTTTCGCCTCTACGTCTACGTTTTCGAGCCCATCTGCACCGTCAAACCTATTCTCAACGTCCATACTCATCCTCGAACCATTGGTATTCGTCAGGGTCATAGCTTACACGCCACAGATACAGGCCATCAGACGGTGCAGTCTTGCCCGCACGCCTTCTGTCGCACGAATCAAGGACATCCTTGAACTCCGCCGCAGAACACCCATTGCCTGCCATCTCCAACATGGTCCCCACAAGGGAACGCACCATGTGGTACAGAAACGCATTGCCGCACACCTTGTAGCACAGGACATCGTCTCCGTACATGGTCTTCTCCATCGTGAAGACGGATTCGTATATATCCCGATATTTGCTAGGACAGATGTCCTTCGCAGAGGCGAACGTAGTGAAATCATGCGTACCTACAAGTTGACCCGCATACGAATTCAAAACGACAATATCAGGCATATCCTTGATCCTTGTGACAAGGCCGTCTGTGAAAGCATCCCGCCCCAAACCCTGCACCGCAAAATAGCGGTACTCCCTGGCCATGGCACTGTAGCGGGCGTGGAACGAAGCGGGGACATCCCAGCTTCTTATAATCCTTATGCTCACAGGAAGGATGGCGTTGAGCCCATAGAGGAAGGCCTTGGCGGGTATGCCGCATTCATTGAACTCGGCATGGGCGACCTGTCCCTTGGCATGGACACCGCTGTCAGTCCTACCGCTTCCACACACCTCAACGCTGTCATCCTTCAAAAAGGATACGATGGCCTGTTTCAACGTTTCCTGTACACTTTTTGCATTGTTCTGCGTCTGCCAGCCATTGAAGCAACGCCCATCATATGAAAGCTCAAGCGCAACACGACGCCTACCATCAGGGGCGGAGAACTCCACAGGACGCTTCCAGTCTCTTCTAGACATTTGCCTTCCCAACGGTTTCAAGCACCACCATTGCGATTGCAAGAGGCTCTTCATGGGTTATGGAAAGATGCACGGCGGCCCTTGGTGCATTGTCCAAAGTAGTGCCGCACAGGACAAGGGAAGGCTTGCCGGTCGATTCCTTCTTCACGTATATCTCACGAGGGACGACCGTTTCGCAGAACCCCGTTCCACAGGCCTTGGCATACGCCTCCTTGGCAGCAAAGCGGGAGGCAAGGAACTGAGCCTTCACATCCTCATGGGCGTTCTCCAAAAGGGCGTACTCCTCAAGTTCACGCTCGTTGTAGACCTTCTCAAGGAAGTGCCTGTCAAGCTTCTTCACCCTCTCCAGGGAGACTGCATCTATTCCAATACCGCTTATCATATAGCCTCCTTGGGCTCTGCGCCGGAACCTTTCAGCGAGAAGTATATCTTCACCTGCGTAGGATTGGTGGATATGGATACGGACGACGTATCAAGGGACTGGTTGGGACCATCCATGGTTATGACGACAGGAGCCATGTTCACTCCTTCATGGTCCACATTTGAGAAGTCCACGCTTACATGGATATCGTCCACTTCAATCATGTATATCCTTTCCTGGGTTCCCTTTATCACAAGGTCAACGCTGGTTGGGATGTTGCTGTCGGCGTTGTAGCCGCTGGGAAGTGTCACATCGAGAGGCAGCTTCACGGTCCTTGTATCCTGAATGACAAGGCCAAGGAAGAAGTACATGAAAACGGCAAGGAGGAAGCATAGAATCTTGACCTGCCAGTTGTAGAAGACCCTTTGGAAAAACTTATTGCGCCTCATTCTTTCCCTCCTCCATGGCCACAGGCTGGATGTCCAAGTAGTTGAACAGCGAAAGCAGCATACTCTTTATCTCATCGTGCGACAGGTCGTAGTAGAGATTGCCGTTGCAGGCAAGGGATATGGCACCGGTCTCCTCCGACACGACTATTATGGCGGCATCGGACTCCTCCGCCATGCCAAGGGCGGCCCTGTGCCTCGTGCCAAAGGAGGCACGGATATCGGTCTGGCCTGAAAGAGGCAGATAGCACCCGGCTGCGACTATCTTGGAGCCTTGGATTATCATGGCGCCGTCATGCAGTGGCGTGTCGTGGTCGAACACCGTCACGATGAGTGCGCTTGATATGTCCGCGTTCATTCTGGTTCCACTGTCTATTATGTTCTTGAGTCCAAGCCTTCGCGGGAACACGATAAGTGCGCCCCTTTTGGACTGGACGAGGCGCTGGCACGCATTGAGGATGGTCTCTATCTGGTCAGACGACGTCTGAACGCCACCCAGCCTGAAGAAACGGGACCTTCTGCTGACGCCTGGGGTGAACGTCCTTCTCAGCTCAGGCTGGTACAACACGCACAGGAACACCACACCGGGAACGGCCAGAATCTTCATTAGGCTTGCGATTATGTCAAGCTTGAGCAGGCTACAGGCTATGTAGACGAACACATAGGTCAGAATCGACCCGATTATGCGGGAAGCCCTGTTCTGGGCAAGCGCAATGTAAGTACTGTAGAAGAAGACAGTCAGAACCACTATCTGCACAGCGGCCCTGATCATCTCAGGCACGGTCGTAGGCAACATCCTCTCAATTCTCCTCTGTCCAGTTCAACGTTCTGGAAACGGCCTTGTTCCAGAATTTCACCTTGGCCTCACGAGTCTCCTTGGACATCGTAGGCTCCCATCTCTTCTCTTCTCTCCAATGGCTGGAAAGTTGATCCATGCTGTCGAACATGCCAACGGAAAGCCCCGCCGCATATGCAGCGCCAAGGGCCGTCGTCTCTATCACCTGAGGCCTTATGACTGGAATTCCAAGGATATCGGCCTGGAACTTCATGAGGGGCTCGCTGTTCGTAAGGCCTCCATCGACCTTGAGCTTGAGCATCTTTATGTGGCTGTCCGCCTCTATGGCATCGAATATGTCGTTGGCTTGGAACGCCGTGGCCTCAAGCGCCGCACGGCATATATGGTTCCTGTCGCTGTAGCCTGTAAGGCCTGCAATGACGCCTCTTGCATCGCTTCTCCAGTAGGGAGCGAAAAGCCCTGCGAAGGCAGGCACTATGTACACTCCTCCGCAGTCCTCAACCCTTGAGGCGAATTCGTCAAGCTCCTGTGCGCTTTGGACCATCTTGAGGTTGTCGCGTATCCACTGTACCAACGAGCCGGCTACGGCAATGGAGCCTTCGAGGGCGTATACGGGAGGTTCTCCATCCCTTTTGTATGCAACGGTGGAGACCAAGCCATTGTTCGAGAAGCAAAGCTTGTCGCCGGTGTTCACAAGAAGGAAGCATCCCGTGCCATAGGTGCACTTTCCAAGCCCTTCCGTAAAGCATGCCTGGCCAAAGAGGGCCGCCTGCTGGTCTCCAAGGATTCCACAGACAGGAACCTCTCCCTGAAACGGACCTGCAACGGATGTAAGGCCATAGGTCCTCCCCGTGGAAGGCACTATCTGTGGAAGGGCCTTCTTTGGAATCCTGAAGACGGACAAAAGCTCATCGTCCCACTGCAGGGTGTTTATGTTCATTAGCATATAGCGTGATGCATTGGTCACATCTGTGACGAAGCACCTTCGTGCCGAGAGGTTCCATGTAAGCCAGGTGTCTATCGTGCCAAAGACGGCATCGCCTCTTTCGGCCGCATCCCGGAGCCCATCCACGTTGTCCAAAAGCCACGCGATCTTGGAGGCTGCAAAGTATGGGGAGAACAAAAGCCCGCACTTCTTCTTGAGCCAAGACTCGTCACAGCTCTGCTTGAGCTTGTTTATGAGGTCCGCACCCCTGAGGTCCTGCCACACTATTGCGTTGTACCACACCTTGCCTGTCTTGGGGTTCCACGCAACCACGGTCTCCCTTTGGTTGGTGATTCCAACGCCCGCAATGTCGCAGGCCTGTGCATCGGCTGCACGAAGTGTCTTTACAATCGTCTCTGTAGTATTGTCCCAGATTTCGTATGGATCATGCTCGACCCAACCCGGATTCGGGAAGATCTGCCTATGCTCTATCTGATGCGACGCCCGTATGTCGCCGTGTTCGTCGAACAGAATGAACCTCGTACTAGTCGTCCCTTGGTCTATTGCACCCAGATACTTCATGAACCCTCCAGCCTCCAGAATGTGTCCATTATACTTCCGTCACATTATATACTATCAAAGCCTAGACTGGAAGCGAAACGAAATCCATATCCTCCACGGCTTCATTGGAAACAGCCATGTCTTCACCGCAGACCGTGACACGGACGCTTGAGGCCTGTGCATGCATCTCGCAAAGAATCCTCTGAGCCAACTCCTCAAGATCCTTGGCCGTCAGACCAAGGAGTATCCCACGCCTTCTTCTATGCAGAGCCGGAGTCAATCCGTAGACGATGCGCCTGAACGACTGTGCGCACTTCATCTGAGGCGTCGAGGGCTTTATCTCCCTACCCACCATGGACACGACGCCATACTCCACATCCTTGGGATCCAAACCACAGCCAAGGGCCTTCTCGAACTCCTCGAAAGTCCCATCCACGCAGGGGTCTCTGTACGACGAGAACACAAGAAGGTCCTCCATGTCGTCCACATGGCTCTCCACCCCATACGCTCCATTGCGCCCACGCACACTATCCCAAAGACAGCCCGATTCCATTGTCCATGCAAGCAGCATTGCAGCCACAAGGTCCTTGTCAGTCCTCCTTACGAACTTCGTGACAAGTGCATTGAAGGCAGGCCCGGACGACACTTGGAACACCCTATGCCTTGCAGTGTACAATGCCATGTCCAAGGCATTCCTTCTATAATAGTCAGATATCCTTACAAACCTACCAATATGATATCTATCTATATGTTTCAAAACAAGTTGTCTGCATTCATCAACTGGCTCTTCGCACCCAAGGTGGAATTTGAGGGCACGCTGGACGAACACCTTGGAGCATAGGTCTGCAAGCCTGTATGACAAAGTCCTCTCATAGGCAGCGTTTCCACCAGATTCCTCCAAACGCTCCTTGACGGAGCGCATGTACATCCAACACGATGTACCAACGGTGAGCTCGCTTTCCAAAGCGCTTGGAGAGAACGTGCTTGTGGCATTCAGAACGGCGTACGAATTGCCGCTGTATGTGTACCCGCTTTCAAAGTCCGTCAAAAGGTCCGTCAAGGCGGCTTTGATTCTGGAGATGTCAGAGAAATCGGCCTCAAGAAGGATGTCGCCAATGATATCCAAGGCCTTTGCAAGATCCTCACGCAATGTCTTTGCCTTTACGACGACAAGGCTTACAGGACGGCCCTTCACATCACGTCCGGCTGTCGTGTTTATGGCAAAGCCGCCGGTATTGAGCTTGATGTCTGTGCCAAGCTGCGAATAGGACCGCCCTTTGGTGCCGCACATGTTGAGGAACCTGACAAGGAGGGGAAGAAGACGCTTCTCCTCAAGGCCAAGACCTCGCACATCGAACCCCATTGAGATGTAGACTATCGAGCGCGTGAACAAAGGAAGGACATACAGCTTGGAGCCACCTGCAACGTTGAATGACTGTGCCCTGAACTCAGGTATGTCCAAAGGAAGGTCATCGCGGGAGATCCGTCCAATCGAGGCAATGGCTTCAGGGGAATCAGAAGTAGCAACGAAAGCCTCGTATCTGGCTTTCTCTTCAGAGCCAGGCAGAAGACCACGCTCACCAAGCTTTGCAATCTTTTCGTCCAAAGCCGCCTTGAAACGCTCTTCGCAGGAAGGATCCTCCTCCACCGTCAAAAGACAGCGCCTTGGGTTCTCCACAAGGTTGCTGAGCATCCAATCCTCCAGATAGCGGCCGTCGGCCATGCGGGCCTTGAAGTCTTCAAGTCTCTTGAAATCCTTGACTCCATCTTCAGGGCAGCCGCCCCTAAGCCATGAGCGGGCGGCCTTGAGGCTTGTGGCGACTCCAAAGGGAAGACCGTCGCCGGGAATCTCCTGGAGCTTGAACTCCTGCCTCTTTATTGCGGCGGCCACAGCATCCTTTGGGAGGCCTTCTCTCGCAAGCCGCTCTATTGTGGAAAGCAGAAAAGCCTCTATCTCATCCTCCCTCCCCTTCGCTGCCTTGCTGAATCCAACGGTGAAGGTAAGCATGGGGCTGTCAGGATCCGTTCCGCACATTGGGTTCAGATCCTCGCCAAGTCCTGACTCCACTATTGCCTTGTACAGCGGTGCTCCGGGATTTCCAAGAAGGACATCCACAAGGACGGACACCGTAAGGACTTCCAAAGGGTCGCTTGATGGAGTCGTAAGCCATGTAAGGACTACACTTGATGCGTCCTTTACGGCACATCCAACACGTTTTCTGAATGGTTTTATATGTTTTTGCTCATAGTATTCCGATTTAGGAATAAATTTACATCCCTTTGGAGCACCCTCAAGATAACGGCTTTCAAGCTTGTCCAAATACTCTTTGGCATCGAAGTCTCCAAACAGGAAAAGCCTGCAATTGGAAGACGAATACCATTTCAAATAGCGTTCACGGTATTCGTCATACCCAAGGTCGACTATGGAAAGGGGGTCGCCGCCCGAGTCGTATTGGCAAGGGGTCCCTTCGTAAAGGAACTTGGTACTGTATGTCTGGACCATTGAGTCCGCTGTGCTCCTTGCACCGCACATCTCGTTGAATACAACGCCGTCATACCTGCCATCAAAGCAACGGATGCCTTCCTGCTGGAAGGACTCCAATCTAAGAAGCGGGGCAAAGACGGAATCGGCGTATATGTCAAAGAGATTGTCGAAATCCTTCTTCAAAGGCGATGCAAGGGGGAACATGGTCTTGTCGCAGAAAGTGACGGCATTTAGAAACGTGTTTGGGCTTGACTGCAAAGCCAAGGAGAACGGATCCTTTACAGGAAACCGTTTTGAGCCGCACAGGACAGTGTGCTCCAATATGTGGGCTACACCCTTGTCGTCCTGTGACGGCGTGGAGAACATGAAGTTTGCCACCATTTCATGGTTCGCCCCTGACTTGGAATCTTCATAGGCATCATTGGAGGTACGTATGTGGAACACCTCCATTCCAGTCCCGTCATGGACATAGAAGAGACCTTCTCCGTTGTACTCCTCTAGCGGTGTACGCCGTACCAAATCAAACATAATCCGCCTTCAAGAGTGAGTACACCACATCAGCAAGCTTTTCAAAAGACGCCTTCATTGCGTCCTGGGCCGTATCACCGAATGCAGATGCATAGACCACAGAGCTGGAATAAATGGGCGACAGGGTCTTCATGTCGAACAAAGTTGCAGTACCTTCAACGCTTGAGGCGAACCCTCCAAGCCTTGACTCGACTACGTCCATCTGCCCAAACCTGCAGACCAAAAGGCATTCCGCTCCACCTTTGAGCTGACTGTAGTCGTAAAGGACGTCCTCCTCCAAGTTGGAATCTGCATAGAAGGGGGAGACCTCAGCGCCATCGGCCTCGAAAAGGGAGCACAGATAGTCTGTCGTCGCCTTGTTTCCAATGGCATAACCCTTTGAGTCGAATTCTATGGCTGCAACGGCGATGCTGCCAAGAACGTAGGCCCTGTCGTAGTCGAACCTCACGCTTTTCTCCTCGACTGCGGTCCTAAGGGAAGCGGCGACAGTTGGGTCTGTGGTGCGTTCAAGGACCTCAAGCTCCGACTCGAAGTCAAGCACGAACTCGACCGACCCCTTGCGGACCATCGAGAAATTGAGGCAGTCGAACACGAAGCCCCCGTCTGCACCCGTGATGTACACAAACGAATCGTCATACGCATCGCCCTTCATGTCAACGGCACGATACAAGGCAATGACCTCCGCATTGCGGACCTTGGAAGGAAGCAAGACCGATTTCCTTGTCACGGACACAGTGCACCTCGCCCGCGACGAATCGCTTGATGCAATCGAAACCGTTATTGAGCCAAGGATATCCATGACATCCTCGAACAAAACATTGTATGAGTACTCTTCCTTTATGTAATCCTGCCCATAGGAGGCCGCCATGGCCTGCAGGTAGCAGGAGATGCCTCTTGTGAACATCTCGTCCTTCATGTAGGAATCGCCTTGGAGCACGAGCTCTTCAACGTTTTTGGAGACCTCGTTGCGCCTTAGAGTCTCCTCTGAGCTTGCAGCTTCTAGGAGGCTTGAATCGGCCACGGCATAGACGTAAAACGTCGTCTCCCTATCCAGAACCCTTGAAAACGAATCCTCGATTGAAAGGTTGTATGCCTGAACCGTACCCAGAACGCTGAGCTCTCTGTAGACCTCCTGATCCAGAGGGATCCCCAGGTATTCGGAAAGCTGGTCCACTATGCTGGAGTAGGCCAAAAGCTCGGCCTGCCTTGAAGAAGAGGCCCGCCCTTCGCCAACGAACGAGACCCTATCCCTTCCAAGTCCTACCTTTGGAGAATAGACCCAATACGGAACGCCTGATATGTTCGCCCTGATAAGAGAGGAAAGCGACGTACACCCAGTAAAGGAGAACAGAATGGCAAAGGCAAGGAGAACCGCAAGAACCGTTTCCTTAAACCTTTTACTGTTGCGCACCTTCATAAAGACACCCCCAATCCTATATACGGCGTCTTGTATAGGAGGCTGCCAACACCCCTCAGCCATGAAAGCCCAAGCTCCCAACGGAACGAACCAATGTAGTGTCTGTAGGCCAAACCATACGAACAGGCGAAGGAAATGGATGGAAGTACGAATGCACCAAGGGTGCACCATCCAAGGACACCTCCGTCTTCAATGAATGTGAAGGAGCTGTCCCAAAGATTGGAAAGGATTACATCGGCTTCAAGCCCCGCTGAAACGAACAGCCTTTTGGTCGAATACGTAAAGCCCGCCAGTACTATTGGCCTTATTGGATGAAGGATCGTTGATACTGAATATCCTACAAGGGCGTTCGCCATGGAGACCCTTGCAAAAACGGAGTGGTCCCTTCCTTTGTAGATGAGAGCACTCCCTTCCTCCACAGACGAAGAAGTGCTTATTCTGTCGAATACAACGGCTTTTTCAAGGCTTTTCGCCACAATCAAGACATTGTTATTGGAGTCAACGAACTTCGTACCAACCTTTGGAGGCACATCGAAATCCACTGACGAGACCTGATTTCCATAGACATATCCAACGGTTGCACACCAAACGCCGGATACGGCGACGAGAAGCAGAAGAAACAGAACAAGAGCCTTCCTGCCCATTGGACTTGGAAACCTCACCTATGTGATTTTGAGAACTCCAAGGCCCATTGCCTTGCAATCTCTATTATGAGGGCAACGCTGTCGTTCATGGCATCAAGTGCCGCCCATTCGAACCTGCTGTGATAGTTGTGGCCGCCGGTATAGAGGTTTGGACACGCAATGCCCTTGATCTGGGCAATGCGGGAACCATCCGTACCGCCCCTGATTATCTCTGTATGAAGCGGCTGACCAAGGGCCTTTCCCGCCTTGAATATGGCTTCGACCGCCCAAGGGTCCTTCTTTGCAGCTTCACCCATGTTGAGGTAGCTTATCTTGCTGTCCACAGTGACCTTTCCACCAACATAGAGAAGCTCTATCGCCTTTCCTAGGCTCTGAAGGACCTCGATCCTTCTAAGAAGTCCATCGTAGTCGAAGTCCCTAAGGTACACAGTAACGTCCATATCCGTTGCGTTTCCACTTGCGTTCTGAGCGCAGTAGTAGCCATAGCGGCCATCCGTGGCCTCCGGACTCTCCGCCTGAGGGATTGCATTTATGAACGCACTTGCCATCGTAAGGGCATTTACCATTCTGCCTCTTGCAGCGCCAAGATGGTATGAAACGCCGGAGAAATGGACCTTTACCGTTGCAGCGTTGAAGCACTCAAGCTCCACCTCATATCTAGTACCGCCGTCTACGGTGTAGAGAGCCTTTGAATGAAGCCTTGAGGCATCGAAGAAATCCATTCCACAACCGGTCTCTTCGTCTGGAGAGAACAGGATCTCTATCTCGCCGTGCTTGATTTCGGGATGCTTCACAAGGTATGAAACCGCGGTCATTATCTCCGCAACCCCTCCCTTGTCGTCGCAGCCAAGAAGGGTGTCTCCGCTTGATGTTATTATCGTCGACCCCACATATCGTGCAAGCTCAGGGTTGTCTGCAGCGATGATGCTGTATTCGTCGTTGAGTCTTATGTCCTTTCCATCGTAGTTCTCGACTACACGAGGTTTAACATGGTTTCCCTCAACGTCATCGGCTGTATCCACATGGGAGCAGAAGGCAATGCTTGGAAGACCTTGTTCCGTGGCATCCAGCCTTGCAAGGAGGTATCCGTATTCATCAAGGACCACATCCTTGAGGCCAAGGTCCTTGAGTTCGCCTTCAAGCATCCTCAAGAGGTCCCACTGACCAGGTGTGGACGGGTGCTTTTTGTCTGCAATGGATTCATCGCTCATGGTATCCACCTGAACGTACCTTAGAAAACGATCAAGGATTTCCTGTTTGTACATGCTTCACTCCTGAGATTTCATTGGAGCTGTGAAAGCCCCTCTCTAGTATATTATACAGAACTTTCGTTTTGTTGTACTATAGTGGTATGCACAACCTTGCCATATATCTGAAGAAGTTCAGAAAGGAGTGCGTGCTTGCACCGCTCTTCAAACTGCTGGAAGCCCTGTTCGATCTCTTGGTTCCTCTGGTCGTCGCCAAAATGATAGACTCAAACGCCATGGGCATGGGGAAAAAGTACATGTTCATCTACTTTGGGACCCTCATTGCCATGGCAATCGTTGGACTTGCCTTCAGCATTGTGGCGCAGTTCTTCTCCGCCAAGGCAAGCTGCGGCTTTGCAGGCTCCCTCAGACAGGCTCTCTTCGACCACATACAGGGCTTCTCGTTCGCAGAGCTGGACAGGCTTGGGAGCGACACCCTCATAACACGGCTGTCAGACGATGTGAACCAAGTCCAGACAGGCCTGAACATGGGGCTGAGACTCCTCCTCAGAAGTCCGTTCATAGTCTTTGGCGCCATGATAATGGCTTTCACGATAGACACAACCTGTGCGCTGGTCTTCGCAGTCGCAATCCCGGTGCTCCTTGCCGTCACATTCCTCATAATGAAGGTGAGCATCCCTCTCTTTGGACGAGTGCAGTCCGGACTGGACAGAGTGACCGCCCTCACTCGCGAGAATCTCACGGGCGTGCGAGTCATAAGGGCCTTCTGCCACGAAGAGGAGGCGGTCGAAGAATTCGAGAGGAGCAACAAAGCCCTCACAAAGCTCAACATCTTCGTTGGAAAGGTCTCTGCACTTCTCAATCCATTGACATACGTTCTCATAAACATAGCCGCCGCGGTCCTAATAGACAAAGCAGCCGTCCGCGTGGAGCTTGGAGCCCTCCAGCAGGGAGAGGTCGTAGCCCTCTACAACTACATGCTCCAGATAATAGTCGAGCTCATAAAGCTTGCAGCCCTCATAATCACGCTGAACAAGTCCTTGGCCTGTGCAAAAAGGGTGTCTGGGATATTGGATGTGAAGCCCAGCATGAAATACAGAACAGGCACGAGTGGAGACCAACAACCAGTCGAAGGCTCCAGCAAGAACACTTCTGCAAACGATCCCGCAAACACCCCGGCAGTGGAATTCTCAAACGTCACATTTACATATCCAGGAGCCGGTGCACCAAGCCTTTTGGACATAGACTTCAAGGCATACGAAGGGCAGACGGTTGGAGTCATAGGAGGAACGGGAAGCGGAAAGAGCACGCTCGTAAACCTCATCCCAAGGTTCTACGATGTAGACGAAGGTGCTGTCTCCATTGATGGCGGAAACGTCAAAAAGCTGTCAAAGGCGGAGCTTTGCGAAGCAACGGGGGTCGTACCCCAAAAGGCAGTGCTCTTCAAGGGAAGCATCCGCGACAACATGAAGCTTGGAAACGAAGAGGCATCCGATGATGACATTTGGAAGGCCCTTGAGACAGCCCAGGCAAAGGAGATTGTGGAAAAGAAGCCAGGTATGCTCGACTTTGAAATCGAACAGGGAGGAAAGAACCTCTCCGGAGGCCAAAAGCAAAGGCTCACGATAGCAAGGGCACTCGTCAAGAAGCCACGGATTCTGATCCTGGACGACAGCTCGAGCGCACTTGACTTTGCAACTGACGCAGCCCTTAGGAAGGCGATCCACGCCCTGCACGGCACAACGTTCATCGTGTCCCAAAGAATCGCATGCGTAAGACAGTCGGACCTCATACTTGTCCTTGACAACGGAACGCTTGCTGGGAAAGGAACCCACGAAGAGCTCATGTCAGAGTGCCCAGTGTATCAGGACATCTACTACTCGCAGTTCCCAGAGGAGCGCAACGCTTCCAACGAAAGGAACGCAAAGGAGGCCATGGCATGAAGAATGTGAAAACTAAAAGGACAGCTTCAACGGCATCGGCCTTGAAAAAGCTTTCCCCGTTCATAGGCAGGCATTGGATTGGATTGGTGGCGAGCATAGTCCTTGCGGGTGCAATGGTGGTGCTTCAGCTGTACGTTCCAATTCTGTTCGGCGATGCAATAGACCTCATGGTGGGAGAAGGCCAGGTCTGGTTCGAGGGCATAGCAACGTATATCAGCCACATAGTCATGATAGTCTGCATCTCCGCCGTGTGCACATATCTCATGAACCTCATAAACAACCGCATAGCGTTTGGCATCGTCAAGGAAATACGTTCAAAGGCCATAGAGCATGTCCAGCGAGTCCCTTTGTCGTATCTGGACGGTCACAGCACAGGCGACATAGTAAGCAGGATCACGACAGACACCGATGTCCTTTCCGATGGCCTACTTCTAGGCTTCACCCAACTTTTTTCAGGTATCATCACCGTAATTGTGACATTGTTCTTCATGTTCTCAAAGAACGTCACCGTGTCGTTGCTTGTAGTCGTGCTCACCCCGCTGAGCTTCGTCGTCGCACGGTTCATCTCAAACCGCTCGTTCAATCTCTTCAAGAAGCAGAGCGAGGTCCGAGGCAGACAGACCGGCTTCATAGACGAAATCGTAGGCAACCAAAAGGTCGTCAAGGCGTTTGGATACGAAGACAGAGCATCTTCCCGTTTCAAGGAGATAAACGACGAGCTTGTGGATTGCAGCCAGCAGGCAGTCTTCTACAGCAGCCTCACAAATCCATCGACACGCTTCGTAAACAGCCTTGTCTATGCCTGCGTGGCCCTCGTTGGAATATTGCTTGTCCCCGGCGGAAGCCTTACAGTTGGAGGCCTCTCGGTACTGCTTGCGTATGCAAACCAATACATGAAGCCGTTCAATGACATAAGCTCAGTCGTCACAGAGATGCAGAACGCCCTTGCCTGTGCCTCAAGGCTCTTCTCGTTCCTGGAGGAGAAAGAGGAAACACCTGAAGCATCCTTGGAACTTGGCACCGTGAAGGGGTCCATCGACATCAAGGATGTTTCATTCCGCTACGAAAAGGACCATCCTCTCATCGATGACCTCAACGTCCACGCGGAACCCGGCATGAAGATAGCCATCGTAGGCCCAACCGGCTGCGGCAAGACGACGATCATAAACCTGCTCATGAGATTCTACGACGTCGATGGCGGCACGATCTCCATAGACGGCACCCCAATCACGGACATCACCCGCCATTCGCTCAGACGCAGCTATGGCATGGTCCTCCAAGACACCTGGCTCAAAGGCGACACTGTGAGGGAGAACATACGCTTTGGCAAGCCCGATGCCTCAGACGAAGAGATCATCGAGGCGGCCAAGGCTTCGCACTGCTGGGAGTTCATACAAAGGCTGCCAAACGGCTTGGATACCATTCTGTCCGATGACGGCATAAGTCAGGGCCAAAAGCAGCTGCTGTGCATAGCCCGCGTCATGCTGTGCCACCCTCCAATGCTGATCCTCGACGAAGCCACTTCAAGCATAGACACCCGCACGGAAATCCTTATCCAACAGGCCTTCGACACCCTTATGAAGGGCCGCACCAGCTTCGTCGTGGCCCACAGGCTCTCCACAATAAGGAACGCATCCCTCATCCTAGTCATGAAGGACGGCCACATCATGGAGCAAGGCACCCACGACGAGCTCCTCTCCCGCGGCGGCTTCTACGAAAAGCTCTACAACAGCCAGTTCCAGCAGGTGTAGGACTACTTTAGATTACACAAGGCCAAAGTGTTCCATAGCCTTGCAGACTCCATCTTCCTCCACCGTAGATGTTGTCCACAGGGCTACCTCTTTGACCTCGCGGGGAGCATCACCCATAGCAATGCCGACATCAACGCAGTTGAGCATTTCAATATCATTCTGGCTATCGCCAATCGCAAAGCTTTTCAGGCTTTTGTAATGTGGAATGTCCAGTACTGTACGGATGGCCACCGCCTTGTTGACACCTTTTAGACGAGTCTGTCCACTGGATTCGTTGTATTCAACTAAGTCGGAATGCCTATCGATCATTTCCCTTATTGGCCCAAGGGCTGAAACGCTGGAATATTCTATGTCCAATGACGAAACTTCCACAAGTTCACCATTTCTATAGAGATCTTCAACAGTCCGTACGATTCCAGTTTCAAGCGGTGTTGGCACCATCTGTTCGGTACGCAATACCTCATCCAAGCCAAGGATCAAAGCCGGTACTTTACGTTTCAACATAGCTCCAACGGTCTCCAGCAACATATCCGGTGGAATGAACTTGTTTTGCAGCACTTCGTTTCCAATGATGGTTATTGCCCCCATACAGGCAATGATTCCATCAAATCCGAGAGAAAGGATATCTTGGGATATGTCTTTGGGAGACCTTCCAGTACACAGGAAAACTACATGGTTTCCCTTGTGAAGCCCCCTAAAGCAATTCTTAATGTTGTCATTAACAGTGTCCTCGTATCGACAGAGCGTACCATCTATGTCAAAGAAGATGATTGCACGTCCATTGTCTTTCAATGATTCCACAATAAAAATCCCCATGCACCTTTATAAGCTACGACTCTTGTTTGCAGTCCTTAAGAATAGAGTTTATTTTCTTCTCCATCTTTACGGTTTCCATAGGATCAAGCTTACCAAAACAATATCTGAGTACAGTCTCTCCATGTCCAGGAAGCTGCTTCATGAGACCGTTCTTTATAGCATAGGCCCTACCCTTCTGGTTGCCGGTATTTGGAAGGGCGAATCCACAGGAACGTTCATCCTCCGTCCAGCTGAACCATCTCAAGCCGTTGTTGAGGATACTGGTGTCGAATCCGACATAACAGGAAGTCTGGTCAGGACGAATCTGCATTGCATGAGCCCAGCCGTTTTCATCGGATCTATAATGCATGATAGAACACAACTCGGGGTTATAGCATTGGGTTTCAAAGTCAATGACGTCAGCCTGACTGGGATCCTTCTGCAACCTACTTGTATAGTCATCGAGCTGCTTGGCATCCTCTTCATCGAGAATACCTCCAAAATCCTCGCGACAAACCTCGATGTTCTGATTGTCTTTGGGTGTGCTATACACCAAACGCGATCCGTTGATTGGCAGCCAGTTTATATGAGCCATGTACATATAATTGAAAATACTTGCGCGTAGATTCCTTATACGTCCTGAAACCTCGACCAGCCTTGAGCCTTCATACAAACGAAGTTCTGGACTGAACACATACCCGGTATCGATTGAAAGCTTATAGCTATAATCTCCACCTATAGAAACATACCGACCTTTGCCGTCTTCGCCGACTTCTACATATACGTTTCTGTATTTGGCATGTGGAAGTTCTCCATGCATCGGGTGATCGTCCTCTTCAGAGGGATTACCCATAGCGGTTAGCCCACAATGAATGAGAAATCCTCCATAACTGAAATTGAAAACATCGTCAGTGCATTCAGGACTCTCATACATGGACTTCATGGTCATGTTCTCGCCATCAATGAACAGTCGCCAAACCTGCTGCCCCTGATACGGGAGGACAATGCATACAACCGGTCCATTGCTAAGCTCTACAGCTTCAACCCCGGATTCATATTTGAAAACATTGACTGTAAATGGCGAATCATTCAGCAACGGTCTCTTGGTTTCGTCAAACATAACGGGTCTCAGCAAAAATCTAGCAGCCATAATCTCTCCTCTTATTTAAGTTTGGCGTAGTGAATCCACTACGCCAAACCCTAAAAACAGTTCGTCACTTCTACCTTTTACAAAATGATTCCAAAAGCTGCGAAAAGCACTGCGGATATAATCCAACACACAATTGTTATCTTGTATTGGGAGAAAGTCTGATCCATCAGATCTATACCTCCACATGCCGCACAGGCAAGCATGCCACCATCAGAGGAGAAAGCAGTCTGGTATCCCCAAAGGCCAGCAGAAATAAGTGCCGCAATAGCCAAAGGAACATTCGCACCAACATTGACTGCAACGCCAACGACAATAGGCATTGCTATCAAATACAACGTGTAGTTGAAGGTTACCAGCATCTCAGTCAAAGAGAATGCAATGAAGATGATAAGAGGCAGGAAGGTTGGAGATACAAGCTGACTAACGATATCAACAACGTACTCAACGAATCCAAGATCTGCCAGTCCATTGCAAATGACCAAACCACAGGTACACATGGTACACATGACAGACATGGAGGAAAGGCCTTCTGTAATGACATCAGCTGCATCCATAGGAGCAAATACGCCAGTGATGATGTAGTATACAAAAGAAGTAATCAAACCCCAGGTCAATCCATATGTCATGTCCCATTCAAATGCATAGCCAAATGCAAGTATTGCTACCACCGGCACGATGAAGTGAGTCAGGTTGACCTTTGCCCTTGGTTCTGGCGCTGGTTCCGGAGCAGGTGGTTCCTGCAAAACACCGTCTATGTAGCGAGGTTTTGCATCAGGAACAACAGAACCGCCCTGTTCAACACGGCGATATGCTTCCTTCATTTTTCCAAAGGGCTTTATTGCTCCACCGATAATCAGCCAACACATGAGAAGACAGACAATTGGGAAAAAGCAGAAAGGAAGACACTTGGTAAAGAAGTACATCAACCCAGTTTGGTTTCCCACAATATCCAAATCCCACATATCAATGACAGCACCTATGTAAATGGCCCAAGCACCTATAGGCAAAAGAGTTGAAAGGTTTGCGGAGCTGGCACGCAGGACATAAGCAGTCATCTCACGCGGGACCTTGAACTCATCAGTCAAAGGGGTAATGCAGTTTCCTACAACGAGAGTGCTTGTATAATCATCAACGGCAAGAGGGATGCACAGCAACGATGCCATGAACAAAGCTATCTTGCTGCTTTTGGCTTTCTTCGCTATCCAACGAGCAAAGTATGTTCCAGCTCCGCTGATTTTGAAGAGAACCGTAACCATACCGCCAAGCATGAACAGGAACAGAACCCAAAAACCATCGGGATCGGTAACGTTTGCGGTAATAGACTCGACAAAACCACCTACAAAACCACTGCGATATTTGATGAATACAGTCAATATGGCAGTCAATACGAAACCTTCGACAATCCTGCTTGTCAAAACGATGAACACGAAGATCGCCGCTGGTGGAATCAAAGTCCAAACCCTATAGTTCTCCCCTTCTTCCAAAACAGGGCAGAACAGGCCTATCACTAGGAAACATATCGCAAGAAAAGCGTATGCTATTATGTTCTTGACGTTTCCACGAGTCAATTTTTTCTGCATTCAATTCCTCCTTTTTTTGCACAATGCAGTCAACCCTGTTTCAACCCAACGTTCTCAAGCGATTGTCTAATCGCTCTGATTGCACGTTGATTGAACAAAATAGGTTCTGTGCGATATTCATCAAAAAGCTCTACAGAGCAATACCCGTCGTATCCATACGAATCCAACATTGAGAGGACCTCTTCCACTGGAAGTTCACCATCTCCAAGGATCAGATGATCCTCGACATCTTTCTTGCAATCGACAAGATGGACATGGACCAAATCCTTGCCAAGCTTTTCAAAGTAATTGGAAGATGGCTCCCCTACAGTAAGAGGAGCAGCCAAATCCAACATCGCTTTGACCTTTGGGCTATCTATCTCCTTGAGAGCTCTGACCGTGTCATCGGATCGTATAAGGATATTGCCTTCCCATGGAGTGACGGTCTCAAGGATCATTGTCACGCCGTCAACAGACTCCGAATAGGCAGCGAGTTCCTTCATGTATTTGATGAATTGCGCCCAATCTTCATCAGTGCTGTATTCATAACTGCACTGCAGTGCGGCCATGACCATATAAGGACAACCGATGGCTTTGCAAAAATCGATGCATTGGCGAAAATACTCCATACTTTCATCGATCCATCTCTGGTCTCGCCATAGCAGGCAAGCCATTTCAGGTTCAAAGGACACTATGGGAAGATTGTACTTTGCAGAAAGATCCTTGATTTTCTGGATATCCTCAGGCCTCATATCAGGAGCGTAGGCATGGGGACGACCTCCCCATATCTCAATACCGTCATAGCCGAACTTCGAAGCCACTTCAAAGCTCTTTTCTATAGGCCACCTATGAAGACTGTTCGTGAAAAAAGAAATCTTCATTTTTCCTCCTTTGGTTTAAAGAAATCCAAAACCTCTTTCATTTCGTTAAGATAGAGATACTTGCCAATGACTCCGTCCGTCCCTGGCTTTTGGACAAGCCAAGCGCAATACTTGTTGGAATACTCAAGAGACTCCTGCACAGACATACCCCAGATAAGACACTGCACAAAAACAGCCAAGAAAGCATCTCCTGCGCCACTTTCATCGACCACATTGACTTTGATTCCAGATACACGTCCTAGGCCCCTTTCTCCGTAATGAAGAGCGCCTTCTCCACCAAGTGTTATGAGAACGTTCTTTACTTTGTACTTTTCACATAGTCGCTTTGCGGCATCCATCCAGTCATGTGTTTCTTCCTTTGTTGCACCAAGAAGCATCAAAGCCTCTATTTCATTGACAGCCATGGTATCGACAAAAGGCATCTCGACGACTTCTGAAGCGTCGTCGAAAGGACTTGGATTGATGAAAACCTTCATACCCAGTTCACAACCAACCTTCGCACTTTCATATGCTACGGAATGAAGTATCTCAAAACCCGTAATCATGTATTCAGCACCTTTCAGTTCCTTCACATGTGAAACAGCCTCTTCAACAGTTATGTCAGATTCTGGTGAATCAAAGTTGAATATCAAATTCTCGCCGTTTTCAGCCACCAGGATAAGACCCAGGCTGGTTTTGATACCATCCTGCAACCAGAAATGCTCCAAATGTACCCCTGAATCCTGAAGCCACTGTTCGTTCAGCTCACCACCATCGTCCTTGCCGGCCTTACCAATGTAAGACACATCTCCTCCAAGACGTCCAATCACTATTGCACAGTTGACGCCCTTGCCAGAGTCCTTGCAATAATGAAGGTTGGTCGGTATAGCAGTTTCCCCTTTTTTAGGAATGCGAACCACATTGCAACATTGTCCTATGCCATTACCATTGATGCATACTACTTTTGGTATATGTCCCATATTGGCCTCGAATCAATATCTCTTTGTAATGCCGAATTCCTTGACCATTTCATCAAACTTCCTAAGCTCTTCCTCTGGGATGTAAAGCATATGGTCAGGGTGTCGTGTACCTTGGACGTTCACACAAGCGGTGTATTTCATTGCATAGATATATGCAGCTGAATCAGGAAACTGCTGCATGAATGTACGAAGTTTCAACACTATACGCTGCGCCTGCCAAGCCTTCTCGTACTCGCCGGCTTTGAAGTAATCGTAGATGTCTTTCATCTGATCGAGGAAAGGAACGCTCATGAAACTTACAGAAGCGGAAGCACCCATAGCCATGTGAGTAAACAAAGTCGCATCCGAGCCGGAAATGATACTGAAGTCATCTTTCAGATCGTCCAATGCATCTATGCACTTGTTCAGATGGATTATGTCACGAGTCGCATCCTTATATCCCCTCAGATTAGGATACTCATGAGCCAGTCTTCCAAGCATCTCAGGAGTGAACAGCTCGTTCATCTCACGACAGTTGAAAGCCAACATAGGAACATCCGGAGCAGCCTCCAACTGAGCACTCAAGTACTGATGGGCAGCCTCTTGGGTAAGCTGGTAGAATGGGGGCAAAGAGATGGACATTGCCTTAACGTCCAGCTTTCTGTATTCCTTTACCAACCACAACGCATCTCTGAGACAGTTCGCCAGCACAACTGCAACAATTAGACAATCAGTCCCCTTGACTGCTTTCTGTGCACACTTGACGACTTCAAGACGTTCTTCAAGAGACAAAGAATAGGTTTCATCTCCAAATCCGTTGACAAACAAGCCGCTAGCACCTCTCATGGCTAGGTTCTTGAAGAGGTCATGAGTAACATCAAAATCAATCGAGCCATCCTTGTGATAGGAAATCATCGGCTCCGAAATGATACCGTTAAAGTATTTTGCCATATCAAACTCCTTTTTTGTTTTAATTCAGAATAGAAGATCTTCCCTTCCGAGTTCCTTGAATATTGAAGGAATCTGGTTTCTCCAAGGATAATGCTCAAGGGATCCTTGCTTGGTAACTGTATACGCAGCATAGACATTTGCCCATGTCATTGCTTCTTTGAGGGTCTTGCCTTCATTCATGCAATAGGTTATTGCACCAAGAAAGCCATCTCCCGCACCAGTTTCATCCACCATTTCAACTTTGACACCTGGACACATGAAGGCCTCATCGGCAGTGACGGCAGCAGAGCCTTTACCACCAAGAGTCATGACTACGTTTGAGCATCCGTACTTCTCAATGAGAAGACGTCCTAGTTTCTCCCAACCAAGATCCTCTTTGTCGTCGATACCCAGCAACTCATAGGACTCACCTTCATTCACCACAAGATAATCGACATAAGGCATGCGCTCGAGCTTCATACCCACACGTAGAGGACTAGGGTTGAGAAGGGTTGTCATGCCGAGTTCCTTGCCGGTTCTGCAGGCTTGGAGACCTGATTCCACTGCCTGTGCGAATCCAGCTATCACATACCTAGCACCTGCCATTTTACGAATGCAACGGTCCACTTCATCAGGTTGGACTCCACATATGTCATTGTCAAAATCGAGTAGCATGTTCTCGCCGTTTTCAGCGATGATGCATAGCCCCAAGCACGATTCAATGGAGGGATCCAACCAATAGTAGGTAGTATCCACATTGGACTCCCCCATCCACTTGTAGCCAAGCTCACCACATTGATCAACGCCGCATTTGCCAACAAAGGCAACGTTTCCGCCAAGTCTTCCAATGGCACAAGCGGCATTGGTACCCTTACCAGCATCCATCTCGAACCGACGGTTATATGCGATACAAGTTTCACCTGGGTTTGGAATGCGCTTCACATCGCAATACTCGCCAAGACCATGTCCATTGCAAACAATTATCTGAGGAATTCTCGCCATTTCACTTAACCTCTGTAAAAATGCCATCAACGATAGGCGGCTGCGCTGTTGCACTATCCGTTAGAACCACAACTTCTGGAATGTATTTGGGGAACAATGTTGCTGGATATTCCACTGTGGGTTCACTGAACATCAGCACCCGAATCGAAGTCTGCTTCCAGCTACCGGTTGTAACCATGAACACTGCCTTCTTCGCCGTCAACATGGATTTGAAGCCAATGGTAACCGCCATAGGAGGGACGATTTGAACGAATCCTCCGATATCCCGTTCGCTGAGGGAGATTAGAGTATCCTCATTCAAATGAACAATACGCGTCTTTGATTCAGCATATTCATCAACGCTTATACTGTAATATGGAGAGTTCGGGGCTTCGCAAAAAGCAACGAGACCTTTATAGCCCAAACCTGCATAAACAGTGTCAACGCCACCGAGCTCTTCAACCTTTTTGTCCAGATAGTCGATGTCGTTGATATCCGGCCATATACGGTGGTCCTCTGGAATATTCAAATCGTCATCAATAAGTCCGTAGAAATCATGAAGCATATTGGCCTTAAGGCTGAAATAATTGTTGACTACCGGATATGGTCGCCCCTGCCAATCAAGGAATTCATCCATGTGGAAAACGTATACGTTTTTCAAATCAATGCGCTCCGCATTGACCCTTTCTGCAAAGTACTTATACTGTCCCATAGGTCCTGCAGGAAGCACCCATTTTGTTGGTTTCCCCGCAACATTATTGGAAACAACTTCCTCAATCATCATGTCTGCAGCTCTTTTCGAAACTTCTTTTTTTTCAAGAATCCTAAGCTTTACCTTTGAATTTGGATGCTTTTCCAGTTGTTCTGCAGGTATGCTGCACCATTCAATCATCTTTTGGGGATTCATACATGATGCCATTTTTCCTCCTTTCGCTTTGGGAATAGTACACGTTGCTAAACATACATAGTATACATATATCCCATAACACTTGTTGTTTTTAACATACCTCTCGCATCATACTTTTGTCAATTGTTTTTTGATGTGCCAATCAGGCAGTTTTAAGTTGCCTTCATTTAATGCCGAATCGCTGAAGTTCTATTGCCGTGATTGCCAATGGAATTGTTATTTAAATCCATGACCGACTGTTTGCAAAGTTTACATAATCCTATACAATCCAAACTATGTATAGTTGAGTTCTATACATATACATGCAAAGGGGTAACACTGTTTGAAAAAAACTTTGCCACTATACACACAGCTTGCAGATACTCTAAAAAACAAGATCTATTCCGGTGAGTATGCCATGGGAGACAGCCTCCCCTCAGAGAGAACCATAGCGGAACACTATGGCATCAGCCATTTCACAGTACGCAAGGCCCTTGATGTTTTAGAGCGTGATGGTATTGTAATAAGAATGCAGGGCAAGGGGACGTACGTGAAATCACCTCAATTGACAGTTGATCTGCAGTCGATGGGAAGTTTTTCAAGTATTGCAAGAGGCCGTAATTCCAGTGTGAACAGTCGAATCCTATACAGTGGAACAAGAAAAGCAAAATTCAAGTATTCACACATTTTTGGAATAAGCGAAGATTGTGATGTTTACGAATCCATCAAGCTTAAAATCAGCAATGATGTAGCGTTGGCAGTAGAATACACCGCAGTACCTCTGAAGTACATACCTGATGTTGCAGAGTATGACTACAGCGTCTACTCCCTTTACGACGTCTATTCGAAGAACAATATCGACGTAGCAATGGAAGATCAAAAACTTGAAATCGTAACCATCTACAACCCAATTGCATCACTGCTAGACAAGGAAGAAGGTGACACCATCTTCCTCCTTACATCCTGGGCTTACGATCGTTCCGGGAATCTGATAGAATACACACGTCTATATGACAATGATGACAGGCTTATATTCCGCGCACATGGTTCTGATGCATTGGAAAGGAGCGAGATGTGAGCAAGTATTCAAATCTCATAAACGAAGAGATTCGAGAAAAACTAGAAGAGTATATATACAAAAACCACCTTTCCTCTGGAGGTTCCATCCCTTCGGAATTGCAACTATGCAAGATACTTGATTGCAATCGTTTTGAACTCAGAAAGGCAATCGCCAAAATGACAGGTGAAGACATCCTTTTTACAGTCCACGGTGTCGGAACCTTTTTGGCCCCGCCCAAATTCGAAGAAAACTCTTCCAGCTATGTAGGCTTCACCTCCTTTTGGCAAAGCAAAGGGCACAGAAGCAGCAGCAAAATACTTAAATTCGTCAAAACAGAAGCAAACCTAAAAACGGCGAACATGCTGGGGATTCCTCTTGGTTCCAATGTATATGAACTAAAAAGGCTTCGTCTTATTGACGATGTTCTTGTCTCAATAGAAACCTCTTTTTTAGAGGAATCGTGCTGCCCAGGACTGTTGACATGCAACCTCGATGGGACGACTTCTCTCTATCAGGTTTTGAAAGAGAAATATGGAATGACAGTTGTCAATCAACAGCAAACCATCCGCACTGCGAAACTAAGACAAGACGAAGCTGATTTGCTGTGCCTGAACGAAGGAGCCCCTGCCTTTTATATCACAGCCGTTGGACTTACTGAAAACGGTACATGCATAGAACGGAGCATCTCCATTTCACGCGCAGACAGATTCGCCATAAGATATCAGGCAAAGCAGTAGGCTCTTAGCTCTTACATCACAGCCTATTTCAAATACTCTTCAATCAATCTATCCACATACTGGAGGTTCAATGGATGGTTCTTACTCTCAAAGGTACATATCAGGTTCTTACCCATGATATGGCCTTCTTGGGCATAGGTCTCGATTTTGGAGAGAGCAACAAGACAATACTCGGGCTTTTCCATCATTCCAAAATGCTCCCAAAGGAATTCCTTGCGGGTTCTTTTGTTGAGGATTATGAAGTCTGGAACCAAGTAGTCGTTTTCATCTATTCGGAAGATAGGTTCGTAATGGTAAGGGATTCCTAGGGTGTGGAACCTATCAGCTATGATCACCTCGCTCTTCGACCTTACGTGTTCGCCTTTGCTTGTGTAGTTTTCAGTATCGTTCTCTCTCCTGCTTGTGGCATAGTTCCTGGCTTGCCATTTTGCAGCATACTGCTCGTCATCATCTAGGTGAGGCTTTATGTATTGCTTGAGTTCTTCAGGAAAGTCGTTGTAAATCTTTGAAAGGTCTTCAAAGTTCACTTCCTCAAGTTTCTTGATGCAGGCATCTACAGCCGTCTTTTGTTTCTTGATGGTTTTCAACAGCTGTGTGTCATAGCGTTTCTGTGCCAGAGAGGCTAGAACGTCCGTCTTGTTTGAACCTAGATATTCGAAACGTGAGTCTTTATCTATGTATCTATAAAATTCAGACCGATTTCCTTTACTCTTCACAACAAGGGACCCGCGAATTTCCTTGCTGCCAAACGGTAGAGAAAGGAGATTCCCCAGTTTTTTTGAGCATCTTTTCAGCCCTGCGATGATTTCATTCATAAGTCTTTCCACTAAAACTTCAAAAAAAGCGTTTTCAGTGGAATTTTTTCCACTGTATCAAAGAAGTTTTCATTATCAGTGGAAATTCCACCGACCAATAAGTCATCAACCAAGGCCACGGGCGGGGCCAAAGCAAAGGCCCGCCCGCGGCAAAGCAGGACGAAAGAGAATCAAGCATCGAAATTGTAGGTCTTAAGCATGGTGCGAACCATTCCAACTATGTTGTAGATGGCAAAGACGCATAGAATTATGCCAGTTACAACAGGACCCATCCCAAGGGCCTCGGCCATGGCTGTGACGGTGGTCGTCAAAGCGAAATCGGCCTGAGGGATCTTTATGAGATCCTTGAACCATGTCTCGAAATCAACGCCCTCGCCCGTTCCATACTCGTAGTACTCATACAACGACATGATGGAGATGGCCACCAGTCCTGCACCCACCGAGATTGCAGCTGCTGCGCTTATCTTCCCCCAGAAAACCAAATTGGGGACGGCGGCATACACGATTCCCGCAACCAAGAGGACAACTGCACGAGTCACAAGAGTCTTCAAATCCTTGTAGAAGGCTTCCTGTTGGTTCAAGGGAAGTCCTTTGGCGAACTCAAGCCCCTTCTCGTTCATCGAAGTCTCAAGCTCCTGGGCCTGAACCTTCAACCTGCTGTACTCCTCTGACGAAAGGACGCTCTGGGCTGTATCCATTATTGGATCTACATCCAGGCTTGCCTGGGACAAGTCCACTGCGTAGCAGAAATCCAGATAATCCTTTCCGCCCTTCTCCTCCATTGTGAGCTCAACGATATCGGCTCCAGAAAGAGGCCTGCCTTTGGAAAAAGCGCCGTCAATGCCGGCCCTCACGTCCTCGTCCAGGTAGTCCTTGATGTAGTCCATCTGTGCATCGATGACCTTTGCAACGGCGGGCTTCATCTGGGAATCCGTTATGGACGCCTTGAATGAAGGGATATAGGCGGCGTTGCATGACACCATAGCGACGAGCAGCAGCAAGGCAACGCATTGGTTGAACAGCTTCTTCGTCTTTGAATTCGAAAAATACATTTCTATACCTCCATGAACAACCAGCCAAAGGACAGTCTGAACCTGAATGTCCCATAGCATGGAAACACGCCTTTGATTTTGGAATACTCATCCGAGAACGTCCCTGATGGGTCGCGGATGGATACAGAAGGCTCAAGAAGCAGACCATGGCCAAGGTCGAACGTCCAACCGAACACGACCTCGTTCAGGTTGATCAGATTCTCAAGCAGGCTGTTGTCGCCTGTAAGTCCAATCTGGAAAAGGGACAGTCCCATGAAGGGGCCTTTCTCCCAAGGGTAGTAGACGAGCAAAGCGCCAAACTCGAACATGTATCCGCCACTGCCGGAACCACGGGAACCTCCGCGACCAGAACCGCCAGCCCTACCAGACACGTCAGCCCCTCCTGAACCATAGTTGCAGGCAAATCCAATAGGAAGCCGCAGTTGGAACCCATCGAAGGCAAAGACCCTGAAATCCCCTGAAAGCTGGAAACTCCCCTTTGAGAGGACGAAGTCCTGCACAACAGCGCAATCAAAGGCAAAACCAAGGTTGTTGGAACACGGTTCAACACAGAACAATGCTCCAACAATCACAAAAACCAACAAAAAACACGCAACAACCTTTTTCATAGGCAATCACTTCTCACAAGCAATCACTTGTCATAGGCAATCACTTGTCAATGATTCCAAAGAGAGCTATGGTACCTGCCTCTGTAACGGCGGCGAAGTAACCGCTCGTCAAAGCAATGGATACAGGCGCAGAGGCAAGGGTCACATACCCTATCTGCGTCAACTCATAGCCGTTGGCCTCAAAGCTTACGATCCTGTTGCCACGTGTAACTGCATACACATAGTTGCCACCATCGGTCTCAAGGTCCAAGACGGGGATGTCAATGGTCTTGTGCTTGGTGTACGCACCTCCAACTACGACCTTGTAGGTCGAAAGCCCACCTGACCCAGCCTTCACGACAAGCTGAGGATTTGCATAGCGTATGTGCTGAGTGGCAAACGAATCGGTTGCAGACAAGGAACCGCCAACGAATCCACCGCTACCGGTTATATTGGTGGAGACGAAGTTGGTGGAGCTCTCTGCACAGTAGACGACATACAAACCGTTTGGAGAGACATCCATGTCGCGCACACCGTGGAAGGCGGCACCCATCTTGTCGCAGAAAGCGAGAATGGAGGCGGATCCACCGCTTGCATCGAACGCATAGGCGAACTCGTTTCCAGCATCGGCCACGAAGATCATGTTCTGGGAAGCTGAGAACGCCGCCGCTGACAAGTCGGCGAATTCAATGCCATACTCCTCATGGGCCCATTCGACCATCCTAAGGGCATTGGACAACGTGTTGGACGTTGGATCGAAGTACAGGATGGAAATGCTTTCCTTTCCCTGATAGTCGTCCGTGAACACGACGTAGTCCATGGTTGGATCGGAGAACACATGCTTCGTGTCGCTTATCCACTCGAAATTGGACAATCCGTACTTCTTCACCACGTTCAATGCTCCAGATGAGACAGTGCACAGATAGATTTCGCCGGCAGAAGGCGACACAACCACGAACCTGTCACCGCTCAGAGCGGCAACCATGGAAGAGGAGTCCACTGTCAAGGAAGTCGCAGCGTCATCGGACAAAAGGGAAAGCTCGCCGTTTGCACCATTTGGAACGGTCGTGAACGAATAGGATGCAGAGCCTGTGCTTCCAAGCTTTTTGTTGTACACAACGGCGTCTATGCGGTGAAGGCCCACCGTTGGAGTGAATGCAAGGGAGCTTCCCGTATTGTCCAACGAACTCGACTGCACGAACTTGCCATCGTAGTACCACTCGATCGTAAGGCCATCGGAATTGACCGTCTCGGGAGAACCGAACGCGAAGACGCATGTGTACTCGGTCTCGGACACGAACTCGTTTGGAGCATCCGCAACGGAGAGGGATCCCTTGATAGGCACGCCGGTTGCATCCTTTATGTACATGAGCGTGTTTGGACCCAGTTCGTTGAAATGAAACGCATGGCTTCCCTCCGTACTCGTACCATTGGAGATCCGTACAGCCTCGACAAGACCGGACACCTGGGTGTTGCCATCAAAGAGCAGAACCCTCAGAAGGTACGAACCTGATGCAAGGCTTTCAGACATGACAGCCGTCTTGGTCGTGGGATTGACGGTGACGGCCAATGGAACCTCCTTGGATTTCATGTCAGGACCTGTCAGGTATGCCTCGACCTCGGGATTGGCGACATCGCACAACGACCAGTCGATGCTGAACCTGAAGCTTCCCGTGCCAATGAGGGTATCCAGCACAATCGTCTGAGGCGTAGGCGTGGCAGTGAGCCTGAAGGTCAACGAACCCGACACTATCTCCGTGTTGGCGTTGTTCAACCCCTTGGCGGTCACGGTCCAATCCCCTATCGTCAGACCCTCTATCGTCACCGAATCACTGTCCGAGCTCTTTGTGAAGGTCTTTCCGTTTGGGCCGGTACCTGTGATGGTGTATTTGCTAACATCCAACAGAGAACTGTCGCTGGGAGAAAGCGTCCTGCTGCTGGATTCCGAACCTGTAGCAAGTATGAGCCTCATGGTCGTCGTTCCTGGATTGTCCGAACATGAAGCCAACAAAGCCACCAAAACAAATGCAACAATGATCATGGAATTTCTCTTCATTTTGCACCTCCACAATACTTAATCCAAAAAACCTGCAGTTTCCATTCTCACTTTTCGAAAAAAACTTCAAAAATTTTTTCAGAGGAACTCGAGCCCTTTCTTTTCCGCACCCAAAAGGCTATTATTCAAAGCATGAAAACGATTGTGAAAATACTGATAATCCTGGATTTCGCCGCAGTGGTGTTCCTTCCAAGCGTCTATATGTCCCGCCCAGTGCTCATACCAATGTTCGCAGTCATGGTTGGACTTGTGGTCCTCTACTGGTTCGCAATGTTCTGGGTAAGCCGCAAGGACGCAGACAAGGTCCTAGGCAAAACGCCCGACTTCGACATCTTTGCAGGGAAGATCCCCACCGACCCATCCGCAGACCTGACAAGAGGCCGGCTCTGCATCATGGACGGCAAGGTCAAACTCCTCCAGCGCACGGACGACAAACAGCACAAGGAAACCCCATGCAAAGAAGTCTGGTCCATCCCCACAGGCGAAATCACCTCCCTTGGATTTGGAAAGGTCCTCCCCGCACGCAAAGGCCTCATAATCTACATGGGCGACGACGAAGTCAAATTCACATGCGCCAAGATAGCCAACCACAAGGACGATCTCTACCGCGCACTGGGTTGGCACATGGAAAGCACCACCACACCTAAGACCGATGTCTCTGAGAACAGAACCTAAAGAGGAGAACCACCATGGAAGACGGCAACAATGACAATGAGATAAGGATAATCACGACAGGCGGCACATTCGACAAGCTCTATGACGAGATACGCGGAGAACTGACGTTCAAGGACTCCCATCTTCCACGGATTCTGGAGCAGTCCAGATGTACGGTGAAGACGAACGTGGAGAACTGCCTTGCAATAGACAGCCTGTACATGAACGATGAACACAGGCTCAAGATAGCGCAGTCCTGCAAAAGGAGCCAGGAGCACATGATAGTGGTGATCCACGGAACCGATACAATGGTGGAGACTGCAAAGGTCATAGCAGAAAAACTGGGGAAAGACGCAAATAAGACCATCGTCCTTACGGGCGCAATGGTTCCCTACGCCCTTGAAAGCTCGGACTCAGTATTCAATCTAGGCTGCGCCATCACAGCCGTCCAGCTCAAGAAGCCGGGAGTGTATATATGCATGAGCGGGAGAATCTTCGACTACGACAACGTAAGGAAGAACAAGGCAAAAGGGATCTTCGAGACTCTAGACTAGATCCAATATCCTCTTGGCGCTGTCTATCGTCCCCGTCTGGCCTTTGGTGAAACCAAAACCCCAGTCGACCTTTATGCAGTCGCAGCCTGCAGCCTTGGCGCCGTCGCTGTCTATTTGGGTGTCTCCAACAAGGACGCACTCGCAAGGCTCAAGGCCAAGCCTTTCAAAGCCCTTCCTCAAAAGGCTTTCCTTTGTGGCCTCCCCTGCAAGGTCAAGACCCAGCATTTCATCGAAGAGATCTGCAATTCCAAAATGCTCGCACATCTCAATGACAAGGTCCTCGTTCTTCATTGAAGCCACGGCCAGCTTATAACCCTTGGATTTCAAAGTTCCAAGGACATCCACGATTCCAGGATAGAAGACCGCCTTGAAACGTCCCTCCGCCTCATAGTAGAGACGGTACTGTCTCACAAGCTCATCGACCAAGGCATCGTCCTTCACTCCAAACGTAATTCTGAAGCAATCGCCGATTGGAGGGCCAATGAAGGAACGCCACACAGTATGCTCTTCGTCTATTGGCAGGCCAAGCTTCTCCATTGCATAGCGTCCACCTGCGAAGATGCCAATGGAAGTATCCATGAGGGTTCCATCGAAATCGAAGAAAACAGCCTTGTACTTCACATTCCCCTCCTGTCCAGAATCCTCTGCCCAAGTTTCTCAACGATCTTCCATTCCCAGTCCGAGAAACTGAACCTTGTGACCTTCCTGTATTCGCACTTCACAAGGGAACCCAGCTCGTTCACATACAGCTCAAGCGAATTCCATGTATCATGGCCGCCTGCGAACATGAGGGCTCCAACGTTCTCCCTCCTCTGGATCTCCAGCATGGGGTCCCTTGTCGTGCGGAATATGCAGACTGATATCGTTGTATCCGGAATCGCGAACATCTTGTCCTTGCCGTCTGCACGACATGCAGCAAGTGCTTTCTCCATTACGCCCGCAAGTTCATCGCGCTGCTCTTCAGAACACTGCTCCACGTACTGCACGACAGGGTTTGACTTTGCAAACGACCGCAGAACCTGGTCGAGGATGGAATTGGAGCCATGGACGGCAGGCTCTTGTACCGGTTCGTCCTCCGGCTCAGGGACAGGTGTTGGTTCTGCCTTGGATTCCTCTTCCACAGGTTCGACTGGCTCAGACTCCTCCTGCTCAGGTGCAACATCTTCGCTGGGTTCTTCTTCGATGATGGCTTCTTCTGCAACATTGCCTTCGGCTTCAAACACAGCCTCTTTTTCAGAGACCACTTCGTTTTCAATGTCAGGCTCCTCTTCTGGAACATCGTTCTGTTCTTCAATGGTTTCAGGCTCATCTTCATCGCAGACATCGAACAGGGACTTTTCGCTGTAGGGGTCATCCTGCCCTTCAATGGCAGCATCCTCCACTACGGAATCATCGTCAGCGTCGTCGCCATCGTCATCTTCGTCATAGAGGGAATCCTGTTCATCCAAAAGAGGATCGGACTCGAACTCTTCAGGAGGGACATCGTCAAGATAGGAATATGCATCATCGCCAACAAGGGCGGTATACTCCTCCTGCGGCTTTTCCTCAAAAACCTCTTCGTTGGAGGAATCCTCTCCAACGACATCCTTATTGGAAGGCTCAGAAGCCTTTGGCATCAATGGGAAGAACTCCTCAAGGGGTTCGTCGTATTCCTCAGACTCATCCTCATATGCATCAAAGACCTCTTCTTCAGACACAATGTCCTCTTGCGAATCATCGTCTTCAGCAACGTCTTCAATGAAATCCTCTTCAGTGGAGGTCTCTTCAATGGAGGTTTCAGTTTTGGCGACTTCGGTCTCAAGCTCTTCCCCAACCTCATCCGCAACGATGGTCTTTGCTGGATAGAGATCCGCAATCCTGGAATGTATGCGCTCAAGGCTGAAACGCGTCACAAAGCTGTAGAACCTTCCTGAATGCTTGATGAATGGAGTCTCAAGGTACTGACCCATATCCCCAATCACACCATACGGGGAATCCTCACCAAAGCCGTCCTGGGACGAACTTGGAAGCGAGAGCATCTCGCACAGGGAATCATCGAGATTGCATATGTTCTTTACATCATAGTCTATGAAGTTGCCATTACATGAATTTTCAACGTCTATTATGGAAAAGAAGCCATCGTTTATGGATTCATCGCCGCATACGTCAAGAAGGACCTCGTCCGGGAACACCTTGGAGTAGATTTCCTCCCTTGCCTTGAACATCTCAGAGACATCGGTCTTGCCGTTGGCCCTATCCAAGAGGACGGTGTAGTCTATGTAGCGCATTGTGGCCTTGAGGTTCTCAAGCATGAGCCTATGCAGGTTGCGGCACCCTTTGGCTTGGATGGAGGTTTCGGAATCGGAGGGAGTGAAGAATGCGTTGCGCTGCACGGCCATTGCATGGAGGAACACTATGAGGCAGTCGGTGGCCTTTCGTGAAAGCGGGTCGTTTCCAAACGAGTCCCTATGCAGGCAGGTATACTTTAGGATGCTTGCAACGTTGAACCTGAAGGCCTCCTTTACAAGCTCCCCTTTGTAGAGTTCAAGATACGACACCTGCTGGTTTATGTTCCTCTGCAGCTTCTCCGCGGATATGCTGGTCATGTCGTTGAGTTTCCATGGAAGGTAACAGTTCATCGCCAACTCCTACTAAACTATTTCCTATCACTATGTAGTATCGTATATCAAAGCAACTTTCAAGTTGAAAAACATCATCGATTGGGCCATACTTGGCATGTATGTACTTTTGCGTGAACGTCATAACATCGAAGGAGAACGAAGCCAAGGACGCCTTGGAGAGGATCCTTGCACAGCTTCCACAGGAATCGTGCGTCTGGTTTCCAACAAAGGAGAACACGGAAAGACGTCAGGGAGTTGAGGAAGTCGTGGCCAAACCTCTTTTTGGAGGATACCTCTTCGTATTCTGGGACGGCCTGAACGAGATTGATTTTCCATTCCATGAAGTGCGCAAGGTCAAGAATGTGATAAGGTTCCTGCGCTATGACGACGGCTCATGTGCGCTCAAGGGCAAGGACCTTGAGTTCGCCAAGTGGATACATATGCACAGAGGCAACATAAAGCGCTCCAAGGTCGTATTCAAGGAAGGCCAGAGGGTTCATATATGCGAAGGCCCTCTCATGGGGTTCGACGGCAGCGTCATAAAGGTGGACCGCCATCACAAACGCATAGTCCTACGATTCGAAATTGGAAGCATTGTATCGGACGTCAACTTCTCAGTCGAGTTCCTCTCCTCTTCATCGCAGAACACATCGCCTGATTTGGGCAAACTCTGAAGCAAACAAGTGTACTGTCAACCCCGTCCTCAAATCCTTGCCTTAAATCCTTGCCCTATACGCCTCAAGCCCCTTCTCAAGACACATACAGGCCTTCCCAAGGTCCTGGGTGTTGAGGACATAGGCGATTCTGACCTGATTGCGGCCAAGTCCATGAGTCTCGTAGAAACCCTCGGCCGGAGCGAGCATGACGGTCTCGCCGTTGTATGAGAAATCGCGCAGCATGAAGATTGCAAAGTCCTCGGCATCCTCGACAGGAAGCTCCGCTATGAGGTAGAAGGCTCCTTTTGGCTTTATGCACTTGACACCGGGAATCCTGCGCAGGGCATCAACTATGAAATCACGTCTCTTCTCGTACTCGTCGTGGACCTGCGCCATGTACTCATGCGGAGCGCTCAATGCCGCAAGAGCCGCATACTGCTCCACTGAAGGAGGGCACAGCCTGGCCTGACTCAGCTTGAGGGTCTCCGTTATGACATTCCTGTTGCGGCTCACGAGCGCTCCAACCCTGGCGCCACACATGGAGAAACGCTTTGAGAAGCTGTCCACGCATATCACGCGGTCTGCATAGTCCTTGTACTTTAGGATGCTTGTAAACACCTCGCCGTCGTAGCAGAACTCGCGGTAGACCTCATCCACGATGAGGAAGAGGTCATGCTTGACGCATATCCTAAGAACCGTCTCGAACTCCTGCGGGGTGTAGACATGTCCCGTAGGGTTGTTTGGACTGCAAAGAAGGACCGCCATGGTCTTCTTCGTGATCTTGGACTCGATCACATCAAGAGGAGGAAGCGCAAAGCCATTGTCGAACACGCTGGTGACAGGCACTATCTTAACGTTGGCCATACCTGCGAACGAGTGGACGTTGGTGTAGTACGGCTCCGGAACAATCACTTCATCGCCAGGGTCGCAAAGGGTCATGAAGGCAAAGAGAAGGGCTTCCGAGCCACCGGTCGTTATGAGGATGTCTTGGGCGTCCATGTCCACCCCTATACCCTTGTAGTACTCCACAAGGCCCTTTCTCAAAGGCATGTCGCCATCGCTTTCACCATATGAGATGATTCCATACGGATAGCTGTGCACGGCGTCTATGGCCTCCTGAGGTGTCTTTATGTCAGGCTGACCTATGTTGAGATGGTAGACCTTTAGACCCCTTTCCTTTGCGGCTATGGCGTATGGGGACAGTCTTCTGATTGGAGATGCTTGAAAACCTCTTATCCTTGCAGATATTTCCATATTGAGTCCTCTCTACGCGGTGAAGGGTCCTGAAACCCCCATGTCAGTTCTTCGAAACGTCCCCTTGCTTCTTCACGACGGCGTTCTGGCTGTTGTCGACCAGCTTCTGCACTATCTTCCTATTGTCAAGAAGAGGGCTTATGGCCCTGCCATGGTGCAGACGGCTTATTACACGGGCGAAAAGCTCAGAGGTATCGGTCTGGATGAACCATTGCTTGGAGAGCAAGTCGTCCCCGTGGTAGACGGCGTTGGTGCCAATGACGTAGTCGAAGACGCCTTCCTCGTGGGCTTTGTCGAATGCATCCACAGCTCCGCCATTGAAGAATGGAAGGCTGGTGATGCAGATTATCTTCTTGGCACCCATGTTCCTCAGCGTCTTCATGGCAATGAGCATGGTTCCGCCCGATGCAAGCATGTCGTCCGCTATGATGACGGTCTTGTTGGTGACGTCGCCAAGAAGGCTTATGCTCTTGATGTTGGTGTTCTTGGCACCAGTGGTCACAATGGAGTAATCCCTTTCCTTGTAAAGCATTGCAAGAGGTCTGTGAAGGACCTGTGCATAGAACTTGTTCCTTGCGACCGCTCCCGTGTCAGGCGAAACGACGGTTATGTCAGGATCCGATATGTCTATTATCTTCTTGAGCTCAACGAGGATCTGATAGGAAGCGTGCAGGTTCTCAAGATGGAGCGTTCTGAAGCAGTTCTCGATCTCCTTGCAGTGGATGTCCAAAGTGATTATCCTCTCCACCCCAAGGTTCTCGCACATGCGTCCAAAGACCGCGGCGGACAGGGCCTCCCTGGAGCTCTTCTTGTGCTGTCTTGCGTACGGATATGTTGGGAGCACCAGAGTGACGCTCTCCGCTCCTGCAAGGTTCGCAGCGTTTATTATGGTGAAGAGCATCATGATGTGGTCGTTTATGGAAAACCTTATGGGTTCGTCGTAGCCGGCCATCTTCTGTGGGGCATCGTTGGTCACATCGTATATGACAAAGAGCCTAAGGCCTCTGACAGGTTCAAGGATCTCAGCCTTGACCTCTCCGTTGAGGAACCTTGTGTATTTGACTGGAATCTCAAGGTTTGGACACTGGTAGTTCGTTGGACATTTTCCGCTTGGAATCTTCTTGCTTCCAAGGTCTTCGATGAAGCTGACTTCTCTGAGCACCTGATCCTCAGGAATCTCATACCTACTTGCAAGGTTCTTCGCAAGCTTGTCATAACGTTCGACGTAAAGGCGTCTAAGATGCTTGACGACCTTACCCGACAGGTACTCCGACCCCAAGCCGGTGATTACACCAAGCTTATGCGGTTTGATGATGCTCATAAAGCTCTCCTTGGAGGAAGCTTTAGGCAAAGACCCAAAGCTCCTCTTTGAAACAGGAAATGACGGCATTCATCCCCTGTCTCTAATTTCAGGTACGACCTGTTCCCTTTCCTTAGGGCCGGCCGACCTGCTGGCCCCATTATATTCATGGCAGGGACAAAGATTCAATAAGGTTCAGCCCTTTCCTTCCCCCTTTCACTTCCAACATGGAGGGTGTCTCAATACGGAGAATACGGCTCCGATGTGTTGGCCGTCCCAAAAGTCGCTCCTCCCGAACATGTTATGTACCAGTCGCTGCATGTATTGGTATCAAGCACGGCTCCACTTGAATTTGGGGCCTTCCTCGACATGGACCTTGTCGCCGTTGAATAGGATGAGTCGATGGCATCACCCGCCCATGCGCCGCTGGAGACCACCCACATGGCACGGTCACGGGCCTTTGCGGTTCCAAAGCCATCTGCACTTTCGCCAAAATCGGAATAGACCACGGCGTCCAATATCGTTGCACCGGGGGATGGGGAGTCCGTCAGAACCAACACCCCGTTGTTGTCGGACGGCGTCTTGCTGCACTTGGCCGCAAAGTCAACTCCAGGACTGTCGATCCTGTCCTCCGGGTAGTCGTCCTTCACCCACCACACAACAACATAGTCGCCCTTTCTCACCTCCACATCAGGGAACATGAACTTTGCATCGTAGTCGTCAGGCGTTCCACAATACAACGTCACTCCCGCAAGGTTCCCACCTGTAATGGCAAACAGCTCGGTTCTGTCCTGGTTGCGCGTATCCCGCTTGGTCGTGAACTCGTTTATGACAAGGCTTGGCACGCTTGGATTGTAGCCCCAAACTCCAACGGAAAACCCAGTCGTATTACCATAGTAGTCCTGCACCCTACCCTTCAAGTCAGCCTTCACGCCCGCCTGCAAGCTGGAATCGAGCGTAACATAGACCGATTTCCCATCGGAGCGCGCCACAAACGGCTCAAAGGAATTTCCATAGACTTTGACAGGCTCGTCGAAGTCTATCCTCACTATGGAGCTTGCCACGGATTTCACAGACAACAGCACAGGCGGGTCGCTGTCCTTGTCCAGGAACACATTCACAAGCGCAGCCCTTTGCTCGGGCTGCGAACATGCAAGCATGAACATCAACACTGTACACAGCAGTGCGACCATCACAGCGACAGGCAGGAATATACCCTGCCGCGCCCTCTTCTCCTTTCTCTTCTCTTTGGAGTTAACTTTCTTGGAAAACCTCATATTGCACCTCTTACAATACAAATACGAGAAACCAAGCATTTCCATTCACGGTTTTGGATGGTTTTTGAAAAAAACAGAGTTTCAGTGAAAATTTCAAAACCATGCTTGTACAGATTGGATTGATCACTACACCCCATTAAGCCTACTACACCCACTACTCTTACTAATACGCTTTAATCCCTCTGTTAATTGTGAGTTGTTTGTAGCGATGGTAAGCATGGTGAGTGTGGTGGGTTGGTAAGCATGGTGAGTGTGGTCAGTAAGGGTGATTGACAAATTCAACACTTGTCACAGACGCTACAGACCCTACAAATGCTACAAGCCCTACAAACGCCACAACGGCCACAGATGCTACAAATCCGCTACAGATTCCAGACCGTTTTAGGCAGATTGGCTAGTACGTCCAGTCCGCCCAGAGTGGCAAGAGTGGCCAAAGAGGTCAGAACGCCAACGATACAGAAGACGGTCCATGATTCAAGAAGCCTGCTTCGAAGTTATTCGTGATGATTTACTAGAAGCAAAGCATAGGACAGTGCTTTTTGCACGACCCATGCTGAAGCGACGACGTAAAGCCACGAAGAACGAGAAGGGTTCCCTTCGACGGAATTTGAATGCCAGCCTAGGAGACAGTGAAAGACAGTGCTAAGTGCACGGCTTGAACGCATCGACAACGGCTGGCTTTCAAATTGCTAGAAGGGGTGGGCTGCCAGCTGGTCGACGACCTAAGAACTGGCAGCCCTCGGAAAAGAAAAAAAGGTTTTATTGGAGTTATGCTCTTCTCAGATAACTGAGCCTAGAGTACTCGTATGATTGTCGTATCCAGCTCTTGAGCTCCGAGTCGATATCGGAACACGACTGGATTTGGACATGGTAGACATAGGAGCCGTCAGGAACAGGACGAATGGTCTTATCGATCCTTGGATTGTCAAGACGTTTCTTGTTTGTGAAAGCCAATGTAAAAAGCGATGACTGGGATGGCGAAGGAAGCGAGACGTATGCAAAGCCCACGGAGGTCCTGAAAGAGATCACAGAATCCTGAACGGCTATCTTGGCTTCAGGACAGAACTCCCCTATATAGGACTTAAGGTCTTCGAACGCTTCATAGGACACTGGATTGTTTTCAAAGAACGCCTGTGCCTTGTCTTCTCCCGACATCAATTCTCCTCCTTCAATAGATGAAACCACAGCAATGCAAACTAGCCTTGGCCCTGTCTACGATTCTGATTATAGAGGCCACAACCTCACTTGTCAATTCCTTATACAGCAAAAAATTACAACTTTTTTCGCTTATATGTTTCCTATATAAGTTTGGTAGAGAACACACATGGAAATAGACAAAAAACGCTTTGGTTTCTTAAGTTTTCCAAAGAATTTCCATACGGTGGAAAAAGGACCAAAACACCGCACAGCAAACACTGAGGCAAAAGCCCTTCGCTTTCCTTTTTGAAATTTCATATGTATTATTTCGATGAGGGCTTCCCAAAAGGAAGACCAGGAGGAAACTATGAGTGAAGTGATTCTCAACGCTTCCAACTTCGAGGAAGAAGTACTTAATTCAGACAAACCCGTGCTTGTGGACTTTTTCGCCACTTGGTGCGGTCCATGCAAGATGATAGCTCCGTTCATCGCCCAGTTGGCAGACAAATACGAAGGGAGGATGAAGGTATGCAAGGCCGATGTCGATGAAGTTCCAGACATTGCATCATCCTACGGAGTCAGCAGCATCCCCACGCTTCTGATATTCAAGGACGGTGAAGTTGCAGCCCAAAGGATAGGAGGTGCGAACCTAGCGGTGCTGGATGCCTTCATCATGGACAATCTGCAGTAGATGCAGCAAAGTAAACAGGCCAAGAGCTCAAACGACGGTTCTTGGCCTATTTTTTATAAAACCACGAAAACTCTCGGATTCCGAGAAATCCAAGCCATCACTCGGCGTGCATCACCAAATCATAGAACAGGTCTATGCACTGCTGCGAAAGCTCTGCCCTTGGGCTCTCCGCCATGATGCGAAGAACGGGCTCGGTGCCTGACATGCGGCAGATCACGAAACTTCCATCAGAGAAGTAGACCTTGCAGCCATCAAGATAGCTCACATGGTCCACGACAAGGCCTGTGAACGAGAAGTCGGGCACAGCCTTGTGTATCATGACAAGATCCAAGATGCGCGCCTTCTCGGATACGGAGAGGTTAACTATCTTCTCTCCAAAGACGGCATCACCGTATTTTGAATGAAGGTCATCCATTATCTGAGCGGGAGTCATGCCGGTTACGCTCAGCATCTCGACGAACAATGACGCTGCGTATATCGAATCCTTGCCGTAGATGTGTCCTCGTACCGTCATGCCACCAGAAGACTCGCCACCTATAAGGGCATCGGTCTCGTCTATTTTGGCCGACACGTATTTGAAGCCTACAGGGACCTCGTAGCAGCGTTCTCCAAAGGATGCGGCCATCTTGTCCAGAAGATGCGTTGTGGCTATGTTGCGGACGACGGGCCCTTTCCAGCCCTTCTTTTCGTGGAGGTACCAGTAGAGCATCATGAGGATGCTGTTTGCATCGTAGTATTTGCCGGACGGGTCGATGATGCCAACGCGGTCTCCGTCTCCGTCGAACGCGATTCCAAGGTCGTAGCCGCCCGTCATGACCTTGTAGGTGAGCTCACGCAGTCCAAACGCAGTGGGGGCCGGCATGCTGGAGCCAAAGTAGGCGTCCTTGTTCTGGTTTATCATGTCTACGGTGCAGCGGGCGGTGTATAGAATCACAAGAAGCGGATATGTACCGGAGCCGTGCATAGGGTCGAATGCAATCCTAAGCCCACGTTCCCTTATGGCCTTCATATCCAGCCGTGCGATTATATCGTCTATGAAGTCGTTGAACGGATTCTTCATGTAGGAGATCAGACCACTCTTCACAGCCGCATCAAAGTCCATCTCCGGGACAGTGCCGCAGTACGAGTTGATGAGGCTTTCAAGACGCTGCGTGACCTCGACCGATGCATCTCGCCCTTCGTGAATGATGAGCTTTATGCCGTTGAAGGCAGGTGGATTGTGGCTTGCAGTCACTTCAAGACCGCAGTGGAGCCCGCACTTCTTCACAGTGTGCATGATAAGGGGCGTGGGGGCGCTTCTCTTCATGAGCCAAACCTTCACACCACACGCCGAGAGCACCTGGGCAAGCCAACCGGCCGCGCTGTCAGAGAGGAATCGCCTATCATAGCCAATCACCACGGGCTTGTCCGTCTGGCCATCCTCAATGAGCATCCTTGCCACGCCATACCCTACCCTACAGATATTCTCACGGGTGAAGTCATCGCCTATTATGGCCCTCCATCCACCGGTTCCAAAATGGATTGGATTCGAAACGTTCACGCAATCACCATTAAGACCGATATCCTTGACTCTGTCGTTGTCCATTGCAGACTCTCCTGATTGTTGATCTCTGTTTCTAATGTATCTAGGAGGGCGAAAAAAAGCTAGCCGTTTCAGGATTTTGACTACCCCTGCAAAGCGCGGCGTGATAGACTTTGTCGCATGATAGACCTCAAAGAAACAAAGACGAGATACGAAAGGCTTCTGACGCAGTCGGTACTGCCGTTCTGGTTGGAGCATGGAATGGATGAAGTGAATGGTGGAATATACACAGGGCTCTCAAGGGACGGCTCCCTCATAGAAAGCGACAAATCCGTGTGGTTCCAAGGCAGGGCGCTATGGACATTCTCGATGGCATACATACGCTATGGAAACCCAGAATACCTCAAAGCCGCAGATTCCTTGGTCAAGTTCCTGGAGGAGCACTGCTTCGACAACGACGGCCGCATGTTCTTCAGAGTCTCCGCAGACGGAAGGCCTGTCATAAAGAGACTTAGATACTTCTTCAGTGAGACGTTCGCCGTCATAGGGTTTGCCGCATATGCAAGGGCTACAGGCAAGGACGAATACAGACAAAAGGCCCTCATACTCCTTGAAATGATTGAGGACATAAGAAGGACTCCGGGAACCCTCGTTCCAAAGTTCAACCCACAGGTGGAGCCAAGCAGATCCTTTGGTGAGCCAATGATACTGCTCAACGTCATGGCAGAGCTTCGCGAAAGCTGCCCATACATGGAAGACGAGATAAACCGCTACATAGACGGGCTCTTGGAGGAGATCCAGACCTACTTCGTAAGGCCTGACATGAAGCTCGTCCTTGAGCAGTGCGCTCCGGATGGGACGTTCATGAAGGAGCACTTCGAGGGACGAATCCTAAACCCAGGCCATGCCATAGAAGGCTCATGGTTCATAATGAACGAGGGCATCAAGCGAAACAGAAAGGACCTCAAGGACCTTGGTCTCAAGATACTGGACTGGGAATGGAACCTTGGCTGGGACGAGGAGTACGGCGGGGGCATAATCCAATACAGAGACGCCCTGGGACTGCCGCTGTCAGAATACCACCAGGACATGAAGTTCTGGTGGCCGCAGTGCGAGGCCGCCATAGCCACCCTAATGGCTTGGAAAATCACAGGGAACCAGTCGTACCTAGAAAAGTTCGAGCAAGTGGACCGCTACATAACCGATCGTTTCGTCGATGAGGAATACGGAGAATGGTTCGGCTATTTCCACCGAGACGGAACCCTTGCCACTCCAATCAAGGGAAACCTATACAAAGGACCGTTCCACATACCTCGCATGTACATGAAGTGCTTGGAGCTCATGAAATGAAAGCACTAGGTTCCATAGAGAATGTTTTTATTACTTTTTCTGCATTCCACCCAGAAAGTCCTTGTAGATGCCGGGCGTGGAGTCTGGAATCTCAATGGCGCCAACGCATTTGCGGTAGAAGTCCTTGGGACCAACACCCCCTATAATGGCGTATGCGTAGCCAATGCTTCGCATATCAAGCAGAGCCTCGATGAGCAAAGCCTTTCCAATACCCATGCCCCGGTATTCCTCAAGGACCTTGGTTGGACCAAAGAAATCGCGGCAGGTAGCCTCATAGCAGGCATAGCCAATGATATCGGCCTGTTTGGTGGCAATGAAAAGTGAGACGGGCTGACGTGAAAAGCATGTCGCAGCCTCCCCTTTTGCACTTAGGGTGCTGTGCTTCTCAATCCATGGCAGAATCCTGTACATATCCGGCGTCATTGCGCGCCTTATCACGATACCCTGCTCCTCAAGTTTGGCTTTGAGTTCCGGACACGGCTTTACATCCAACAAAGAAACCAACATATCGCTCATAGACACCTCCTAGTCGAGCTCAGAAACAACATACCGTCAGCCTCAGCTCGACCTGCAAGGACTGCGGCGACAGGGGCCATGATCATTGGAGAGTACTCATAGGCCGCAAGGGCACCCGTCGATGGCAAGAGCTCTGAAAACCCAAATGGATTTCTCAAAGCAACAACGTTCACGCAGGGAAGTACCTTCTCCAAGGCTTTTATGAGTGCGATCTGGCCAGGTTTCGAGTGGCCATTGTATGTGCCAATGGTCACGGATGTGTTTGCGGAACATTTTTCGCAGACCTCGGCTATCTCTTCCGGAGTAGGGTCGATCGAAGTCACAATGGCAGTTCCTTCAACACCCATTCCTTCAAACAGCTCCTTCATTGCAAAAGGGAAACAGGCCGTCCTGTTCTCTGGATTGGAGGCAAGCGTCACCACGAAAGGATAGCATCCAACGAATGCAGGAAAGTCTCCCAAAGGATGGAGTTTGCGAACCTCCGTCAAAGTCTTGGCCCTGATTCTTTCGACATAGGCTTCATCGAATCCGCGCTCAACTGCATCATACGTGAAAACATCTCTAGAAAGGAAACGATCCTTCGCCAGAACTATCCTCATGAAGGACTCGTCAAGCTCCGAGTCATCAAGATTGGAGAAGGCAAGGTCGCACGCCTCGCAGGCAAGCGACGGAGTATGTGATATGCAGGCAATGTCAACTCCTGCCTTGAAAGCCATAAGAGCTCCATTTACAGTACCCCAATTCTGCTTTATAGCTCCCATTTCGAGGCAATCAGTGAAAACCAAGCCATCAAATCCAAGCCTTTTCCTAAGGATTCCAGTAATGATGGACCTGTTCATGGTGGAAGGGAGCCCGCTGTCGTCGATTTTCGGGAACACTATATGGGAGGTCATTATTGAAGGCACCCCAGCCTCTATTGCGGCTCTGAACGGTACAAGTTCAACTTCCTCCAGTTCTTCCAGACTCTTTTCAATGACAGGCAGCCCAATATGCGAGTCGACACCGGTGTCTCCATGACCAGGGAAATGCTTTGCACAGCACATCAACCCTTGGGAGAGGTATCCTTTTATTGCAAAGGATGAATTTTCGGCTACGACAGAAGGGTTTCCCGAATAGCTTCTCACTCCTATGACACGGTTGCGTGGGTTGTTGTTCACATCGCAGTCAGGTGCAAAATCCAATGTACATCCAAGAGAGAGCATCTCCTTTGCTGTTATGGAGGCGCACCTGAAGATGGCTTCGTCACGATTCTCCCTCAAGGAGCTCAGAGCCATAGCACCAGGAACGTTTATGGCATCGGAAGGAAGCCTTGTAACGACTCCTCCTTCCTGATCTATTGCAATGAAAGGCTTTATGCCCGTCTCCGATACCACAAGCTCTTCAAGTTCCTTCGTCAGAGCCTTGAGCTGGGCACGGGACTTTATGTTGTGTTGGAAGAGTATTATGTTGCCAATCTTCCACTTCTTCACCATGGACCTGAACTCATCGGTTACATGGTCTTCCGGAAAGCCTGTTATGAACCTTTGTCCAATGCGTATGCGTCTTTCGTTGTCGGTCATGGAAAACTCCTTGCCTTTGCGCCATCACTATTTCATCGTTCAGTACAGAACGATATCCTCTATCCTTTTTCCAAACCCCATGCAATCCACTCCGCTCTGCCCCAAAAGAGGGGAGAACTTCATCCCAACATGCACAGGCCGCCCTAGGAGTCTAGCAATCTTTTGCCCATCCTCAAGCAACTTGAAGTCGTTTGGATACAACTCGCCAAAGACATCCAACATACGGGCTATGGCCTCGAATGGGTTGAACGCCGTCTTGTCAACGAACACCATTCTGCATCCTTGGCACTGCGCCCCGCTGTGTTTGCTGAACGATGGTGTAAACGATGCAGGGACGAACTTCACACCCCCAAGGTGAAGGGCCTCCAAATTGGAAAGGAGTGTTTTCGCATCCATGTATGGGGCGCCGAACACCTGAAAAGGCGTACTGGTTCCCCTTCCCTCAGACACGTTCGTACCTTCAAGCAGAGCCATTGCACAATAGGCAAGAGCACTGTCGAACGTGGGGATTGAGACCGATGGTGGTACGAACGCATACTTAAAGCCATCAGGGTTCTCTTCAACGCCGGAAGGGTCTATCCCCACAATCTCCAAAGGGAAATCGTAGCCCCTTTCCTTATAGACGAGCTTTGCGAACTCCCCTGGAGTGAGGCCGTATCTGAACGGAATTTCATATATTCCAACGAAGCTTCTGACTTCATCAGACAGCATAAGCCCATCCATACGTCTCCCAAGCATTGGAGCCCTGTCAAGGACCATTATGGAGGTCTTCGTCCTTTGGCATGTCTTCATTGCCTCGTACAAAGTGGATATGTACGTATAGCAACGGGTGCCGACGTCCTGGATGTCATACACAAGGACATCCACATCTTCAAGCAAGGAATCCGCTATGGACTGATCCCCTGCCTTGTAGAGGCTGTACACAGGAAGGCCCGTGAACGAATCCAAGTAGAAATCTACATCCTCACCTGCTCCGCAGTTTCCAAAAAGGCCGTGTTCCGGAGAAAAGAGCTTCACTAGCTTGAACTTCTCGTTCACAAGGCAGTGGGACAGCCTATAGTCAACGGAAACACCTGTCTGGTTCGTTATCATAGCAAGGCGTGCACCTTTCAACCTTTCATGGTACTTGCCCTCACCTATGAAGAAATCTATTCCGCTTCTCTTTGGTCCTTTCATCGCCAACGCTCCTAATTCGTCTTCCCTGAAGTTTCAATCAAAACGCCATATCGAATGGCTTAGATAGAGACCTTCCCCATGGATGTATAATGCCTCGCTCCGGTTACGGAAAGCACTTCGTTGCGGCTTCCATGAAGCCTTTCGTTCGCAAGGATGACGAAGGCTATGGCCTCCTTCATGTCCGAATCCTTTCCAACAGCGACTTTGGTCTTTGGGAGGCTGCGCTGCAAATGGTCTATGATGGCTTTATTGTGTGAACCCCCACCATTTACAACAAGTTCATCAGGGACAAAGCCTTCGTTCGTCAACGCAAGTTCTATGCAAACAGCGGTGAACGCCGTAGCAGTAGCTATGAGGTCGGGCATGGAGACTTTCATTCCAGCAGCCTTTTCCACTATCCTCTCAACGTAGTTTGGGCCATACAGCTCACGGCCCGTGGTCTTTGGAGAAGGAAGAGGGATATAGGTATCGGTTGAGACCATCCAAGAAAGGAGCTCGTCGTCTATGCGGGCTCCAAGTGCAATCGCACCACCGTCGTCATAGCTTAGACCCCCGTTGGTGTATCGCTTCACAAGGGCATCTATCACCATGTTTCCAGGACCCGTGTCATAGGCTATCACATCCTCGCATCCACAGCTCTTTTTCATCATGCTTATGTTGCCAATGCCTCCAATGTTCTGAAGGGCAATGTTCTTTTCTTCGTTCGCATAGAGGATGTACTCCGTAAACGGAACCAAGGGAGCCCCCTGGCCTCCTGCAGCTACATCCCTCACTCTGAAGTCCCCGACTACAGGGCATCCAAGACGCTCAGAGATGCAGGAGAACTCTCCAAGCTGCAGAGTGGACCTAACGTTCCTGCCAAAGTAATCGAGCCCCCTGGGTTCATGCCAAAAGGTATGCCCGTGGCTTGCAACGAAGTCTATCCTTGGGCAGATTCCTTCGTTGCGCTTCCAAAGGGTCTCAGCAGCATCGGCGAAAAGCTCGCCGAGAAGGAAATTCAAGGCTGAAAGTTCACAAGTCGTGGTGGAGCCGCCACCGGCTACGGCTATGAGACGGGCCTTGAAGTCCTTCTCATAGTCCAAGGACAGGGAATCGACCAAAGTCACTTTTGTTCCAAGACCATGCCCTTCTATGGATACAAGGGCGGCGTCTATGCCGTCAGCGCTGGTTCCACTCATTATTCCTATTGCATATTTCATTAAACTCTCCCAATCATCCCTTGACGGAACCAACCGTAAGGCCTTTCACGAAGTATTTCTGAAGGAATGGATACAATACGATTATTGGAAGCGTAGAGGTTATGATGACAGCGCTCTTTATGGATATTGAGAGCGTTGCGGTATCTGTAGATGCGCTGCTGCTGTCGCCAAGTACCATTGTTCCGTTGACGATGTTTCTAAGGAACAACATGACCGGATACTGTTTCGTGTTGAGGTATATGAGACCGTTGAACCAGTCGTTCCAGAAGAATACGGCATAGTAGAGTCCAACGGTGGCTATCGCCGCAGTGGAAAGAGGAAGGATTATCCTAGGAAGTATGGAGAAGTACCCAATGCCGTCTATGAGGGCGGCCTCCTCTATCTCCTGAGGCAAAGCTTTGAAGAAGTTTACCATTATTATCAGATTGAACTGGTTTATGGCAAACGGTATTAACATTGCAAAGCGTGTACCGGTAAGGTGAAGAGACGATATGAGAAGATAGTTTGGAATGAGTCCCCCGGCGAAATACATGGAGAATATGACCATCTTCATGAGAATTCTCTGTCCCTTGAGGTAGGTTTTGGAAAGAGGGTATGCAAACAGAATCGTCATGCAAAGGGCTATGAACGTACCTGCAATGGTATAGAATATCGTGTTTCCATACGCTCTGAAGAAATTGGGGTACGTGAAGATCTGTTTGTAGGCCTCGAAGTTTATCCCCTTTGGTATGAGTCTGACCTGATTGTTGATTATCGCCTTTGGGGAGGACAACGAGAGCGACACCATATAGATGAACGGGATTATGCAAATAAGCAATGAAAACACCATCACTGCATAGATGATGACGTTGAGGACCTTTGAGGAAGCTGATGTATCCTTTACTTTTGGCATTCAAGAACCTCCCCTATCAGTATATTCCATCACCTGTCAAAAGCTTTGACAGCCTATTGGAGCCGGATACAAGGACAAGTCCTATGACTCCGGAGAAAAGACCTATCGCCGTTGCGTACGAATAGTTCTGGTTCGTAAGACCTGTTCTATACACAAGTGTGTCTATTATGTCACTGACGGAGCTGTTGCTTGGAGTATACATGAGAAGGACCTTCTCGAATCCAAGGCTCAGGAGCCTTCCCACTTCAAGGATGAGCATGACCATGATCGTTGGCAGAATGGAGGGCAACGTTACATGGAGGATCTGCTGGAAACGGCCTGCTCCATCTATCTCCGCCGCTTCATACAGATCGCTGTTTATGTTCGTTATGGACGCAAGGTAGATTATGGCCGTCCACCCGGTGAACTGCCAAGCACCAGAAGCTATGTACAAGAACCGAAAATACTGCGGTTCGTTCATGTAGTACACAGGCTGAAGATGCAGGACGTTGACTCTGAACTGATTGAAAAGACCTGACGAAGGAGAAAGGATTTCAGTCATCATTGCAATGACGACCACAGTCGAGATAAACCTTGGCATATAGGAGATGGTCTGTACGACCTTCTTGAACCTCTTCCTGTTCACTTCGTTCAGAAGTATTGCAAAGACTATAGGAAGAGGGAAAGTGAAGACTATGTTCAGAAGACTGAGGGAAAGCGTATTCCTGAAGGCCCTCCAGAACGCAGGATCCTCGAAGAAACGTTTGAAATATCTGAAACCAACCCATTCAGTTCCAAAGATGCCCTTTCCCGGACGGTACTTCCTGAACGCAAGCACATTTCCAATCATTGGTATGTACTTGAACACTATGAAGTAGACCACTGGCACAACCATCATAAGATAAAGTTGCCAATAGCGTCTGAAATGACGCTGAAGGGGCGACCTTCCGTTGATATTCCGCCCAACATCCCGTTTTCCCATGGGTTCCTCGCTGTCGCTATGCTGTTTTCTCTGCAGTGCTCCCTATGGTATCACTGCAGATTCCAATATGCGGGAGGGCTCCAAAGGGAACCCTCCCGCCAAATGAGTTCAAAATTGGACTATTCCAAATGACATCCTATCAGAGGTTCTCGTTGTAGAGGGCGCAGTACTTGTCGATTCCAAGCTTCTGCATCTCTGCAACATAAGCATCCCAATCCTTGTCGATGCTCTTCTTTCCAGTAAGGAAAGCATCGCACCATACTTCGAATGCATCTGCAAGAGGAGTCATGAGAGTCGTAGCCTCTTCTGCGGAGTCGTCGTCGAACTTTGGTGTTGGTGGAATGTACTGGATGACATCGCCAATGGCCTCGACCGCTGCATTGATCTGGCTGTAGTTCTCATCGTACTTGGTCATCTCGCGGCTGTTGACCCAGATCATCTGCGTGACGTCGCTGCCACAACCGTAGTTGAGCTGCATGTACTTGTAGATGCCCTCTGCCGAGTTCTTGATTTCGTCTGTGTACTCGACCTTTCCATCGACCATATTGTATGTGACGCCTTCCTTTCCAATGCACCAGAGAAGAGCGGCTTCTTCAGAGAAGAACATTTTGTCCACGGCACGGACGATCTGCTCGAAATCCTTTCTTTCCGCTGTCTTTGCAGGGAACATGATACCGCTGCCTGTGCGGTTCTTCTGCTGGTGGTGTGCACCTGCAGGACCTGCAAGGGCTGGGTACATCTGAAGCTTGAAGCCTTCTACCTCGCTTGCAGCTTCGACTCCGCCAATCTGGTCGTAGTATGCCCATGTCGCCATCGAAGCGCCAGTAGCCATCTTTCTTGACCAAATGCCACCATCGATTGGATCGGCCATTTCAGGGTCAAGGAGTCCTTCTGCATAGAGCTTTGCAAAGAATGAGATGTATGCCTTGAACTCTTCGCTGACAGCAGCTGCGAAGAACTGCTTGTCGCTGTAGTCCCAGGAGAGAACCCTTGATCCACCAGCACCGTTCTTTCCAATCGAAAGACCAAATGCAGGCATCGTCATCCTGTAGAGGACCCTTGGTCCAGCAAGGATTGTAAGAGGATATGAAGAAGGATTGACTTCCTTGTACTTCTTGAGGATTTCGTAGAGGTCGTCGTATGTCTTTGGAGCTTCGAATCCATACTGCTCGAGGAAATCCTGTCTCATGATGAGACCACCATCGTAGAATGGGACATCGGTGAGGGATGGAAGGTAGTAGAGCTTTCCATCCTTGAGCCTGAGAGTCTCTATGTCATCCTGCATTCCAAACTTCTCGACCATTGCGTTCCAGTTTGGAGTCCAATCACTGTAGTCGCTTATTGGAACGATTGCTCCGTTCATTGCCAACGATGCATTCTCACCTGTCGTTGTCTGGTAGAGAATCACATCAGGAGCATTCGTCTGAGTGTTGAGTGCAAGAGAGACCTTTGTGGAATAGTCCGCAATTGGAATGATCTCCCAATCGACCTCTGCGTTTGCAAGTTTCTGAGCCTCGACGACGGTGAGCCAATTCTCCTTGAACGGCAGCGTAGCATTATCGGAATAATACATGCTGAACTTCACTGGTCCATCGTTGGTCGCTTCCTGTGCGGCCTGCGCGAACACAGAACAGAAAGCAGTCAGAGCCACTAGAGCGATAAGTAGTGTCTTTTTCATTTTTCCCTTCCTTTTGCTTTTGTTTAGAGGAGGGTCCAACCCCACCTCAAATCCACAATAGAATGGGAAACGCCACAAGTCAAGAAAAATCAGTTTTACAATTGTTAGTCATCAATAGTCATCAAAGCGGTCATCGAAACGCCATCGTAACCGTCAAGGCCAAATGAAGAACTACAGCCTCTGGTCCTTCTCGACATCAAGGAAATAGCGGTAGGTATCCACCTTGAGCTCACCACAGGCAGGCTCGTCGCAAACGATCACGGCGTTGTTATGAAGCTGAAGTGCACTGCACGTCCATTTCTGACTCACACCACCCTCGACAGTGTGGGCAAGAGCCCTTGCCTTGTTGTGGCCGTTTATAAGGACCATGACCTCCTTGGAATCCGTGACGGTGCCAACGCCTACTGACAAGGCATAGGAGGGAACCTTTGAAGGGTCGTTTCCAAAGAAGCGTGAATTGACGATCTTCGTATCCGAGGTGAGCGTCCTCACACCGGTCCTTGAGGACAATGAGGTATACGGCTCATTGAAGGCAATGTGTCCGTCAACGCCAATGCCGCCCATGAAGAGGTCTATACCTCCATAGGACGCAATCTTCTCCTCGTACCTGAGGCACTCCTCGACAGGATCCTTCGCCATACCGTCAAGGATATTCACGTTCTCCTTTGGAATGTCTATATGGTCAAAGAAGTTGCTCCACATGAAGTACCAGTAGCTCTGGTCGTGCGTCTTTGGAAGGCCAACATACTCATCCATGTTGAACGTAACGACGTTCTTGAACGACACCTCGCCTTTCCTGTTCATCTCCACGAGGTTTCTGTACACACCAAGCGGCGACGATCCAGTTGGAAGGCCCAACACGAAAGGCCTATCCTCCTTATGTCCATTGATGGCGGCGACAATGTGGCGTGCAGCCCAAAGACTCATCTTCTCGTAATCGCTCTGAATGACAACTCTCATGGAAACCTCCTATAAGGAACTTTCAAGCATGCAGCTTTCAAGTCCAAGCAAACAATATCACGAATCGCAGCGCTTTTCCACAACCACCCCGGTGTTCTTGAATATGAGACCTTCACCTACGACACCCCTCACGAACGACAACGGATAGACGGTGGATCTCCTGCCTATGACGACACCAGGGTTGAGCACGCTGTTGCAGCCAACCTCTACATAGTCGCCCACAAATGCGCCCAACTTGGCAAGGTTCGTGGGAAGCTCGCCAAGGAGAGGCCCTCCGTGCACCACGACCGGCTTTCTGTCCGCACGCACGTTCGAAGTCACCGCGCCTGCCCCAAAATGAGCATGGAAGCCAAGGACGCTGTCGCCCACGTAGTTGAAATGCGGCACCTCGCAGCAGTCGAAAAGAATGCAGTTCTTCAGCTCCGTGGAATTGCCCACAACGCAGTCCGCTCCAACCAGGACGCCGCCCCGCACAAACGCACAATGCCGCACCTCAGCACGCGGGCCTATGACGCACGGGCCTACCAAACATGCCGATTCGCTTACACTTGCGCTTCTATGCACCCATACAGACCGATGTCTCTGTTTATACTCATCCGTCGGCAGACTTTGACCTATATGCATGACTATCTCACCTATCTTTGGAACCACGTCCCACGGGTATTCGACGTTCTCCAGCCAAGGCTTGGCCAAAGTATGCTCCAAATCAAACAGACTCGTCACTTTGTAAATTTCAGTATTCATCTTACTATCCTTCTCTCATGGCAGTTCTTTGATACGCTCAGCCTCGACAAGAACACGAAGTTGATATTGTGCAATCTCTTGCAGTTGTCTAAAACGCTCCTCTTTTGACAAACCTTGCTTGATAAGCTCGGCATTATGAGTTTCCAAATTTGACAACACCGTCAACTCTGGAATAGAGGCAAAATCACGAATATTACTGTTTTTCGAAAGCTCTGGATTGGCATCGCGCCAGTTTTTAGCCGTACATCCAAACAGAGCAACGTTAAGCAAATCAGCCTCATCTGCATAAGCCAACCATTCGTTTGATTTCGAATAATTGTTCCGAGGAAGAACGTAATTCTTTATGGCATCCGTATGGATCAAATAATTGCTCTTGGAAAGAAAACGTTTAGCACTCCACTCCAATTTAAGCCTATCGTTCTCATCATCCTTGAGTCTTTGGTATTCCTTGAGAAGGTACAATTTAAAGATAGGGCTTATGGCAGATCCAAATTCAAACGCAATATCCTTGTGTGCGTAGGTACCACCATAACGCCCAGCCTGCACATACATGCCAATGGCATTCGTCTTGTCAATCCATTCTTTTGCACTTAGTGTAAATGTATGTAAACCAGCTTCCTTTCTAAAGTGGTCGAATTCGACCACTTTGAAATCCGGATTATACAAAATCTCCCAAGCACCAAGGAATTCCAGCGTTGTTCGAGAGCGAAGCCAATTTTTGATTACATCCGCAGCACGTGTTGCATCTGTCCGGGCTTTTGCCATGTCAGTAAGACTTATGTAATCACATTGGTCAATGTTCATAATGGTCACGGGTGTATGTTGCACTGTAATCAATGACGTTTTTCTTCCAACACTCATTCTTTTCCTCCTCTGGTATTGCAAATCGGTATCACCCTTTTTCATACAATTAGACTGCTACTGAGGAACTTTCAAAACTTCTTCATGCGTCCTGGCCATGCCCTGCACGGCTGGAACCACGCCTTCAGCAACTTCACAATACACAAAGTATTGTCTCAGTCGCTTCAGACGGCTTCCATCTCGGCATTCCATGTCCAATCCACACAAAGCATAGTTTTGAAAGTTACTCTATTGAAAGAATAAAACAGGGACTGACATATGCCAACACCTTTTCATCTCACCCAGAGACATACAACTATGGAAAAACCCAGCTTGACGATTGGGCGAACCCATGGTAGCTTCTATATGGAAGCGGACATATTCCGCTTAAATCTTCATTTGACCATGCATCAACCATCTGCATGACAGAATAACTATATAGGAAGTGACCTCCATGCGTTTTTTCGACACACATTGCCATATTGGACTGATACACGAAGACCAGCTTGAACAGCTCATAGCTGTGCAGTATGCAAAGAGGGCCGGAGTCGCCCACATCGTCTCCATATGCAACAGCCTTACGGACTTCGAAACAGTGTACAACAACCTCAAGAGCGCAAAGAACGTCTACCATGCCGTGGGCGTATCGCCAACGGAAAGCGGCAACGTACTGCTCAACTGGGAGACGGACATACAAAAGTTCCTCAAGATGGACAGGGTTATAGCCGTTGGAGAGACAGGCCTGGACTATGGCAAGTACAAGCAGTATCAGGACATACAGGTCGAAATGTTCCTCAAGCACCTTGAGATTGCAAGAAGGGCACACCTACCCGTAATCATCCACAACAGAGAGGCGGGAGCCCACATCCTTGACATACTCAAGACCAACATTCCAGAGGAAGGTGCCATATTCCACTGCTACTCGGAGGACTGGGAGTATGCATTCAAGGCTATGGAACTGCCAGTGTACTTCTCGTTTGCAGGCAACATCACCTACAAGAACATAAGAAAGCTCACGGACACGGTAAGGAACCTTCCTGAAAACAGGATCCTGATCGAAAGCGAGGCTCCGTTCATGGTACCCGCAAAGTACACGAAACGCAGGAACAAGCCGGAGTACCTGCCGGAGACGGCCAAGGCCGTAGCGGACATCAAGGGAATCCCTCTTGAAGAGATGTCTGAGATTCTCTATCAGAACAGCCTCAACGCATTCCACCTCACAGAGGAGTGACCCGTAGAATGGAAGACCTCCTCCACCCCGTCTCTATAGGAAACCTCAAGCTCTCTGGCAATGTGTTCCTTGCCCCTCTTGCAGGATACACGGACAAGATATTCCGTAGCATCTGTCTGCGCCACGGTGCAGACCTTGCCTACACGGAGATGGTAAGCAGCGAAGGCGTTGCAAGGGACAGCGAGAAGACCGTCATGCTCATGGAAAGGGGCGAAGGCGAAAGCAACCTTGCGGTCCAGCTCTTCATGCCTGATGCAGACACCGCAAAGCGTTCAATCCCTGGAGTGATGGCCTACAAACCATCCATGATAGACATAAATGCGGGATGTCCCGTTCCAAAGGTCGTCAAAACAGGTGCGGGCAGCGCACTTCTCAAAAACCCAAGAGCGATAAGGGAAATAGTATCCACGCTTGTAGGGAATACAAACGTTCCGGTGACGATCAAGATAAGGACAGGTTGGGACGTGGATGGCATAAACTACCTGGAAACGGCGCAGGCGGCCTTCGACGGAGGAGCAAGTGCGGTATGTATGCACGCAAGGACCCGCAGCCAGCTATACATGCCAACGGCTGACTGGAGCAGGCTCAAGGATCTGAAGTCCCATTTTCCAGAGAAGGTCATAATAGGCTCTGGAGACCTTTTCTGCGCCCAGGACGGCGTCAGAATGCTTGAAGAGACCGGTATAGACGCCATAATGTTCGCCCGCGGGGCGATTGGCAACCCATTCGTGTTCGAACAGGCCAAGGCCATAATGCAAGGCATGCAGCCGTATGAACCAACCGTACAGGAGAAGAAGGATTCCATAATGGAGCACCTCCACGGGCTTGTCGGCTTTCTTGGAGAGAACGCCGCCTGTAGGGAGATGAGAAAGCATGTATGCGCCTATCTCAAAGGCATTCCAAACAGCGCCAAAGTACGCCAGGCTGCAACCACAGCGCTCACCGTAAATGCATACGAAGATGCCTTGGGACTGCTCCAATTGACCTAATTCCACCTAAATGATAACGTTCCAAGACGTGGAGAAGAAAAAAGGATGAAAGTACTTGTTTTGGGCTCAGGCGCAAAGGACCACGCAATAGCATGGTGGTTTTCCAAGAGCAGACTCATAGAGGGTCTATATGTCGCGCCAAGCAATCCAGGAACTGAAAGCTTCGCCGTCAATCTGCCTGACGTGGATCCTGCGGACAAGGATCAGGTGCTAAAGGCATGCAAGGACAATGGAATAGACTTCGTCTTCATTGGAACGGAGAAGCCTCTCTTCACAGGTGTGATAGACCATTTGAACAAGAATGGAATCTCCACGTTTGGAGCTCCGGGATATGCGCTCAAGCTCGAGGGTGACAGGAAGTTCGCCCGAGAGTTCGCAGGAAGACACAGCATACCTGTGCCGGAATACCATGTATTCGAAAAGAGCTCAGAGATATCGGCCTTTTTGGATGAGAACGAAGGCAAAACCTTCACAATCAAGTCCAATGAGCTGTCCCCATCGAGGATGATGATACATTCCAAAGACAAGAACGAGCTTGTTTCGTATGCAGAGGAGCTTTTCAAGAAGGGACCGGTCGTCATGGAGGACTGCATAGACGGCATTGGAGTGACGGCGTCGATCCTTGTGGACAACGAAGGCTATTACGTGCTGCCTATCTGCTCCGAGTACACGAAGCGGGAGCACACGGACAAAGGGGTTGGAACCCCTACCGGTGGAATGGGTGCTGTGTGTCCCGTGTCCATAAGTCAGGAAGCCAGGGACCTGATTTCAAAAACCATAATCCACCCTACTTTCAAGGCTCTCAAGGAAGAGAACCTATACTACAAGGGTGTGCTCACGTTCTCAATCGTCCTCTCCCCTAACGGGCCGTTCCTTGTGGACTACCATGTACGTCTGAACGACCCTGCCACCCAAGCCATGGTTCCCCTCATCAAGAACGATTTGGTCGAACTCATGGTTGCAATGCAGAACAATACGCTCAAGAGGATAGCTCCAGATGTCACGGACCAGAGTTCGGTGAGCGTCGTCATTGCATCGGAAGGCTACCCAAACGACACCAAGACAGGGGCAAAGCTCCAACCAGTGGATCCAAGATACCTTGGGAATTCCATAGACGATGGAGCATACGTCTTCTTTGGAGCTGTCAGGCGTGAGGCCAATGGAGAGATCTACACAACCGGAGGAAGAGCCGCCACCATCGTAGGTCTGGGTCAGAACATCATAGAGGCAAACTCAAAGGCCTATGGAGCCATAGATGCCGTAGAATTCGACGGTTCATGGTACAGAGAGGACATTGGAAACAAATTCTTCGAAAACGCCTCTAGCGAGGGAACGACTAAAACAATCCCGCAGAACTGAACCTGACAGCGAAAAGAATCTCTACGTTCGAGTAGCCAATGCCCTTCTCATTTCCGTAGTTCCAACGGTTGTCGAATGCAATGGCTGAGCGGATGGAGATAAAATCACAGAGAGCACCGCAGTATTCAAACCTGCAGATCAGTGAATACTCAGGTACATTGTCCCTTGTAACATACGGAGTGAAGATGAACTTTGGCTCATCGTCGCCCATGACGGGAGCCTTTGGAACTCCGTTTGTATCTTTGTCTATCCTGTTCTCTCCGTGGACCATGAACAGCGCTGAAGCAGCAATGCAACTATTTAGGCTGGAAGCTTCGAATCCAGTTGAAATTACAATGGCATCCGGACCATATGCATAGCCCATATACTGGTAGTCGTCGAAACCAGTCATACGGTTGCCGAATACGAGGTCCGTATGCCTGTGGTCGTATGCAACCGAAGACTGTGGATTTGGAGGGATCTGACCACCGTCAGCCGTCTTGTCATCCTTGAGGTACAATGACGGGGAGGTATATACGCCCTCGACATAGGCTGTGGCAAGGAAGTTTTGCAAAGGAAACGAATAGGCAATGTTAAACAACAGACCGTAGCTGTTTGGAGTGGTGTCCGCATGTTCGAACTTGAGCTGTATCTGGTCTCCCATGAATTGAAAATGCGTCGAAAGTCCAGGGGCTATTGCAATGTCCAATTCAACGGCAAAGTAGTTGTTAATCCTATGGTTGCGGAATGTGAACTGGTTGTGTAGGACATTGAACGGATTGAGCATCTTTACGGTTCCAGCAGCATTGTTCGTAATCTGCATGACGCCTTCGGTAAGCGTCAAAGTCACCTTGTTGAAGAAGTTGAAGCTGAACCTGTGGTTGAGGACCTCCGGGTGGTACTCGTCCCATGTGGAATAGTCCAGACTGTCCGTTGCAGTGCTCAAAGGGTGTTCGCCTGCATTGGTTTTGTTTGGATCGAACGATGCAAGCGTCATCGTGTAGTATAAGAAAGGATAAAGAAGCGAAGCCTTTGCAAAATCCTGATAGAAGAAGTTGTCGCCAATCGTCAAGTTCCCGGTGAAGCCGTTTCCAGCACTCACCCGGTCTCTTCCTATCAAGAAACTCAATCTGTCGAACCCTGCAGAGAAATATGCCCTATGTGGTCTATAGAAATCCATCTTGGATCCGCCAAGTTCAAGTTCAATGTTGGAATCCAACGAAGAGAAATCCCATTCACTTGCGGACTTCACGAAATCAAGGCCAAAGAACCCTGTATAGTGCTCACCAAAGTGAAGAGTTCCTTCCATCAGAAGAAGAGGCTCAATGTCCTTGAAAGGAAAAGGAAGCTCTCTGACACATACATCCTTGTTCGAATTGAAAACACACACTGGATTGACAGAGATATCCGCATCCAACATTACACCTCTTGAAGAAACGATGCTGTTTGGATTGGACAGCACATCCTTGAGGTCCATAGCCTTATGTCTAACATTCACAGGCAGTTTTTCGAAATCGATCTCGTTCAAAAGGAAAAGCATGTCATTGGAGGATACAGGTGTGACGACACCATGCATCGTCATACCTGCTATCCTATACAATGAAATGAGTTGTCTGTATTCGTTCGATGTCCTTTGATACGTATTCTGGTATGCGAACACCTGGAACGGGAGCAAAAAGAGAACGAGGAACAACAAAGGAAGAACCGCCTTCTTCATGAAAGTCAACCTATGGACAGGCCTATATAGGCGACCTCACAGCGTTGGTAGAACCAGTCGGTTGTAGAAACCCTACCATTGTGGTATCCAAGCTCTATCCTCACATGCATGCCAGGGAGGACATCTCCAAGTTCGACTCCTCCCGCAATGCTGAATTCATGTTCCCAGGGATTGTCAGGACTGTATGCATTTGGCATATGCTTGGTCTGCCCATCCTGATGGAATTGAAGGTCAGACGATATGAACAAGGACACTTCCCTACTTATGTCGAAGAAGAACTCAAAACCAATATGGGCGCGAAGGGCGTTGTAACCCGTCCCGGTCTTGCGTTCGAGTTCGTCCTGAACCTGTTCATCGGTAAAGCCTTCGCTGGAGCCTCCTACATATTCCAGAAGAGGTGTTCCGCTTTGGGTGTTGTGCCCAGCAGGGGTGCTGGAGAACGGCCTAAGCCAAACATCCCTGAAAGGCCATTCGAGTTCGCCATAGAATCTAAGGCCAAAGGGAAGGTCGACCGAAGCGCCAATGATCCAATAGTTGTCTCTGACGTACTCGACGAGATTGTGGATGTAGTAGTCCTTTCCTTCTTCGCGTCCTTCGAAATCGGCATTGATTTTGCGACCGTTGTTGAAATCGACTCTGTTCCTTTCATAGAAGTCGTCGAGGATCTCGTCTCCATAGTGTCCGGAGAAGTGATGCATCCCGCCCCTCAAGGTTACGATGTCACCAACCCTTACGCTTGCACCAGCCATCCATGTACCATCGAATCCAAGGCTTGCACTGGAGTTGAATATCATGAAGAGAGTGTTCAAGGCTCCTCCCACGGTCAGCTCGGCATCAATGGAAGGAAAATTCTCGCCACCTTCGTAGCGAACACGAGCCAAAGAAGCTGAAGTTCCAAGCCTCATCTCCAAGTAGTTGCTGTATTTGCCGGGATTCGCAACCATATTGTCGCTGACTGGAAGCATTATATAGTCGGTTGTAGTCGAACTTCCATCCACAATCCTCACAGCAGCCTTGATTTTGGTTGGTCTTTGGTTTGGATCAAGAGCCTTTTGGATGTGTATTCTGGAAACAAACGAATAAGGATCTGCCACAGGCTCCTTGAACAAAGGACCTGCAGCAGGAACGACCTCGAATTCAAATCCACCTGCAAACGACAGGCATAAGGACAGAAGCAGAACTGCAACGATACATGCAGGCCTCTTCATCTTAGTTCACTCCAATTCCAACGGTGACGCTTGAGAAGCGCTGGTAGAACCACTGCGTTGCAGGTACTCTGCCGTTGTGGTAGTAGGCTTCCAACCTAACAGTCCTTCCGTCGCTCAGGAAATCTCCAAGTTCAAGACCTCCGCCAACGGTCAGCTCAACCTCCCAAGGGTTGGACTTGTCATAGCCTCCCATTCTGTGAAGGGTCTGACCATCCTGATGGAACTGCACATCGGCAGCTGCAAACACTGAACCAAAGCCAACGTCGATGCGCCACTCAAGTCCAGTGTGGATTCTCCAGGCCTTGTAGGAGCCATTGGCGGTCCTCTTTAGGTTCTGCTCCTCATCAAGCTGATTCTGAGGGATTTGCTCTCCATCCACTGCATCACCACCAATCCTATCAATCATGGTTTCTCTTCCATTATCACCATCTACAGGGTTGTCATAGTCAGCAGGGCAATGCACGAACGGGCGCAGCCAGCTAGGATTCTGAGGAAGCTCGGCTTCTCCATATATCCTTATGCCAAACGGAAGGTCGGCTGATATTCCGGCAATCCACGAATTGTCACGCACATATTCGACAGGACTTACAAGATAATACTTCTTTCCAGCCTCACTCTTTGCGTATTCAAACAAAGAACCACCGCGATACTGATCCGAGGAATCCACTTTGTTGTACTTGTAGAACTTCTCCAACATCTCGTCTCCGTAGTGGCCGGAGAAATGATGCATTCCAAACCTGACGCTTACGCAGTCTGCAAAACGGACGCTTGCACCAAGAAGGTATGCACCGTCGAAGTCCAAGGTATCGTTCTTACCGAACATGTTGAATATTGTGTTTATATAACCTGCAAGATTGAGTTCCAAATCAATTGAAGGAACCCAACCTTCTCCGCTATACCTGAGCCTGAGCAACCCCAGAGACATGGCGGTCTTCATATTGATGTACTTGTTGTTTCCATCCTTGAGTGGAGTGTCATCATAAGGAAGGAAATCATAGAAGCCGCGGTCATTTTCAGGATTGCCATCGCTTTCTATGATTATCGAATAGACCTTGTTTGGCCTGTTGGCCTCATCCAATGCCATTGCAATATGAAGTTTGGACGAAAACGAATATGGATCGGCGACGGGTTCCCTAAAGAGAGGGACCTGTGGCATTGGATCAAACGAGAACGTACTTGCAAATGCGGCGCCTACCCCCCCCCACGCCAAAACTACGACCAAAACCGCGAACAGAACCTTTTTCATTTCTTACCCCTTTTTCCCTTTTATTCTATGGACTATCTGCTTGGCAGAGTAGCTTTCTTTGTGTAGTCGAACTCCAGATTTGGATTCTTTCTAAGTTCGTAGCAGTACTGCCTTATCCTGGCAGCCCACTCTTCGTTGGTGATGGAGTCGTCCAGTTTTGCCGGGTCTATTATGCTTCCAACCACCATGCGCATCGTCTGCCCTCTTAGCTTGAACATCTCATCCACAAGGAACAATGTCTCAAAGGATGTCTTTATATGGAAGAAACGGCGGAAGCTCGTCCAACGGTGCATTCGTTTGCTCAACTGACCATCGGTATAGAACACGGCTATGGGCATGTTGTTGCGCTTTGCTATCTTGACGAACGACGGTTTCCAGTCATAGTCGAAGACCTCTCCAAAGCTAAGTTTCCTTGAGCAGTATCCAGCTGGGTATATGAGAAGGGACGTACCCTCGTTCACAGCGTTCAAGAGAGTCCTCACCTCTTTCTTGTTGTAGACGCAGCTCTTTCCAAGAGGCTTGATGAACTTGAGGAAGGACTGAGCCACGAGCCTGCAGTCAGGAAACTCTCTATGGAGATAGTCGAAAAGGACCATGGCCTCAGGTCCACCATACGGATGGTTGGATGCGAACAGCACCTTTTGTCCTTTGAGGGCCTCAACTGCACCAGTCCCCAACCCCTCATACGAAGGATGGATGTCCAGGAATTCCACTGCTGCATCCAAAAACCCTTGGGCATCATCATTCTCATGTTCCGCAAAGAATGCATTGAGCTCCTTCACATGCAGTATCTTCTCGAACCAGTTGTACATGAACTTGGGAACAATCTTGCCCAAGGTTGGACTTACCCTTGTAGCAAGGGCCTTTATGTTTATGGGAAGAAAGCTCTCCTCTTTCTTTGGGTTTGAATCCTTCTCTTCCTTTTGTTTACTAACGTTTTCCATAACATTTGCAAGTATATACCACTAATGCCAAGTTTCAAATCGTTTTCTTTGAGGAACTTTCAAAGCTCCTATATGAACATTGCCATATACTGAGGGACGGTGACTTTGGTACCGGAGACCCCTACATTTCCATCAATCAGTTTGTATGCATAAGGAGGATTGTACGTATTGATGAACTCATTCAAGGATTCGGTTTCTCCATTTTTGGACTTCACCTCGATTGGAATTACAGACCCATCCCTTTCAAAGACGAACTCGATCTCCTGTGAATTGTCGTTTCTCTTGAAGTAGTTCAAAGAGAGCCCCCTTTTGTAGAGAATATCGAAAACAAGGTTTTCATATATTCCTCCCTTGGCAGGGCCAATCAAAGTCTTCGAGAGAAGTGCCTTCTGGGTTTCGAAGCCATACATGCTTGTAGTCAATCCAATGTCGGTCGTATACAACTTGAAGTTCTCGGGCTGCTCGTAGGCCCTAAGAGGCATTCTTGGAAGAGAGACGTTCTTCACCAAGCACACCAAGCCGGCATCCTCAAGCCAAGCAATGGAATTGTCGTATTTCTTCGCAGACCCGTTCTTTTCAACGGTTTTGTATTGGAATTTCGTATACTCTTTTGCAAGCTGTCTTGGAATGGAGTTGTAGCATGCCTTGATCTTGGGCTTTTCAACGTTTCTTGCATAATGTTCTACGTCATCTTCATAAGCCTTGAAAATCTTCTGCTGGGATTCATACACCTCTCTGAAGTTTGAAGTCTTCAGATATGTATTCACGACCTCTGGCATTCCACCAACAACCATGTACTCGCAAAGTAGGTTCTGAAACCTTTCGTTTATCCCATCGCTCCCGTTCGACGGCACCTTCTCCCTTCTGTCAAAGTAACCCTTAAGGGTCTCTATGGCTTCTTCACTCACCTCATTGGCCCACAGGAACTCTTCGAAATCCAGACCATGCATCAAAATCTCCCGCTCGTATCCTACAGGAATCGAAACTTCTCCGTTCTGTTCATCGTCGTTCTCCCTACGATTGTAATGGATTCCAAGCAATGAACCAGATGCAATGACATCATATCGGGAATCGATGGCGAGGAACTTCAACGCAGTCCTAGCCTTTGGACAGACTTGGATTTCATCGATGAAAATCAAGGTTTCTTTGGGGACCAACACAACGGAAGGGACATACAGGGAAAGCCTCTTGTATATTTCTTTGGGTTCAAGGGATCCTTCGAAAATGTTCCTCTGTTCTGGATTCTTGAGCAAATTTAAATAGACATACTTCTTGTAGTTGGCCTTGCCAAAGAACTCGATTATAAAAGTCTTCCCAACCTGTCTTGCGCCATTTACAAGAAGGCATTCGTTTTTCTTCGTTTTCTTCCAATTCAAAAGCACGTCATAGAATTTTCGTCTAAGCATACAATAAAAATGCCACGAATTTGACGATAGGTCTAGAGAAAAATGCCACGAATTTGACGATAGGTTCAGCAAAAAATGCCACGAATTTGACTATGTTACACTTGAACGTAAAAGAAGCTAGACTTTAAGCCTTTTCAAAAGGTTCTCTGCAACGTTCAAGGACACCCCTGCGCGCTGGGAGATCTCCTGAGGAGTGCATTGCACGACATCGTCCAAAGTCGTGAAGGCATCCATTATCTTGTCGCTCGTCTTAGGGCCTATGCCAGGGACGCTCTGCAGGAGATGGAACGAAGCCTCCTTGCTGCGCATGGCCTGGTTGGCGCCGGTCGCGAACCTGTGGCACTCGTCTCGAACCGCAATGAGGACGCGCAGTCCTTCGTTGCTGTGGTCCAAACGCAAATCAGGACGGCCATCGTCGAACACAATGGTCTCGTACTCCTTTGCAAGGCCAAGCACAGGGACATCGGCCAGGCCCAGCTCATCAAGGACATCGCGTGCCACGTTGACCTGACCGTGCCCACCATCAATGAGGACAAGGTTGGGCTTTTTCAGGTTCTCCTCGATCACCCTCGAATAGCGGCGGTACACAGCCTCCCTCATAGCGCCAAAGTCATCTATGGCACCTTCCAGACTTCGTATGTTGAAGCGCCTGTATCCAGCCGGATTAGGATTGCCGTCCACGAATGAAATAAGGCTTGCAACGGTGTACTTTCCGGAAAGCTGGGCTATATCGAACCCCTCTATGAGTTCAGGAAGCTCTTCAAGTCCAGCTACGGACTGCAACTCTTCCAAAGCCTTTGTGTTGTCTCGGCTCTTGAGGCGCTTTTCAACATCCCTTGAGGCATTCTCCGCCGCCATGCGCAGGATTCTGAAATCCCTTCCCTCCTTTGGAACCTGGAAGCGCACGTCATGCCCCAGGACTTCATGGAAGTAGCGGGAGATGAGTTCTATGTCCACTTCATGGGAGATGAATATCTCGTTGGGGATCTCCCGTCCGTCTTCGTAGTACTGGGTAAGGAAGTTCAGCAGGGTCTCGGATTCATCGCCAAAGGTCTGAGCGCGGTACAGAGCACGTCCAATGAGCTTTCCATCACGGAACTGCATTATGGACACGGTGCAAAGGGGGCTCCTCATCTCAACAGCGGCATAGTCACGGCTTTCCATCGAAGCATCGGCCGAATGGTCCTCGACCATCTGGGCCTTGCTCACGCTCTGAAGCGCAACGAGCATATCACGTTTCTTGGCGGCCACTTCGTACTCCATGGCCTTCGACGCCGCCATCATCTCGTCACGTATCTGACGCTCAAGGTCGTCTCCTCCACCCGAGAGGAAACGGCGTATTCGGTCTATGCTCCTACCATATTCCTCTTTGGATATGAGACCGCAACACGGAGCCGAACAACGGCCTATATGGTAATAGAGGCATGGTTTTTCGCGCTTTCTAAGAGGAGTCGAGCACTTGCGAAGATTGAATAGCCTGTCTATCAGCTCAAGGTATTCGGCCATGCGGGAGGCATCGGGGAACGGTCCAAAATAGTCCGAACCATCCTTGATTATTCGCCTTGTCTTGAACACCTTTGGAAAATCCTCATGGGTTATCCTTATCATCGGATAGCTCTTGCCGTCCTTGAGCATGATATTGTAGTGAGGGTTGTATTTCTTTATGAGGTTGTTCTCCAGAACCAGCGCCTCATAGTCGTTGCCCGTTATGATGTGGTCTATGTCTCGGATCTTCTCGACCAGCATCGTGGTCTTGCGGTCGCGGTTGGGAAGGAAATACTGGCTCACACGCTTTCTAAGGCTCTTCGCCTTGCCCACGTAGATCACCACCCCGTTCTCGTCCTTCATGAGATAGCACCCTGGATTCAACGGCAGCGCATGGGCCTTGGCACGGGCCTTCTCGAAGTTCTCCCTACGAAGCCTGACCTCCTCCTCAGACTGGGTCTTGTCCAGCATATAGCTCAAACCTGTCTCGAACGCTTCTCTATCCATGAAATCTCCTACTCAACAAGAACACACCACTTGCAGCACCCAAATGATATCACAGACCGATGCTATTTAACATACCGCACCCGTGTGCTATCATCGAATCCAGCAGCCATTTTGGAGGGCTCGAACCATGACCCAAAGGGAAATAGACGAATACATAGCAAGCATTCCATACCTGAGCTTCCAGCAAAGGAGGATGCTCAAGGAAGAGTCCCAGGATCTTGAACTTTGGGGTGAAGAGCATATAACGGACATCATGCCAACCATGGAAGAACTGGCCATGATGCAGAAGAACCAAGTTCGCAGTGCATTCAACAAAGCAATGGAAAAGATAGCCCAAATGAGGCGCATGCCTACCGATTATTCCACATTCAATCCAAACTACGACTTCAATGAACGAAAGCCAAACATCGTTCCAGACTTCAAGGCACCTGACAGAATCATGGGCAACTGCCCCTGTCCAAAGGATGGCGAACTCACCCGTTGCTGCAACCTCAAGACGTTGGACGCAGTGCAGCAGTGCGGTTTCGCATGCGCCTACTGCTCGATACAAAGCTTCTACTCCCACAACGAGATAAAGGTTGTGTCGGACCTTGGCTCCTATTTGGAAAACCTCAAGCTCGAAGACGATGCATGGCACATAGGAACAGGCCAGTCGTCCGACTCCCTCCTTCTTGGAGACGACTACGGAACGCTGTCTGCGTTGGCGAAATTCGCAGAGAAGAATCCACGCACCATCATAGAACTCAAAACCAAAAGCGCACGGACGGACTGGCTGTCTCTGAACCTGCCACTGAACATAGTCGCCACATGGTCCGTGAATGCATCCACCATAACGAAGAAGGAAGAGCACCTGACAGCCACATTGGAAACCCGCGTGGAAGCCGCCCGCAAGAGTGTCGAGAAAGGCCGTCTTGTTGGATTCCATATCCATCCAATGGTGCATTTCAAAGGTTGGGAGGACGAGTATACAGCCTTGGTGGAACTTCTCTGCAACAGAATAGACCCAAGAAACGTCATGATGGTTGGTATGGGAGCACTAACATTCACAAAGCAGAACCTAAAGGCACTTAGGGAAAGCGGAAGACCCACGAGGGTCACTCAAATGGAACTCGCCCCTGCAGCAGGGAAGTTCTCGTATCCGCTTGGAACGAAGCGCGAAATGTTCTCCTTTGTGTATTCCCAATTCCCGCAGGAATGGAAGGACAATGCGTTCTTCTACCTATGTATGGAGGATCCATCACTTTGGATGCCATGTCTTGGCAGAGAATACCCCAACAACGCCGCGTTCGAGGCCGACATGAAATCCCATTATCTTGGAAAATTGCAAAGCAGACTGCAGACCAAGTTGCAGACCAAGCCATAAACTGAAACCACAACACGTTTTGTCATATAGAATTAGACAAAACCTTGATTTTTGTCAACCATTGTCTTATCATCATAGCCCTATGAAGCGAAACGATGCAAAGCAAGTATACGACATACCAACGTTCAACAAGATATTCCCGTTTCTCATGAAAAGACGCTGCGATGCACTCGTCTACCACACATGCGAATTCGATGTCACCAAAACCGTCGAATACATAAGGGCCTACAACGCCAAGAAACCCGAATTCAGACTCAAGTTCTTCTATGTCTTCTGCGCTGCATTGATGCGCACGATAGCAATGAGACCGGAACTCAACCGTTTCATTGCCTCCTACCGATACTGGCAGAGGGACGAGCTTTCCATGAACTTCGTAGTCAAGGAATCCTTCACGGACGATGCCCCGGAGACAAGCAATCCGCTTGTATTCAACCCCTACATGACCCTCATGGAGTATTCAAGGGTCATCGACGACTACATAAACAAATCAAGGAACCTGAACGAAGAGGACAACTTCACGGACGAAACGATAAGCTTCTTCATGCACTTCCCGGTCTGGATAATAAGCCTGGTCGTGAGGCTTGCACGTCTACTTGACCGCAGGGGCAAGGCACCTTCCCTACTAAGGGAGGCCGATGGTCTTCACACATCCGTGTTCGTGTCCAACCTTGGATCCATTGGAATCATAGGAGGAAGCCCTCAGCATCATCTCTATGAATGGGGTACGACAAGTCTGTTCGTCACTTTGGGTGGCCTTGAACGCAAACGCGAATTCGATGAGGACGGAAAGGTCATCTCCTCCAAGGAGACCATAAAGATAGGTTGTACGGTAGACGAAAGAATCACATCAGGGTTCTACTTCGTAAAGAGCATGATCTACTTCCAGGAGCTTTTGAACAACCCCCAGATACTTGAAGAGGTTCCAGAACTTCCACCTCCAACACCTACAAGACGCCAGTACAATGCAAAACGCAAGGCTGAACGCAAAGCCAAGAAACTTGAAGAGATGGAAAAACGCAAAGCAAACGCCAAGGCGTCCTGATGCACCGTAATGCGCCTTGATACGCCCTAGTCAGCCGCACAGCGCCCTATAGCGTCCTACAGCGCCGCACAGCGCCACTCAACGCCCTACAAAGCATCCCTCACAAGCGGCATGCTCATGCAACGTGGGCCGCCGCGTCCGCGGGAAAGCTCGGAACTTGCAATCTCAAGCGTCTTGAGACCGTTGTCGCGCAGTATGTCGTTGGTTATCGTGTTCCTATCGTAGACAATGACGGTTCCAGGTTCCACGCACAATGCGTTCGAGCCATCGTTCCATTGCTCTCGCTCGGCGGCGATTGTATTGTTCCCACCGCACTTGATGAAACGCACACTATCCAAACAAAGATACCTACAGAATATGGACTCAAGGGCACCTTTCAAGGCCTCGGCCTTTATAGCCCCCTTGGCACCGGGGAACACCCTGTAGACCTTTATGTTGTGCAGGATTCCAGGATGAACTATGAAAACATCCCTGTCAGCCTGCGTAAGCACGGTATCCAAATGCATGAAAGCCCTCATGTTCGGAATGTCTATGGCAAGGATGTTGCGTATCGAGCTCTCTTCGTCAGCGAACACATTGCGGGCCAATACCTCTATGGCCTGAGCGGTCGTCCTTTCGCTTAGGCCTACGGCCAAAGTGTCCTCGCTCAGGTTGTGGATGTCCCCACCCTCTATGCTGTAGGGAATTGAAGGGTCGTAGTACTTCTTGACCTTGCCCTGGAAATCAGGATGATGCTCGAACACGTACTTCATGTATATGGTCTCCCTGTTGCGGGTGACCGAGAACATATGGTTTAGGCTGGCTCCACACCCAACGGATGCCATTGGATCCCTTGTGAAATACAGGTTTGGTATGGGATCCAGAATGAACCCGGCCTTTGTGCGAGTGAGGTTCAGAAGAGGGTTCGTCTTCCTGAAATCAAAGCCGTCGTCCATGATGCCTTCCATGGTCCTAAGCACCATTGTGCGGGTGTCCGGCTCGTCCATAAGAAGCTTGAAAAGCTCCTTTTCATGCCCCACTATGCGGGTGTCCGCATTGGAGAGGAACTCCGTTACGAACTGTCTGCGGACGGCAGGATCCGTATCCAACGCCTGCGCGACCAAATCACATAGATACACGACTTCAACGCCACAGCTGCGAAGGGTGTCCGCAAACGAGTCATGCTCTATCTGAGCCCTTTTGAGGTATGGAATGTCATCGAAAAGAAGTGTCGTAAGATACTCCGGCGTAAGATGCTCAAGCTCACCACCGGGTCTATGGATGAGGACCTTCCTAAGCTTTCCTATCTCACTCTTTACGCATATAGCCATCTCATTCCCTCCATTTGGCCTAGAGCAGTCCCATTCTTGAAAGCAGTACGGCAAGTCCTGCACTGCAGGCGGTCTCAGTTCTAAGCACGCGGTTTCCAAGGAGCATTGGCTTGAATCCGTTTGCAACGAAGAGGCCGCGCTCCCTGTCCGACCATCCCCGCTCAGGCCCTATTGCAAGGACAGCACCGTCCACGCGCTTCAAGTCAACGCCACTCAAAGGCACCGCCCCAACCACATTGTCCAACATTATCATGGCAACGTCATTGGAAAGGCCAGACTCAGAGACATCGGTCTTATCCATGATGGAGGTCTTGCATGTGGCGTTTCCAATGGCTTTGAGGGCCCCGTCCACGGTGTTGGCGAACACGACCTGAGGAACGCCGGCATGGCAGGACTGCATGGCACCGTCAAGCAGGTACTCCTTGTATTCGCCCGTGCGGTAGAGATTGCTGGACAGGTACGACTTCTCGCCGGTGTCGGACCCCGTGAGCACAATCCGCTCCACGCCAAGGCTCACAGCCTCGCGCAGAATCCTCTTCATGCATATTGGCCTCACCTGCGCACACAGAAGCGTGACGGGGTACAGCTTGGGCTTGCATTCCACGTGGTATTCCACGGCTATTCCATCAAGCCCAATGTCCTTGATCGTCGCCGTCCCCTCGCTTTCGTTGACGATCCCCATGCGAAACGTGTCGCCCTCTTTGAGCTTGAGGATGTTGAGGATGTGTTTGGCGCGCTCGTCCTGCATTGGAATGACGTCGTTCTGCGGCCGTTCTTCGAAAAGGATCATGTTCATGCCTAGGATGATAGCACATCCCAGTGGCAGTTGATACACCAATTCTTTTGCATTAAAATCGTAACCAATGAAGAAAACGCTCCTGTTGCTGGTTTTGGTTCTCTCTTTGCTTTGCCCTGCCTTGTTTGCACAGGCAAAGGCCGAGACGGTCAGGATTGGCATGGATACGGGAGAGGATGCCGTGGTTCTCAACCCATACACGGCGTCTGACAGCAACAGCGTAATCATAATGCAGAACCTCTACGATGGACTCTTCTCCTACGATGGGAAGACAAGCGAGGCTTCGTATGCTTTGGCAGTTTACCACGAAGTGTCGGATGATGGTCTTTTGTGGACTTTCTTTCTTAGGGATGCATCGTTCTCAGATGGTACTGCAATAACTGCGGAAACTTTCGTAGAATCCTGGAACTACCTCGTGCAAGGACCGCTTGCAAGCAACCTGGATTTCGTAGAGCGGCTGGACGATGGGTCTCTTTTCCTGGAGGCGCCGGACGCCAAGACACTGGTGGTGCACCTGACACATCCCGTTGCATATCTTCCAAGCCTTCTGTGTCAGCCATGCCTTGCAGCCATAAAGGACACCTCAAGCTACAGCGGAGCATATGTATTGAAAGAGCAGACGGACTCTCGTATCTTGCTCGTCAGAAATCCAAAGTACTGGGGGACGGTCAACAACGACAAGGTGGAGATTCTGCTTGGACCCGACTTCGATTTCTCCGCTGCATTCAAAGAGGGGGAGATCCAGTGGTCCATGGCCGCTGTGGACAATGCAAGCGACTATATGGTTCTGTCCAAATTGTATGCCACGACGTTCTTCTATTTCAGCGCAGAAACAGGGGCCTATTCCAACGAGTATGTGAGAAAAGCCTTGATATCGCTCATTCCTTGGGACATTGTTCGTTACATACAGGGAACGCTCATGGAGTCCGATTCCCTTGTTCCTGAAAGCACAGCCACGGCCCCAGTTGAGAATGGAACATTGGATCTTCTTGCAAAGGCAGGCTACCCATACGGCGACGGACTTCCAATGATAAACATGTGTGTCACAAGAGGAGCCCAGAACGCTGCAGTTGCAGAGCTTATAGCCGAGATTTGGTCGAAGACCCTTGGTGTCACGGTCACGCTAAACACGGTCCCACTTACGGTGTACGCTTCCAACCCAAAGGAGAACCCATTTGACTTCTGCACCATAACGTGGATTGGAGACTACTTCGACCCAATGGCGTTCCTTGGCCTATTCGAATCCTCTGGTTCGTTCAATCTTGCAAACTATTCCAACGAAGAGTATGACGCTCTTCTTGCCTTGGCGCAGAATGCCGATACCGTCACGCGCTCTTCCCTCCTTCTGCAAGCCGAGCAGATGCTGTTGGACTCCGGAGCGGTCATCCCAATGTCAACGGCCTTCGCCACCAACTTCGTCCGCAACGACCTCGTTGAGGGATGGCAGACCAATCCATTGGACATCCACCCCTTCAAGGATCTGAAGCTTGTGATAACCATTTGAGACATGACCTAGTTGAAGTGCAAATTAGGGGCATCAACCAGTTTAGTAACGAAATGCAATATCGCCATCCGAACAGTGAATAATACAATCTTCTCGGTTAATACCACCCCATCCAAGAGCTTCCCACTCCGATGAAGATCCACCGAAGTAAACATCTTTCAATATGTCACATCCGTAAAAGACATCCTTCCCAATGTGAGCAATACTCTTCGGAATTGTTATGCCTTGTAAATTACAGCAAGAGGAAAAGGCTCCATTCTCTATGCTCACAACGCCTTCAGATACAACCACGTTATTCAAGGAAAAACATGAAGAAAATGCATTTTCTCCTATTGTCCTTACATTACCAGGTACAACTACAGAAGTCAGACCGTGACATCCTCTAAATGATTCTTCCCCTATTCGAATAACGCTTGTTGGAATTGTTACGGATTCCAGAGAGGAACAACCATAAAAAACGGCATCACCTATACTTGTGATACTATCTGGTATCGTTATACTTACCAAGCCGCTGCAATTGTAAAATGCAGAACTCCCTATACTACTGACGCTATCAGGTATTTCCAAATTTGTCAGACCGCTACAGTAATAAAAGGCTCCATCTCTTATACTCCTGACATCTTCAGGTATCTTGCTAGAATTACAACCAGCAACAAGTTCCTTGGAATCCTTTTTGACAATACAATTATCCTCGCTGTAATACACATGGTTTCCAGTGTCTACTGTGATGGATTCAAGCTTACCACACTCAGAGAATGCCATTATACCTATACTTTGAACGCTAGAAGGTATCGTTACTTTGGAGAGTCTACTACAAGAAGCGAAAGCTCCAACATCAATGCTCTTGACGCCGTCGGATATGTCAACCCAAACCAAGTTGCTACAGCCGCTAAAAGCTCCATATCCAATGAAAGACACACTGGAGGGGATTGCAATAGTTGTCAATTCCTCACAACCACTAAAAGCCATCATCCCAATTTTTTCGACACCTTCGTTTATTGTAACGCTTTTCAGTCCACGACAATTGGAAAAGGCACTATCGGCTATGCTCTTGACACTACCAGGTATAATTATCTCAGTTAACCCAGCACAGCTTTCAAACGCCATAACTCCTATGCTTTCAACCCCTTCAGGTATAACAACCCTTGCCAAATTATAGCACGAACAAAATGCGTATTCTCCTATACTCTTCACACTGGAAGGTATCGTCACACTAGCAACAGAACTTCTTTCGAAAACACGGTCTTCTATAGCTGAAACGGGCTTGCCATTAAAAGTAGAAGGAATCTCTATAGAAAGAACGTTTTTTGTATAGAGTTTAACCACTGCGTATGAGTCTGAATCTGGAAGATAGGAATAATCAAAAAAAATATCTGATCCTGTAAGGGGAACCTCTACTTTAGGTTCTGCATTTCCACAACCAACAAGAGTACAAGCAACAAGAACGCATAAAATCCTAAACAATCTCTGCAAAACAAACCTCCTCAATAAATTGCCAACTCAAGGATATTCAGGGCTTCCCTTTCATTCATGCTTTTATAAAGAGCATCCATTTGGGATTTTGAAAGTTTCAGTTCCGAAGAGTCATAGTGGATGTATCCTTTGCTGTAGAAATACAACGGAGAACCAAGCTTCTTGGAATGCTCATGCAAATTTCCTCCAGTAGCCCCCTTGGTACGTCCTGCCACGATTATCGCATCAACCTTGTATTCGCCTTTAACCTCTTCGTAGAGGTCGAACGCCGCATTCTGCCCTTCAATGGAATCCCCGCAAGTGGAAACAACAAAGACATATTCCCTCAATCCATCAGAGTATTTATACAGGCCAACAACATCACAGATGCAACCAACAGAGTGGTACTCCTTCACTGTCGAGAACCCCGGCAAGCTTTTGAATATGAGCAAGGTACTGCTTTTTCCGCAGTTACCTACACCATAAACATCGATTATTTTCATCTTTCAAAAACCTCCAAATCCCAAAGAATTCAATTTGCATTTTGATTCTACCCCCCCCCAGCACATTGTCAAGAAAACTCTTCTTAAGAATCACACCGATAGGAATCACATATATTGAGAATAAAAGAGAATTGGATTTTGAATCTTGTATCCGAGATTTAGGTTTTAACGTCCGAAGCTTCGAACCCTTCCATCAAACGCCTGACCTCCTTGTCGAAATCAGAGTCTATCTTCTGGGTTCTGTTGAATACATCATACTCCAGTTCAGCCTTCTTCCTTGCTTGGGCAGCGGAGATGGAGCCTTTGTCTTTCAGTATCCGGTATCTCCTGAACGAAAGGAACGCATCTATGCTTTCGGAGAACTCCTTCATCGTGAAGGTGTTCTCTTCTTCGACCAAATCCTCAACGTAGTCGAAATAGGAAGAGACGCTTCTTTCCAGTCTGCGGATCTGCTTTTCATCGAGATAGTTCTTTGCAACTGAGACATCAGACTTCAAGACTCTTCCATTTGGAGCGTTCTTCCAAGTCGCAAGGCCCATGTTCTCTTTTTCATGGTCTGCACCATGGTAGACAATCTCCGCAGCTGTCTTTCCTGTAATGGCATAGTGAAACTTGTTCTGGACCATTGCATAGAAATCCTTTGTTATCTGGGAGTCTTTGTCATAGTCTATGCTGCACTCTGCAAAGATATCTGTAATCTGCTGCCAGATTCGCCTCTCGCTTGCACGTATGGATCTGATCCGTTCAAGAAGCTCTCTGAAATAGTCCTTTCCAAAAACGTCCCTACCCTGCTTCAACCTCTCGTCATCAAGTGCGAACCCTTTTGTCATGTACTCTTTAAGTACCTTGGTAGCCCAAATACGGAAATTCGTAGCCCTTTTGGAATTGACCCTGTAGCCTACGGAGATGATTGCGTCGAGGTTGTAGAAATCAGTCAGTCTTTTGACAAATCGATTTCCTTCCTGTTGAACTATTTCCATCTTGGAAATAGTTGATTCTTTATCCAACTCCCCATCTTCATATACATTCTTCAGATGCTTTGAGATTGCAGGAACTTCGACATCAAACAGCTCCGCCATTGCCTTCTGCGGCAACCAAATGGTCTCATCGTGGACGACGGCGTTTACGGAGACTTCCTCCTCTGCGCTGTTGTAAATAAGAAAATCAAAACGTTCGTTATTTGGCATGGACAGCCTCCTCTGAGGACAGTATATCAGAGAAAGCAAGCCTTAAGGCAATTGAAATCACTACAACGACATTTCGAAGCCGAAACAGAACCTCGTGATATTTTCCCAAAACCGCAATATATCAAACATAGAAGTTTGGACAGTTTCGTCCCAAGTCCGAGGTGAAATGCATAGTCTCACAGTTTCAACACACCCCACCCACCATCGATATAGGACGCTGACACGAGAAGAAATAGAAAGCCTATCGAGGTCAAAAAATTTGACCTCACGAAACGACAACCTATTCAAAGGACAATCCAGAGGTTCTCGTTATCTCCCATGGGCTTTCAACGAGTCTGGAGTATATATGTTCGTGACAATTCGCAAAGGAAACCTTGAGACAATGCAGTGCAAAGTCCTAATCCGCACCTTCCGAGCAATGAAGGCCGCTGCCTCTCGAAAAGGAATAAAACCCACGGAAAGTGTCATATCCATCAACAGCACTCTTCAATGACTTAAAAGCATAGACTCAAAAGACTACCGCAAAAAGGACAATTTCTTCACATTGATAAGATACGTGTCAATTCCCGCTGTCAGAGGTCAATTCTACGGAAATTCTTGAAGAACTAATTCAATTACTTCACTGTTTGCAATTTTTTTATGAGCTCATTGACGATGTCCGGGTCTGTCAAAAGAGAGATTCCAAAGCATTTCTTTCCCGCATCTTTCAGAGATGCTCCGATATGATATGCTGTCATTCCATCGATAATTAAAAATCTGTCATGAAACATCTGAGTTGTTTTAACGGTCAATGATGCATATTGCGCGTTAAATTGTGAAATATCCCTATTTGACAGTCGAGTACTAGCATATGTATAACATTTTACATTTACACCTGAGCCTTTTTTTGCCAACAAGTCTAGTGTAGAAATATCCACATATCCGTCAATGAGAATTATTTCTTTTTTTGCTTTCTGTATTAAAGAAATCAAAAAGCTAAAAGCATCATAAATTTGCCCATCAAAGAAGATTTTCTGTTCCGATTCAGAATGATCGTCAATATATTGAAAAACCTTAACAAATTTGTCCTCTGTACTTTTCTGGTATTCCAGCTGTTTTAGCTCAATACTGCTAACCCTTTCAAAAAGTAGTGCATTATTTGAAACAAATCGTCGCATTTCTACAAATGTGTTCATAATGGAAATAGACATCTGAACAGCAATACCACTGTGCAATACCCCAGAAAGCATTGCTATTCCTTGTTCTGTGAAAGCATATGGAAGATGTCTGCGTCCGCCTCTACTGTTTGAGGTCACAATTTGTGACCTCAAACGATCAAATTCCTCTTTTGTTAATTGGAAGCGAAAATTTGCTGGAAATCGTTCAATATTACGAGAAACGGCCTGATTAAAAACTTTGGTTTCCACTTGGTACAATGATGCCAAATCACTATCCAGCATAACTTGTTGCCCTCGAATTACATAAACAAGATTGCGTATGTCAACATTGTTCACTGTTGCAGAAACCATTGTATTTGAATTCTCCGTAATTCTTTCACTCATTTAGCAGCTCTCCTTGTTTTGAGGTTACAAATTGTGACTTCAAACTGTTCTCTTCATTGATATGCCAAACTGGCCATCAAGTCAAATCCTGTATTGGTGTTAAAATAAAGCTTCAAATTTACGGAGTTCGTGGAATAGAAACCCAGCTTAGCTTTGGGCTTTCCGAAATCTATGGATGTAGCACAACGTCATTCAATCGGTATGTAAAAATAATGCGGAGAAATTCAAAGGAAATGATTTCTGCTTTTATCTTTTCAGAATCTTGATATCAAAAAACTTGACATCAAGTTGGGGAGGAAGGAGGGAATCTCCAAGAATTTTTACAAAATCTGGCATATATGTTGACGGCATTTCTTCGTGGGAATCTTACAATCGCCCAAAGTTATGCTTTGACCTACATCTTCCGTGAGAAGAAGGCCCTCTGTTCCCCAAAAGAGACAAAGTTCACGAAGAGTATCATATCCATAAGAATAGGCAACATCACACTCCAAGGACTATCAGCTACATTTAATGGTGGTTTTGAACGCAGTACTGAATTCTACTTGGTCATTGAACTGGATTGTTCCTGTTTCTTATTGTTCTGCTCTACAATTGAAATGAGTTCCGTAAGTGTAATTCCAAAGCATTTGGCCATTTCATCAAGGACGACCAAAGATGGAAGTTTGAGGCCTCTCTCAATCTCCGAGATATAAACCTGATGGGAATCTATCTCCTCCGCAAGCTTCTCCTGCGAAATACCCTTCTGTTTTCTGAGAGTCTTTATCGTCTTCCCTACTGCTTCACACAACACAGCTACAGCATAAGGAAATATAAGCAACTGCATTATAAACTATTGCTTATATTTTGGAACGATGCTACGCTGTTATAAACAAAACCAAAGGGGAGGAAAACCAAAATGAGAAAAACATTCCTTTGCTTTCTGCTTATCGTAGACATGATGCTAATCGCCCTTACGGGATGCAATCTGGAACCACACGAACATTCGTTCAACACATACTGGACCTATGACGAAACAAATCACTGGCATGAAGCCAATTGCGGACATGACTTTGTCTCCGGAACATCTGCCCACAGCTGGGATTCTGGACAGGTTGTCGAACAACCTACGCACATCCAGTCTGGAACGAAAACCTTCACCTGTGAAATCTGCAACGCTACAAAAACAGAGATGATACCAGCATTGACCGATGCTCACACTTTCAGTGAAGACTGGTCATTTGATGACAACAATCACTGGCACGCTGCTACCTGCGAACATACGACACTTGAATCGGAAAAGTCAGAGCATACATGGGATGATGGAATAGTCACAACCGCTGAAACCCACACAACTGCAGGTATCAAAACATATAAGTGCACGATATGCAACAAGACAAAGACTGAAACCATTCCTGCACAGACAGAGGCGCATACATTCAGCGAAAACTGGTCAAGTGACAACACATACCATTGGCACGCAGCAACGTGTGGACATACAACGCTTAAGTCCGAGCAATCTTGGCATAGATGGGACAACGGAACCGTCACATCTGAAGCAACTCACTTCAAAACTGGCATAAGAACATACAAGTGTATGATATGCAACAAAACGAAAACTGAAACGATTTCTGCAATGACCAATGCACATACGTTCGAAGAAGGTTGGTCTTTCGATAAAGACAACCACTGGCATGGGTCTGGTTGCGGACATACCGTAGTTTCCGGAATCGCCGCCCACACATGGAATTCAGGTCAGATTGTCGAGCCGCCTACTCATCTCCAACCCGGAGCAAAAACCCTCACCTGCACAGTCTGCGATGCCACAAAAACAGAGGCAATACCAGCGTTGACAGATGCGCACACGTTCAGCAAAGACTGGTCAAGCGACGGTACATATCACTGGCATGCAGCAACATGTGGACATCCAACACTGAAGTCTGAGCAATCTTGGCACTTATGGGACAAAGGGACCGTCACAACTGAAGCAACTCACAACCAAGTAGGCATCAGAACATATAAATGTACGGTGTGCAGTAAAACCAAAACAGAGACGATTCCTGCAATGACAGAAGCACACACATTCAGCGAGGAATGGACAAGTGACGATACATATCATTGGCATGATGCAACATGCGGGCATCCAACACTGAAGTCGAAGGAATCAAAGCACACATGGAACAACGGAACCATCTCAACCGCAGCAACATGTACAGGAGAAGGTATCAAGGTATTCACGTGTACCACATGCAGCAGAACCCGCAAAGAGTCCATACCTGCTACGGGGCACATATATTCCACGAGTTGGAGCATGGACTCCACAAAGCATTGGCACAGTGCAACTTGCAAACACAATGGTCTGAAGGAAGACGAAAATGCACATACTTTCCCTACCTATGGAACAGCAATTTCCCAAGGTAATGGGACATACAAGTTTAGATACGAATGTTCCACATGTGGCTATGCAAAAACACTTTCAGACCCTAAACCAGGAGACATTGGCCCTGCAGGAGGAATCGTATTCTACGACAAAGGCGAATATTCTGATGGATGGAGATTCCTTGAAGCAGCTCCCAACGACCTGAGAGTAGTCGATGACAAACCGACCGTTGACAGCTCACTTCCGGGGTATAAAGATGCTCCTACGGAATACGTCTTTGGATACAACAGGGAAACTTCAAATGGTACGAACCTTTATGTAAACGGCTCGACAACATACAATGCAGAGAACTGCACGAAAACCGATATTGGGGCAGGTGCAAATAATACAAAACTTCTTGTTTCAGCCATGGGTACTACAACTTATGCAGTTTCATCTGGCATAACAAAGACAAGCCGCTATGCAGCTAAACTCTGCGCAGACCTGAAATACAACGGATATAATGATTGGTTCCTACCAAGCATAAGCGAACTACAAAAAATAGCTGATATGTATCAAATAACCAAAAAGGGTTCATTCGCCACCGGCCATCTCTACTGGTCTAGCTCTGAATACGATGGAAATCAATCGTGGGCAGGTGGCCTTTCTGGAAGCAGGAACTACTACGGTCGCGGAAGTTGTTTTGTGCGTCCAGTGCGAGCTTTCTAGCCATTCATTTCAAAACTATTGATTCAGTGGTGCAGAGTCTGCCCCCTGAATTTCAATTTAGAGGCAAAATCTTACGTTCTCTAGAAGAAAATCAATGGCGCTATTCGCAGCCATAAAGCAAACAACAATTGCCCCGTATGTGTAGCACAAGCGCTACAAATTCTAACAGTTTCACCATCACCACCACACTCACCATTTGAACCACGCTCACCATCACTACAAATCGCCGACAATTTCCAGATGCAATTTCACAAACAGTCCGTTTCCGTACGAGTTGTCCGTGATGTGAGTGATGATAGTGCTGTGATGCACAGCCTGAGTGAAGCAACGTAGAAGATGGTTCAAAGACCAAGAAGGACAACCGCTTGGGCCATGATGGCGGAACTTGTACCAAGCTCTCCCAAGATCCCCTCCGCAGTCTTTGCCTTCACTCCAACGCAGGATGGCTCAACTCCAAGAAGAGAAGCAAGTCGTTCCCTGATTGCAGCCTTGTAGGGTCCAAGCTTTGGAGACTGAAGGACAACGGTGGTATCCAAGTTGCATATATGGAAACCACGAGAAACAACCTCATCAACGACCTGAGAAAGAAGCTCAGCAGAATCAGCACCGCAATATGACGGGTCGGTATCAGGAAAGAGGGTTCCAATGTCGTCCATGCCGGCGGCGCCAAGCATTGCATCTATGATGGCATGGATGAGAGCATCGCCATCCGAATGCGCGACACTGCCCTTCGAAGAAGGAATCAAAACACCTCCAACGACAAGGTTTCTGCCCTCTTCGAGCCTATGGAGATCCCAACCAGTTCCAACCCTCATGCCAGCAGCCATGCTTGTCATACACCACCTTCCAAATCGTTCCTGTATGTTATTTTCGTATTCTTTGGACTTCCATCCACGGCGGCAACACGACCTCCAAATTCCATGAAGATCTGGGTGTCGTCCGTGAAGACAGAACCAACGCCATCTACAAGATCCCTAGCCTTCACATGCGCCTCGTATATCTCTGGGAACCTAAAGGTCTGTGGAGTCTGCACCCCGCACACACCGGTGCGGTCCAGCCGCTCGGAAAAGAAACCGTCAGAGACCCTGACCAATGTATCGCTTACCGGCACACAAGGGGCGGCACCCCCGCAAACAGAGGCAGCATCAAGACAGGCTTCAATGACATCCTTTGAAACGAACGGTCTGGCTCCATCGTGAATTGAGACCAAATCGAATCCAATGCCGTCATCCCACAGCCCTTTCAAAAAAGACAACGCATTGAAGACGGAAGACTGCCTTGTTTCACCGCCTTCCACAAAGAAGACAAGCACTTTTCCATACACATCAAGGCATTTCAGGCTATCACGGGTCTCTTCCAGGCATCCGGCCCTATACGTCACGACAATCACAGCAAGACCTGGAACCTCAAGAAAAGGTTTGACTGCATGGGCAAGGACAGGAATTCCATCCAAAGACAGAAACTCCTTCTTAACACCAGCAGAGCCATGAGAATCCGCATTGAAACGTGACGAGGAACCAGCAGCCGTCACTACTGCTGCATACCGGACTACATGCCGGACAGAATGTCCAACCGCACACCCGGAAACAACTGGCCCGGAAACGTCCAGTCTGGAAACATCCAGAGCCGAAGAACCCAAGTCCTTCATGGGAATCACTTCTCCAAGCAGCTGAATATGGTCTTCTCTATTTCCTTCTGATCCTTGTTCAGAGCATACGAGCATTCATCTATGAGAAGGCGTATGGCGTTGTCGTAGAGCTTGCGTTCCTGAACTGGAAGCTCTTTGACCTTGCTCCTGTGATACAGCCCCTGAACGACCTTTGCAATGGAGAAGATGGAACCTTCCTTTATGAGATCCACGTTCATCTGATACCTTACCTTCCAGTCCACCGCGACAGGCTCATATTTGGCCGATATCGCCTCCAGAGCCTTGAGAGCCGTCTCCTTCGACACAATTGGCCTTACGCCCGAGGCTTCCACCTTGTCAACGGGGATGCTGACCGTCATGTCGGAGATGTCAATGTAGATCACGTAATACAGAACAGGCACATTGCGGACTGTGCGTTCCTTTATGTCCTTGACAACGCCTACCCCCTGCAAAGGGTACACTACATGCTCGCCTATCTGGAACTTGGTTTTGGAATCTGAACTCATACCTACATTATACCCCAGTTCAAGGCCCTAAACAAGCGCACCTTGGAGAAACTTTCAAAACTTCTCCCTATGCCCTCTCTATGAAAAGAAGCACATATACGCTATAGTTCAAGACATGAAAACGAGTGAAAGAGCGTGCGGTGTTCTCATGCACCCTACATCATTTCCATCTCCTTACGGGATTGGGGATCTGGGAATAGAGTCCAGAAGGATTCTTAAACTTATGGCACAGGCCAACGTTCGTCTCTGGCAGATACTGCCACTTGGCCCTACAGGCTATGGAGACTCCCCCTATGCTTCGCGTTCGTGCTTTGCAGGCAACGAATTGCTCATAGACATAAGGTCATTGGGCAACATATGCGACGACAATGACATCGGTCTTGTTTTGAGCGAGGCTCTCAAGGACCTTGAGGGTGTGGGAATGGATTGCAGCGCCCGTGTGGACTACAACCAGGTCTACGCAACCAAGATGGTCGCTCTCAAGAAGATAGCCGGCGCGTTCGCGAAAGGCCATGCCCAAGACGTAGAGTTCCAGGCCTTCTGCAACGAGAACGCATGGTGGCTTGACGACTACGCCCTCTACCAAGGACTTGTCAACCATTTCAACGACTCACGTTGGTTCATGTGGCCGCAGGACATAAAGGACCGCAGAAAAGGCGCCATAGCCAAATGGACGAAGGACTTGGCCGACGAAATTGCAATCTACAAGGCGCTCCAGTACTTCTTCCACTGCCAGTGGAACTCGCTGCACAAATTCGCAAACGACCTTGGAATAAAGATCATCGGAGACATTCCAATCTTCGCAGCGGGAGACAGCGTCGATGTTTGGACCAACAGAAAGCTCTTCAAGATAGACTCCAAGGGAAACCAGACGGCACTTGCCGGATGCCCGCCCGATGATTTCTGCCCAACGGGACAGCTATGGGGCAACCCTGTCTACAACTGGAAGGAACACGAAAAGGACGACTTCGCATGGTGGAGACGCCGTGTCGAGATGATGTTCAAGCTCGTGGACATCCTAAGAATAGACCACTTCCGCGGATTCGAGTCCTACTGGGAGACACCTGCAGGCGAAGAGACCGCCATGAACGGCAAATGGATGCCAGGTCCCGGAATGAAGCTGCTTGGACACTTCAAAGGCATGGACATCATCGCAGAGGACCTTGGTTTCATGACCCCAGAGGTCCAACAGCTCAGAGCCTCTACGGAGTTCCCAGGCATGAAGATCTACCAGTTCGGCTGGGACATCCAGAACGGACGCTTCGATGCCTCGAACGAATACCTGCCACACAACTACGAGCAGAACTGCGTGGCCTACACCGGCACACACGACAACGAAACGGCCCGCGGCTGGTACAACAGGCAAAGCGACGAATACAAGGACATCATACGCCGATACCTCCAGTGCCCCGATGACGAAGTAGTATGGCAGATGATCCGCACCCTACTTGCCAGCTCCGCCAAATACGCCATCTTCCCAATGCAGGACATCATGGGCCTTGACAACAGCGCCCGCATGAACGTGCCCTCCACCGTGGGAACCTCCAACTGGTCATGGCGCATGGACCCCAACCAACTTGAAGGCTGGAAGCTGGACAGGCTACGCGAATACATCATGCTATACGGCCGTAACTGAGATATCTGTTCCCAGGCCGATATCGTAGCCTTTTAGACCGATATCCTTGAAAACGGATTGCTGACGAAACATCTTGCTGGTTCGTTGGCAATCCTTTTTGTTTGTTTTGGGAGGTTCATGGACTTTTGCCTCTCTGTCCATTCCAGTCACTCTGGACGAACTAGCCTATCTAACCGCTCTGGTCAATCCAGCCAGTCTGAAACGGTCTAGATACTGAGAATGCGGGACACTCAGGAGCAGTCAGGTACGCTCAGGTGCGCTCTAAAGCGCTCTACCTTCGTTGCAATTCAACCGTCCACATGAGCCACAAGCGTCTCAACCGCCACAACAGTCACGTTAGCCACAACCGCCACAAGCGCCTTAAAAGCCCCAACAAACCTTCAAAAAAACCGCACCCGAAGGTGCGGCACATATCAAATATGCGTTTGTTACTCACAAATAAGCATTGTTTTAGGATCCAGAGCCACGCCGGTTGGATGTGGAACCTTCTTGTGATGGTCCTGGACAACCGTCATGATGACGCGGCTGCGCTCTTCGTTGTAGTGGAGACCGACAAGTACGTCAATGTCATCGAGATAGGCGTTGAGGCTCTCAGGTATGCCGTACTGGTTGCAGTCGTTGTCCTTGCCTGATGGCGAGACGCAGAACCATACTTCAATGTTCATGTCCTGTGCGAACTTCTTTATCTTCTTCACGTCATCTGAAGAAGCAAGGGTGTACTTGTAGCCGTCAAAGAAGACAGCATCGGCCTTGAAGGAGCCCTGTTCTATGAGGGTCTTCAGGCTGGCGAGGATCTTGTCGACACCAACGTTCTCCTGTGAGAAGTTCATCATGACACGGTTGGTTCTAATCGTCTGGTAGACATCGAAGGCATCGTCAAGGCTCTTGAAATCGGAGATCTCCCTGAAGACCTCCTTGTACCAACTCATTATGTGCTCTACGTTTGCACCAAAGGAAACGTGGATTACGTTTTCATTCCTAAGAAGCTTGTCTATTGCAAGGTGAACCATGCAGGCGGTCTTTCCAACACCATGGCGAGATGCTATGACACCAAGGTTGCCGCGACCAAGCCCACCGTTGATGGACTCTTCGAAAACTCTTATGGGGCTGTTTTTAATCAGTTCTTCAACTTCCATTGCTATCCTCTCATTTCTGCGTTGTATCCATCGCCTTCTCCAGTACGAAGAGTGGAACGGATAAATTCTAACACGGTGCAGGTCAAAACGCCAACGCAAATCGAACCTGCACCATGAAAACCTAGGCGGACATCCAGAAGAACATCACTTCTTCGTCTTCTCGGCAGCCTTCTTCTTGAGCTCGTCCGCAATGTTCGTAGGAACCTTGGCGTAGCGGCAGACCTCCATTGTAAACTCGGCCTTGCCCTGGGTGATGGACCTAAGGGCCGTCGAGTAGCCGAACATCTCCGCAAGTGGGACCTCGGCGTCTACCGTACAGGTATGGTTGTCTTCGGAAGAGCTCACGATCATGCCTCTTCTCTGGTTTATGGAACCAAAGATGGAGCCCTGGAACTCGGAAGGACCTTCGACCTCGACCTTCATGATAGGCTCAAGGATTGCAGGCTTGGCCTTGAGGAAAGCCTCCTTGAAAGCGGCTATCGCAGCGGTCTGGAACGCCATATCGGACGAATCGACAGGGTGCCATGCACCATCGTTTATGCAGCAGCGCACGCCAACAATCGGGAAGCCAAGCTGCGGACCCTTCTTCATTGCGGACTGGAAGCCCTTTTCGCAGGAAGGGATGTACTCGGTAGGAATCACGCCACCCTTGATTTCGTTGACGAACTCGAACTCCTTTGGCTCTTCGTCCGAGTTTGGAGGAGTGATGATCGGCTCTATGTATCCGGCGACACGGGCGAACTGTCCGCTTCCACCAGTCTGCTTCTTGTGGGTGTAGTTGAAGTCTGCACGCTGAGTGATGGCCTCACGGTATGCGACCTCTGGCTTGCCGACCTCAACCTCGCACTTGTACTCACGCCTCATTCTTTCAACGTAGACGTCCAAGTGAAGCTCTCCCATGCCCTTTATGATGGTCTGGTTGCTTTCAGGATCGACATAGCACTGGAACGTTGGGTCTTCCTTCATGAAGCGGTTGATGGCCTTGCTCATGTTGTCCTGACTCTTCTTGTCCTTTGGGAAGATTGCAAGGCTTATGACAGGGTTTGGAACGTACATGGACGTCATTGCATAGTTGACCTTGCCGCCGCAGAACGTATCGCCGCTTGCACAGTCGATTCCAAAGAGGGCTGCAATGTCGCCGCACTTGACCTCGTTGATGTCCTCCATCTCAGATGCGTGCATCTTGATGAGCCTTCCAATGCGGAACTTCTTCTTGGTCCTTGTATTGACAAGCTCATCGCCCTTGCGGATCTTGCCCTCGTAGACCCTTATGTATGTAAGCTGACCGTACTGTCCGTCCTCAAGCTTGAATGCAAGCACTACAGGAGGCTTGGTTTCATCGGCCTCAAGAACGACTTCCTTCTCGTTGTCATCGAGGTCAAGAGCCTTGTTCACGACATCCCTTGGCTCAGGGAGGTACTTGGTAACAGCATCGAGCAGAGGCTGGATTCCCTTGTTCTTGTGTGCGGAACCAACGAAGACAGGGCACATCTGAAGGGAAAGGGTCCCCTTCCTCACTGCTGCTTCTATCATCTCAACAGAAGGCTCTTCGCCTTCGAGGACCATGTTCATGAGCTCGTCGTCGAAATCGCTTGCAGCCTCTATGAGCATCTCCCTGCGCTCCAAGGCCTCGTCCATCATGGACTTTGGAACCTCCTCCTCTCTGAGGACGGTGCCGTTTGGACCGTCGAAGTAGATGGCCTTCATTCTGACAAGATCGACGACACCCTCGAAGTTGTCCTCAAGGCCTATAGGAAGCTCCATGAGGACTGCGTTGAGGTTGAGCTTTTCACGCATCTGCCTCACGACGTTGAGAGGGTTTGCACCAACACGGTCGCATTTGTTCACGAACGCAATGCGAGGAACATGGTAGCGGTCCATCTGCTTGTCGACCGTTATGCTCTGGCTCTGGACACCGCCAACGGAGCACAGTACGAGTATTGCGCCATCCAGAACCCTGAGGGATCTTTCGACCTCAATCGTGAAGTCCACGTGGCCCGGAGTGTCTATGACGTTTATCTCATAGCCCTTCCAGTTTACGCTCGTTGCAGCACTGGCTATGGTTATGCCCCTCTCCCTTTCAAGCTCCATGCTGTCCATGGTGGCTCCGACTCCGTCCTTTCCGTGGACTTCGTGGATTGCATGAATCCTGTTGCAATAGAAGAGGATTCTTTCGCTAAGGGTGGTCTTTCCGGAATCGATATGCGCACTGATTCCAATATTTCTCATTTTCGACAGTTCTGTAGTCATTTTCCTTAAATCCTTGACCTCAAGATAAAAACTTTGCGAATATCCGATAAATCGGACAGTAAACTATCATGTTTTCTAAAATCTTTCAATGCCCATCCAAACACACCTCAAGAGTTTCAAAGGACACCTAGGGAATCAACCCCTGGAACAAGCCGCCGAACAAGCCTTTTCATTTTCTCCAACTAATTATATTATGGTGGAAAACAAGTCGCATGACAGGTGGAGACATATGGATATTGATGTAAAGAACCTTCATCCGCTAGAGGTGAAGTTGCTTAGGCACGTGGACCTTGGAAGCGAAATCACAGCAGACAGAATCGTCGATGAACTTGGATACAAGATAGGACAGTGCAACCAGGCGTTCAGCTGGCTCAGCGCAAAGGGGATCCTGCAGGAAACAAGCAGGAAAACAGTCGTCCTCTACGAACTTACGGACCTTGGACGCGAACAGGCTCAGAACGGGACCCCAGCACAGAGGATATTCGACCTGCTCTCGAAGGGAGAGGCACTTGGCCTGCCTGAGATCGCACAGCAGCTTGGACTTGAGAAGAGCGACATAGGGTCCGCATACGGCCAGCTCTCCAAATCCGGAACCTGCGCTATGAACGGTGACAACAAGGCCTACATCAAGGACAACAACCTTCCAGCCGATGTCGCCGAGACGGCCGCCCTCCTCAAGAAGGGACTCCAAGGCCCAATCGAAGAGTCGTCCCTCTCAGACAGAGAGAAAGCCCTCATGGCAAAGGTCTCCAAGAAGCGCGGCGCAGCGGGAAGTCCATACAAGATGACAGAACGCGAAGAAGTGGTCTACCAGCTTACGGAGCTTGGAGCACAGGCAAAGCAGGCGGTCATAGATGCAAACATCACAGGTGAGGAGATTGGGGTCCTCACCCCGCAGATAATCGCAAACGGATCTTGGAAGAACGCCACATTCAGACCATACGGCCTTGATGCTCCTGTTTCAAGGCTCATCCCCGGCAGACACAACCCATACGGCAACTACATCCAGTGGGTAAAGGACAAACTTACATCCCTTGGATTCGAGGAGTTCGACGGACCGCTCGTAGAGAACGAGTTCTGGAACGGGGATGCACTGTTCATGCCTCAGTTCCACAGCGCCCGCGACATCCATGACGTCTACTACGTCAAGGAGCCTCGCCATTGCAGGGAGATAGAGGAGCCATGGCTTACAAACATAGCCAACGCCCATGAGAACGGAGGAGACACAGGATCGCGCGGCTGGCAGTACAAGTTCGACCACGAGTTCACACGCAGGCAGGTCCTTAGAAGCCAAGGCACGGTTCTGAGCGCCCACCAGCTTACGAAAGCCAAGGTTCCAGGGAAGTACTTTGGAGTCGTCAGATGCTTCAGATTCGACGAAGTGGACGCAACCCACGGAGCGGACTTCTTCCAGACGGAAGGCATCGTCATTGGAAAGGAAGCGAACCTCAAGGACCTTCTGGGACTTCTCAAGATGTTCGCAACGGAGATTGCAGGAGCAACCGACTTCAAGTACGTGCCAGGATACTTCCCGTTCACGGAACCTTCCATAGAGATACACATCAAGCACCCGGTCCTTGGATGGTTCGAGCTTGGAGGCTCTGGAATCTTCAGACCGGAGGTCACAAAGTCACTTGGCATAGATGAACCTGTCCTTGCATGGGGTCTTGGAATAGACCGTATGGCAATGATGCACCTTGGCATCAACGACATAAGGGACCTCTTCACACCAAACATCGAAAGCGTAAGAACAAGGAGGGGCAACTGATGCCTAAGTTCGAAACCACTGAAAAAATGTTCTACGGCCTCATGGGTCGCCCATATACAGATCAGGAACTCGAGGACATCTTCCCTCGCGCAAAGGCCGAGCTCGATGAGCACGACCATGAGAACCACGTCATAAAGATAGAGCTCAACGACACCAACAGACCTGACCTTTGGTCAGCGATGGGACTTGCACGTCTTTTGAAGAACTACGAAGACCCGGAGCCAATGGAATACGACTTCTTCTCATCGAAGGTCTATACGGCTGACAACCACGGAAGGGAGCTCCATGTAGGAGACAGGGCAAAAGAAGTCCGTCCGTATTCATGCGGCTTCGTCGCAACTGGCAAGGTCGTGGACGAAGAGATACTGCTTACACTCATCCAGAGCCAGGAGAAGCTGTGCTGGAACTTTGGGCGAAAGAGAAGGTCGATTGCAATGGGAATCTACCGCAACGACCTCATCCAGTACCCAATCCACTACGATGGAGCGGATCCGGACAAGACCCATTTCATACCTCTTCACATGGAGGAGGACCTTACCCTTAGGCAGATATGCGAACAGCATCCAAAGGGAAAGGAATATGGCTATATAGTAAAGGACAAGCCTGTCTACCCATATCTCTGCGACGATGCAGGAGAACCTCTCTCGATGCCTCCTGTAATCAACAGCGCAAGGGTTGGAGCCGTCAAGGTCGGAGACGAAGACCTCTTCGTGGAGATGTCCGGAACGGTCCTCAAGGATGTGCTGCTCTGCGCTTCCATAATGGCGTGCGACATGGCTGACCTTGGCTTTACCATTGAGCCAATCAAGGTCGTCTACCCTTATGAAACGGAGTTTGGAAAGGAGATAACGGTCCCCTACTACTTCCAGGATTCCGCAAGCTGCACCCTTGATCAGATACACAAGACCCTTGGAGAGAAGATCACCATGGACGAAGCCAAGGTTGCGCTTCTCAGAATGGGAGTCTACAGCGTATCGAAGGGAGACACCATCTACATAACATGCCCTGAATACAGGAACGACTTCCTCCACGCAGTGGATGTGGTGGAAGACGTCATGATAGGCTACGGCCTTGAGAACTTCGTGCCAACCATTCCAAAGGACTTCACCATTGGACGCTTGTCCCCTGCAGAGGAGTTTGGAAGGAAGGTCAAGGACATCATGATTGGAATGGGATTCCAGGAGATGATGTACAACTACCTTGGAAGCAGACGCGAATACGTGGACAACATGCACATAAAGGGCGACAAGGTCATAATGATCGCAAACCCAATGTCAGAGAACTTCGAGGCTGTAAGGCCTTCAATCATTCCATCCCTGCTTGAAAGCGAAAGCGTTTCAGGCCATGCGACGTATCCACACAACATATTCGAGGTTGGAAAGGTCGCATACCTTGAGCCGTCCGACAACAGCGGAACGGTCACGCGCAACAACCTTGGATTCATGTCAGCCGACGGCAGCGTTGGATTCAACGATGTTAACAGCTTCGTGAACACACTCATGTACTTCCTTAGAGCGGACTACTCGCTCAAGGCCCCAGAGGACGACCCAAGGTTCATTCCTGGAAGATGCGCCAATATCATGGTCAAGGGTCACTGCGTTGGAGTCTTTGGGGAGGTCCATCCTGCGGTTCTTGAAAGCTGGGGATGCGGGATGCCTGCAGTCGTCTGCGAAATCGACCTTGACAGCCTAATGGAGCTGATCTGAACCGTTGACTTTCCACCTGTGCTGGAAACATAGGGACTGCAATATGGACAGGGACGCTTCGCTGAACCTTCTAAGACTCATGCTGGACTCCAGGTTCTTCGAGGAGAAGACGGAGGAGCTTTTCAAAGCCGGCCTGATACACGGAACCACACACCTTGCCAATGGGCAGGAGGCTTCGCAGGCTGGACTTTGTGCGGCTTTGGATGATGGTGACTGGATAGTCCCCACCCATAGGTGCCATGGCTTCACGATATGCCGTGGCAGCGACCCGGCTGCAATGTTCGCTGAGATGTTCGGTTCCGTGCATGGACTTGCCAAAGGACTTGGAGGCAGCATGCACATGCCTGATTCCTCACATTGGAACCTTGGTTCTTCCGCAGTCGTGGGCTCGGGAGTCCCCCTTGCCACGGGAATAGCCTTTTGGAACAGGTTCCAAAGCGTAGGCAATGCAGGCTTTGCAGCCTCCACGTCCTCGAACCCAAAGGACTATCCAAAGACCCCGGTGAAGAACATAAGCGTGGCCATATTCGGTGACGGAGCGTCAAGCCGCGGAAGTGTCCATGAATCCATGAACCTATCCTCAATATGGAAGCTGCCGGTTCTCTTCTACTGCGAGAACAACCACTATGGAATGTCCGCTTCAAGCGACAGGATGATAAGCTCCTCCAACGTAGCCTCAAGGGCAGCTGCATACGACATGCCGGGGGAGACCATAGACGGCAACGATGTCCTACAGGTCTACGAAGCTGTGAAAAAAGCCGTGGCATACATAAAAGAAGGCAATGGCCCATATCTTCTTGAGGTCATGACCTACCGCACGAAAGGACACTCGAAGAGCGACAGACGCCTCTACCGCACAGCCGCGGAGGAGCAGCTTTGGGCAGAAAGGGATCCAATAAAGCTATACGAAAGAAAGCTTGTCGAAGACGGAATCCTCTCACATGCGGAGATTCAAGGGTTCGAGGAAGAACGTAGGACATACATAGAAGAAAAGGCCAACAAAGCCCTGAAGGAAAGCGCAGACAGGCTCTCTCCAAACGATGTGGAAGGTATGGTGTACGCCACGATGGAGGACAGGTCATGACTTTCAGGGACGCAATAAGAAAAGCACTTTCAGACGAAATGGCACTAGACCCAAAGGTGGTTCTCTTTGGAGAGGATGTTGGAGTCTATGGCGGTTGCTTCAAAGTCACGGGAGACCTCTACAAAGAGCATCCAAACCAGGTGATAGACACCCCGGTGTCGGAAGAAGGCTTCACGGGAATGGCAGTTGGAGCTGCAATGATGGGTATGAGGCCTGTAATAGAGATAATGTATGCAGACTTCTTCACCCTCATATTCGATCCAATCGTAAACCATGCGGCAAAGACCCACTTCATGAGCGGAGGCCAGTTCTGCTGTCCAATCACGGTTCGTCTTCCGGAGGGAAGCGGAACCGGGCACGGAGCACAGCACACCCAAAGCCCAGAGGCCCTCTTCCAGAACAGCGCAGGTCTTAAGATGGTGGCCCCCTCCTGTCCATCCGATGCCTACCACCTTCTAAGGGCGGCGATAAGGGACAACAATCCGGTGCTGGTCTTCGAGCACAAGATGCTGTACGACATGGAAGGTGAAATGGAGGACGAGGCGCTTCCAATAGGGAAAGCCAAGGTTCTCAGACAAGGAAATGATGTGACGATAGTCTCCTATTCACGAGCCGTCCATACTGCACTTGAAGCTGCAGACATCCTTGAAACGAAAGGAATCAAAGCCACCATCGTTGACCTTTGCACACTCAAGCCTCTTGACCGCACGACCATCCTTGAAGAGGTAAGGAAGACGGGACGAGTGGCCATAATCCAAGACCCAAACGGAGTTGGAGGCATAGGGGCTCAGGTATGTTCTGAGATATGCTCAGACCCAAAGACGTTCAGTTGCCTCAGATCCCCTGTCATTCAGATTGGAGGCAGATGCACTCCGGTCCCATTCTCCAAGGACCTTGAGAAATCAACGATTCCAAACGCAAAGGACTGTGCAGAGAAGATATGCTCCACAATCAAAGGCAAAGGTTGAATGAAGCCACAGATTTCTTGAAAGCCTCCAGGAAAGCGGCAATCGAAGCTGAATCCGTACAAGGAGAGGAACCCTGGAACACAGGAGCCCTTCCTCCTCCCTTCGCATCCATCATTGGCAGAAGCGATGTCCTCAATGCATTGAAGTCCACTTTTGCATAACGACCCTTCAGGACGATGAGCCATAGGCTTCTGTCCTTCTCAGGTTTCACAATGCACAATGCAAGGTCTTCGTATTCGTTGGAGTCTTGGACAAAAGAGGAAAGCTCGTCGTCGCTTGCGAAAGCACCGACACCATCAACGACAGCATCCCTCAAACGATAGCCTGCAAGCTGCTTGGCAAGGTTGTTTTTCAACCGGACTGCTTCGTTCAGAGCATAGTTCAAAGAATCCACCTTGGACATGACCTCTGAAGCCTGACAACTGAACTTCAAAGCCAAAGCCTCACACAGCGAAACGCTTCCAAGTGCATGCTCAACGGCGTTCCGACCGCATTTGAAGTACAGCCTTTCATGCCCTCTTATGGTTTCATGCTTCACGCAGTAGACCAAGCGTATCTCGGAAGTGGATGAAACATGGACTCCTCCGCAGGCTATACGGTCCACCCCCTCTATTTCAACGATCCGGACATCTCCATCCACCTTTATGGAGCGCCTCAGCCCCAAAGCCTCCGCTTCCTTATGGCTCATTTCATGGTACACGACCTTATGGCCTTCCATTATCACATCGTTTGCGGCGGCGACAAGGGAGTCCACGACGGAAGGCTCGACTTCCTTCCTGTCAACCTCTATGGTCAGATACTCCTCGCCAAGATGAACCGCAACGGTTCCAATCCCAAACATGGTGTACATCATGCCAGACAGCATATGCTGGGCTGTGTGCATTGCCATATATTTATACCGATGCTCCCAATCAAGGACAAGTGGAAGCTCCTCTCCGACCTTTGGCAGAATCTGTCCCTCCCCTATGCGCACAACCAAAAGGGAATCGCCTGATGGATCCTTTCGAGTGTCCACGACCTCATATGGACCTAGAAAGCCCTTGTCTCCTGGTTGGCCTCCGCATTCAGGGTAGAATACCGTGCGGTCCGTGAGCACAAGGACATGAGTCTTAATGGTATCGGGCTTGGTGCTATCGGCCTTGCCCGTGGAGGTGTCGTGCGAGCCTTCTTGGATGAGGACCTTTTCGATGCGGCATGTCGTCTGTTTGAGGTATGGGGATGTGTAGTAGAGCTTTTCCATGAGTGAAGGATAGCGTGCGGGCGAAAGGTTGTCCATTACGTGTCCATTGCGTTGTCCATCGGGCGGAAATTGGTTATCTTTCAAGAGGGATTGCACGACGGGTGAGGACAGGTGAGAATCTTGGAGGATGATATGTCAAGGATAAAATCGGCGTGGGAGCTTGCGCTTGAGAAGACGAAGGATATAGAGGTGGACGAAGCCAAGTACAGGGAGAGCACCCTTGAGAAGGAAGGCATGGCCTTGGCCGGTAGGTTCCTCAACTCGGTTGAGATGAGTCAGGACGAGCTTGCCGCAAAGTTCGATTCATACAATGAAGAGGACAAGGCCTTGGTGAAGAAAGGAATCGTCAACACAGTATTTTCCAACCTTGGGCTTCCTGCGGACAACCTCTACGAGATGCGCTTTGAAAGGATCGTGGCCCTTGTGGTCCTCATTTCCCCAGAGGGCAGCCCTGCGGTTGGAGCCATAAGGCAGATTGGAGACCTCTTCTCCCAGTACATACAGCATAGAACTGATTTCGTGCAGCGTATGCAGGATCAGATTCGTCAGGCGATGGAGGAGGATCCGGAGCACACGAACTCCGCTCAGTACGCACAGCTCATACAGCAGAACCTCAAGAAGCTGGATGCACAGTATCAGGGAGCTTTGGACGATGCAAAGGAAAGCCTGAAGGCCGCATTCGCCAACTGAGACTCATTGAAGCTCCCCTGCATGGAGCCAAGTTGCTTGGGACCAAGTTACTTGACCCCAAGCGATTGAAGCCAAGAGGTCAATTCGCTATAATCCCTTTCTGGAGCCTTCTGCTCCATAGCGTTTTACAAGGAGGAATTGTCATGGAAGCTGGTAGTAGTAGCTTATTTGCAGACCCCGGCCCTGTTCCGCTCGGTACAGTCCCTAATGGCAACGACCTCCTTTCTGAAGTCAATGCCTAGATAGGGCGCACCTTCCAAACATACAGGACCTAGATAGGACTGCAACAGCGACTCGTTCCATCAGACATCCCACGATCAGGGAGATTTTGCGTATGGTTCAGAATGCAACATTGGAGAGCACTCTCAAGACACTTGTAGAGAACAAAAGATACTCGTCCGTCAAGGACATACTAGTCACGATGAATCCATCGGACATAGCGGCGATTTTCGACGACCTCACGGAGGAGCAGCTGCCAATCATGTTCAGGCTGCTGCCAAAGGCCTTGGCTGCGGATTCGTTCGTGGAGATGAACACAGACAACCAGGAGCTGCTCATAAAGGGGTTCTCGGATACGGAGCTCAAGCAGGTCCTAGATGAAATGTACGTCGACGACACCGTAGACATAGTCGAGGAGATGCCTGCAAACGTGGTAAGCAGAATCCTCAAGCAGGTCACGCCAGAAAAACGCCGCGACATAAACGAAATACTACGCTACCCAGAGAACTCGGCCGGCTCCATCATGACCACCGAGTACATATCCCTGAGCCCCAAGATGACCGTAAGCGAGGCCTTCAAGCGCATTCGCGAGACAGGCGTGGACAAGGAGACGATCTACACATGCTACGTCCTCTCCTCCTTCAACAGGCTGCTGGGACTGGTCTCCGCAAAGAGCCTCATGCTCGAAAAGGATGAGAACGCCACCATAGAGAGCCTAATGCAGTCCAACGTCATAACGGTGAACACCAAGATGGACCAGGAAGAGGTCGCAAAGACGCTTTCCAAGTACAACTTCATGGCCCTACCCGTCGTGGACAGCGAAGACAGGATGGTTGGAATCGTAACCTTCGACGACGCCATGGACGTCATGGTGCAGGAGGCCACGGAAGACATCACCATCATGTCAGGACAGACGCCTTACGAGAACACATACCTTAGAACATCCCCATGGGAGCTCTTCAAGCACAGAATCCCTTGGCTCATGATCCTCATGATATCCGCAACCTTCACAGGCCTCATCATCACGAACTTCGAATCGGCTCTGGCCGTCCACGTCATTCTCACGGCGTTCATCCCAATGCTCATGGACACAGGTGGAAACTCAGGCTCCCAGTCGTCCGTCACCATCATACGTGCCATATCGCTTGGAGAGGTCGAATTCAACGACATTGGAAAGGTCATCCTCAAGGAGTTCCTGACATCCCTCATGTGCGGACTTGCACTGTCAGCCGCCTGCTTTGCAAAGGTCATGCTTGTGGACGGACTTCTCTTCCAGAACGAATCCGTCACGTTCATGGTAGCCTTCTCAGTCAGCCTGACCATGTGCCTCACGGTCGTCATAGCAAAGCTCATAGGTTGCACACTGCCGCTTGTGGCCAAGAAGATAGGATTCGATCCAGCCGTCATGGCCAGCCCGTTCATCACGACGATCGTCGATGCCCTATCCCTTCTAATCTACTTTGCAATCGCCACGGCAATCCTGTTCTAGGACATCGTTTTAGACCGATATCCTTGGAGCCTCTATTCTGCGCCGCCATGTCCAAGGGTGTGTTACTCGAAGTACTTCCTGAGCTTTAGGCAGTCCTTGAACTCGAAGTGTCCTTCAAGGAACCTAGACACGGCTCCAATCATGGAGCCGTTCACAAGGGCGCAGAACACGGTTCCAAGCTTCACACCCTCGAAGTGCCAAAGGCCAAAGAATGCGAACGACATGGCAATGCTTATGATGCAGCTTGAGCAGTCATAGATGGTCTTGAACCTGTTTATGTCCATTCCAATGTGGCCCGAGACCTCTTTGACGAAAAGCTCATACACCTCAGGCGATATGTAGGAATGGAAGAAGAACGAAATCCCTATTGCACAAAGGACCATGCCGCCAACGAACATGGCAAGCCTAGCCCATACTGGCTGGGCGTCAAGGTTCTTCACCACCCACATGCAGAAATCCAGCGTAAAGCCATAGATTACAGCCGTAACGAACGAGAAAAGGTACGACAGCCTGAATTTTCTAAGAATGACCACCATTGCAAGAAGGAGCACCGCCTGCAACGTGTACTCCGCCATGCCAAAAGTGAAGAAAGGATACATAGGCGACAGCTTGAGATGAAGAAGGTACGCAGGAGCCACCACCATGGAGACTCCAAAGTTGGCCTTCTCCATGAACGCCACACCAAAAGCAACGGTGATTATCCCAACCACATATGCAAGCTCGTTGGAGAAAACGGGCTTTTCCCTATTCATCCCCACTTCGTTTGCATCACTTGTCTTCGTCTTGTCAGCTTCGCTCATGGGTGGAAGTATAGACGTCATCGCATAGGTTCTACAAGATTCTTTGTTTTCAGTCCCATAAAGAGGAGAAGTTCTTCAAGTAGAACGGCTTCATTGCTTGATTGTCGTCCAAGTACTCTTTTATGTGGTTGGCGTGCATTTTCTGTTCGGCCGGGTCAATGTCTTGGTATTTGTGGATTACAACGTTTCCTTTTCTCTCTTCTTCAAGGATTGCTTCATAGACATCATCTATGATTTCGCATCGGTCAACGACTTTGTCTTTGTCACTTTCCCAAGTTCTTCCATTTGTATTCATAAGCCCTTCCGTGGAATCAGTGACATAAAGATATCCTCTTCGATTCGCATACAGAACTTCCAGCTGGTTTGGAAATCTTTCGTAGTAATGGTACTTTCCATCTTCTCTAATACCCATCGTCACGAAATCCTCCTCCGGGGGACGGCAATACACCAAGGCATAAAATCTGTCTTCAGTAAAATAAGCAACAGTCTTGCCCGTTGCATGGGATTTTGCATTCGCTTTTATGAAGTTCAGTCCTGCAATACAAGTTCCGTGATACAACATTGTCATAGACCCCTTCTTGTGCAATGACAGCGGTCACACCTGCTACAACTGCGACAGATGCCACAACTGCCACAACCACTACAACACCTACAGATTCGCCACAGATTCCACCAGAGCAACCACGCTCACCTTTCTCACCACACTCACCTTTTGCTACAGTCTAGCGCACTTCCCTTTGGAACCAAAGCTGCCGTTGACCACAACAATGCCCACCGCAATCAACCCCAAAGCGACGACATACCTCGTTTGAAGGACCTTTTCGCCCAAAAGCAAAGATGACAGTATGGCCCCCGTGATTGGATTTATGCATTGGCATACGCTGATCCTGCCAACCGGGTTGGATTTGAGAAGGGAGTTCCAAAGAAGGAAGCAGACCGATGATATCAAAGAAAGGGCGATAAGGAGAGTCCATCCCCTTGCACCGCCATTTCCAAGCCTTCCGCCAGAAGCAAGGCCCAGAGCAAGAAGCTCAGCACCGCCAATCAGTAAGCTGCTGTATGAACATACAACAGGGTTCGTTTTCTTTATGAGTTTGCGAACCAAGCTTGAACTCAATGCAAACGATGTGCAGGAAAGGAAGAACATCCCCTCTCCCCTAAACGATATGCTTCCAAGATCTCCACCATACAAAAAGCAGAACACAACGCCTGCAAAGGCTATAAGACAGCCAAGGCCTTTCTTGAAGGTTATGTGATCGTCCTTAAAGAACAGATGTGCAAAGAGCGTCGCCGTAATTATTTGGGAGCCGTTGAGTATTGAGCAATGGACGGACGATGTGTAGATCATGCTTGGAAATTGAAGTGCGTATACAAGGCCTATCTGCACCGTACCTATTATGAATACGGAACCCACCTCTGATCTGTCAGGCAAAGCAAGTCTCTTTTCGGAAGCGACTGCAACAAGAAGAAGTATCAGCCCTGCGATCAGCATCCTCACGGCAACGAACATGATGGTGTCGCCCACCGTCGTAGTTGAGAATTCTTTGTATGCAAGCTTTATGAGGACAAACGCCGATCCCCAGATGATCTGGCACAACAAAGCGAGTAGAAAAGCTCCAACAGGGTCCGAGATGATTTTTCCAGTTCTTCTTTCCATGACAGCACTTCGTGTATGGCACAGCCCATCTAAAGCAAAACCCAGGCTCTTAAGCCCGGGTTCCTCTTTAGGTGCCGACCGGATTTGAACCGGTGAACAACGGTTTTGCAGACCGCCCCCTTAGACCACTTGGGTACAGCACCAATGCCCTATTAACATAGCAGAAAAAAAAGCACGTTGCAAGAGGAACTTTGAAAGGACTTCAAGAGGAGTCTGTAGACAATCCATCACTTGTGGCCCTTCTTCGATTGAACCGCTTTCCTTACGGTATCCACCAACATGAAGTAAGACAAATCAGCATTGGAGAACTTTAGAAAACCATAGCGCTCGTAGAAACTCCTGGAGGTTTCCTTCGCATCCACTATTATGAGATACAGTCCGGTTATATCGGCAACCTGAAGCACCTTCTTGAAGGCCTGGGACAAAAGCCATTTGCCTACGCCTTTTCTCTGACATTTTCCATCGACTGCAAGTCGTGCAATCCTCAATGCAGGAATGGGGTATTTTGGAAGTTTTCCTTTGAAATCATCAGGCATCTCCTGATATGCCACCTGTGCGGTTGAAAGAGTGAAATATCCACAAATCCTATCATCCACATCCAAAGCGACGAAGGTCTTTCCAATGCCAAGGCTGTCGTTCTTGGAAGCGTACCTGGAGAGAAATCCGTTCAGAGCATCTATTCCACAATCGAATTCCTTGAGTTTGGACTTGGAGGAGACCTCTTTTATTGAAACCAATCTGTATCCTTCAATCATCAAAAAGATCCTTCAATGCATCATTGGGCTCTGGAGGATTCTCCAGAACGGACATGACCAAGTCCCTGTCTCGGTTGGAAAGCAACAGAGTTTCGTTCTCAATCAAATCCATCTGGGCCTGCTTCAAGGATGATTCAAGGACATACGAAGAAAGGGAGACGTGTTTGAGCTCCGCAGCCCTCTCGAGAAGTGTCTTCTGATGCGCATTGGCTCTAAGGTCTATTCGCACATCCTTCAACGCTATTGCCATATTCGTCACCTCCTTTTCAAATCCACATAAAAATGTACACACATATTACACACAAAGTCAAGGATTTCAAGAGAACAACAAGAACCACAAGAGGACCATAGAAAGTGGCCACAATACAATCGGCCTTGCTATTTGGGATGAATTGGACGAAAATGAAGACAAGCGCGGGCGGTGGCCTGTCCAAGGAGGTTCTATGGCGGATAGACAGCACATGATAAGACTCGATGGCAAGGGGACGACGTACATCATGCGTATAGACGAGGCGGGGCACCTCGAGAACCTCTACTATGGGAAGAAGCTCAGACAGGACGCCATGGTGGATGCGCTGCTTCCAAAGAGGGAGGCCCCCATTGGGATAGGCGCAGGGTATTCGGAGACGAATCCGCTGCTCTATTTGGAGACTTCGTGCCTAGAGACCAGCACGCCAGGCAAAGGCGACTACAGAAGCCCCGCCGTCGTGGTGGAGTATTCCAAAGGAATGCAGACGCTGGATTTCGTGTACAAAGCCCACCGCATCCTTGAAGGAAAGCCAAGCCGCTTCGAGAGCTTTGCCCAGTCGTATGCGAACGACGACGAAGCCACGACCATAGAGATACAGCTTGAGGACAAAGTCCTTCCAATAACGCTGCAGCTCAACTATACGGTGTTCCCAAACTGCGATACAATGGTCCGTAGCGCCACTATAACCAACAAAACCGCAACCACAGTGCTGATAAAGAACATCGCAAGCCTTCAGTTGGACATCCCAAGCGCACAATGGAACGTCGTGAGCTTCGACGGAGCCTGGGCACGAGAGAGGCATATCACAAAGCAGGCATTGAGACCGGGCAAGCTGGAGTTCAGCTCAACGGTTGGAGTCAGCGGAGCTGCACACAACCCATGCATATTCCTTGAAAGCCTGGACTGCACTGCAAACCGCGGCAACTGCTATGCATTCAATCTCATATACAGCGGAGACCACAGGGAGGTCGTGGAGCTTTCTCCATACGGAATCACAAGGTTCCAGACAGGAATAAACCCACAGTCCTTCACATGGAAGCTCCTTCCAAACGCAAGCTTCACCACACCTGAAGCGGTCATGACCTACTCCTGCCTAGGCAACAACGGAGCAAGTGCGAACCTCCACGAATTCGTTAACAACCACATAGTGAGAGGTCATTGGAAGTTCAGAGAACGCCCAATACTATGCAACAACTGGGAGGCGACATACTTCAACTTCAACGAAAAGAAGCTTCTTGACCTTGCAAAGGCCGCAAAGGACCTTGGAATAGAGCTCTTCGTCCTGGACGACGGATGGTTTGGAACACGCGACGATGACACCACAAGCCTTGGCGACTGGATTGTGAATGCCAAAAAGCTTCCTTCAGGACTCACAAGGCTTTCCGAGAAGATCCATGACCTTGGCCTTATGTTTGGAATCTGGGTCGAACCTGAGATGATAAGCCGCAAGAGCCTTTTATATGACAAACACCCTGACTGGATGGTCGCAATCCCAGGCAGAGAGCCTTCCGTCGGAAGGAACCAGTTCATCCTTGACCTTACCAGAAAGGAAGTGAGGGACTACATATTCGACGCCCTGTCCGATGTCTTCAAGCTTGGCATGGTGGACTATGTGAAATGGGATATGAACCGCACGTTCACGGACATGTACAGCACGCTCTTCACAAGTATGACGGAGTTCAACTACCGCTACATATCAGGTCTGTACGAACTGCTTGGACGTCTCACCGCAACGTTCCCCAAAATCCTCTTCGAAGGCTGCTCATCAGGGGGCAACCGCTACGACCTTGGAATGCTTTGCTATATGCCGCAGATCTGGACCAGCGACAACACGGACGCCTACTGCCGCACCCTCATACAGGGCGGAACTTCATACGGCTACCCTGTCTCGGCCATGGGCGCACACGTATCGGAATCGCCGAACCACCAGACCCTGCGCCGCAGCGACATAGAATCGCGCTTCAACGTGGCGGCATTTGGAGCCTTTGGCTACGAACTGGACCTCACCGCTCTGAACGCCCAACAAAAGGCCACGGTCAAAGCCCAGGTCGAATTCTACAAGAAGCACCGCTCGCTACTGCAGTTTGGACGCTTCATCAGACTTGAGGAGAATTCCAATGCCGATAGCTCTGTGATAGCCCATTCCACAGGCAAAACCCGCTGGGCTGTTGTGAACGAAGACCTAAGCGAAATGATAGTCTTGGATTTCCAAACTCTCAACGAACCAAACCCTGGACAGGACACGCTAAGGATTCCATTCGCACGTCCAGACTTCGACTACGAAGTCGTTCCTCGCCCACAGCGCATAAACCTGGAAGTCTTTGGAAGCCTCATAAACATGTTCGCACCCGTGAACCTGTCAGGTGAAAGCCGCCTCAAGCAAATGCTCCTTGACAACTACACCCTCAAGAGCGAAGACGAGCACTACGTAGTCTCAGGCGATGTCCTCGCCTACGGCGGTCTGCGCCTCAACCCGCAGTTCGGCGGCACCGGCTACAACAACAAGGTGCGCGTCCTAGGAGACTTTGGCTCTCGCCTCTACTACATCGTGCGAATCAAAAAGAGCAAATAGAATCAGCTGAGGAGCAACTTTCAAAGCTCCTTGGATGATTCTGAATACGTCTATCATAGATACAGTTTAGACTTTTCAGTTGATTTTTCAATCGAAAAGTCTAATCATTAGACTTTTTTAACTGTTTTGTATTCGAAAAGTCTAAAACAGCAGAAGCCCCGCCCGAACTATCCTGCTTTTCGTCAGAATCAAGGTTCTACAAGCGTGGAAAGTCCTCAAACCCCAAGCAGTCCCGACTTCTTGGCCTCGCGCATGAAGAAGAAGCCAGCCATGAGCATGATGCCGTTGTCCATTTCACCGGTACCGAGGCTTTCCAGTACCTGGGAAACGGGAATGGTGACCAAGTCTATGGATTCGTTGGTGTCAAGGCGGCGTTCATCCTCAGCCGCAACAAGCTCCAGATCCTGAGCAAGGAAGAAGTTGGCGGTGTTGTTCATGAAAGCGGAATTTGGACACACGGTTCCAATGAGTTTGAACGAATGTGAAATCAGACCTGTTTCCTCGAAGAGCTCCCGCAGTCCGGCATCGCGAGGACTCTCCCCTCTTTCCACGAGGCCGGCAGGGAACTCCAATGTAATGGAGTCCGAACCATGGCGGAACTGACGCTCCATGACAAAGCGAGGAACTCCGTCCGTTCCAACGAAGTAAGGGACGACGTTGACCCACTGAGGGGAGTCGAGCTCAACGAAATCGGCCTCACGGCCATCCCTGCTCCTACGATGCACGTTGTTTATGTTGAAGATGGGTGTGTCGTAGAGGCGATTCCGTGAAGTGGTCTCCCAATACAGATGCGAGGGATCGGGAGCCGTTTTCAGAGAATGAAAAGAGTTTTCGTCTATGCGTTTCATGGCAGTATGCGAATCACTCCTCGGCCCCATCGTCCAAACCGGAAGCACCCTTGGACGGGCAGTTCGCGGTGCACGATGCACAGGAGGAAGGAGAACAGCTGGAGAGCTTTGGCACGTATGGGGTGTGGACAACTTTCGTATTGGCGTGGATGTAGTCTGCAATCCCCCTGAAGGCCTTTGCACTCTCGCTGGAGGGGTTGGCTGCTATCCAGTTCACGCCTTCGTCCTCGTCCTGCTGAAGTCCCAGCTCCATTGGCACGGCACCAAGGAAATGCACATCCATCTCCTCGCACACGTTCCGGCCTCCATCCTTGCCAAAGACGGGGATATGCTTGCCGCAATCCGGACATACAAGATAGCTCATATTCTCAACGAGACCGATGATATCGACACCAAGTTGCCTTGAGAACGTTATGCTGCGCCTGACGTCGAGCACAGAGACCTTCTGAGGAGTGGTTACGATGACGGATCCAGTCATATCGGGAATGGTCTGGCATACTGCAAGCTGCTCGTCGCCGGTTCCGGGAGGAGAGTCTATGAGAAGATAGTCCAAGACGCCCCACTCGACGTCTGCAAGGAACTGCTTGATGACGCTTATCTTCATTGGGCCTCTGAAAATGATGGCCTGATCCGGGTTGGTCAGTGCAAAACTTAGGCTCACGACCTTGAGATTAGGCATTGGACTTACAGGGACTATGGAACTTCCGTCCTCGTTGGAACCAAGGATGGCTCCTTCGCATCCAAACATCTTGGCTATGTTTGGGCCGTGGATGTCAGTGTCCAGCACACCCACCTTGAAGCCCTTCTCCAAAAGGGCGTTGGCCAAGTTTACGGTGACGGTGCTCTTTCCAACACCGCCCTTTCCGCTCATGACGATTATCTTGCGGTCTATCTTGCTCATTCGCTCATGGATTCTGAGCTCTTGAAGTTCCATTTCATCAGGCATAGAGGCCTCCCAAGACCAAGATAATCCCTAAAAGGAGATTGGGCAAGGGGCGGTTAAGCCTTAGTTAAGACAATGGAAAACCGTGTAAGCATACGAACACCCATCACAATATATATAAATGCGAGGGCTTGAAACGGTAGTTGCTAAAAGGCTAATATCTTGGGTAGCATCCGACGATTGGGCTTTGCTCGGAGGAACTTTCAAAACTACGCTTTGCGTAGATTGGGCATGGATTTGCGAGATGGAGACCGCATGAGGAAGCTGAAATGATACTTTGTGTATCATGAAGCCGACGAAGGCGAAGTTCCAGCCGGAAGGGCATGTCCAGGATGTGCGAAGGAGTTTTGAAAGTTTCTCCTTAGTCTATGCAATATTTTGAAGGGAGTGCATATGTTCTTATTGGCACAACTACCTGCAGATCAGCTCTCCTTGCAGATCAGAAACGGACTCATCCTTCTGGTCCTTGGAATGGCGATCGTGTTTGTATTCCTTACGATTCTGGTATTCTCCACACTTGGAGTGTCCAAGCTCGTCAGGAAGTTTGAAAGCAAGCGTCCTGCCCAGGCAGCGGCTGCACCGGAGGTCACAATTGCTCCAACGGCAGCATCCAACGACGCTGAGGTTGCAGCGGCAATCGTAGCGGCTGTGGCGAAATCAAAGAATTGATTGAGAAAGGGAGGACAGAATGAAGAAAATCAATTTCATGTGTACTGCATTCAGAGACGGCTTCCAGTCAGTCTACGGTGCAAGGGTTTTCACAAAGGACTTCATGCCGGCAGTCGAGGCTGCTCGCAAGGCAGGTATAACGCACTTCGAAGCAGGTGGCGGAGCAAGGTTCCAGTCCCTTTATTTCTATACGAACGAAGATGCATTCGAGATGATGGATGAGTTCCGCAGAGTCGCCGGACCTGATGCGAACCTCCAGACACTCTCAAGAGGCGTGAACGTCGTGGGTCTCGACTCACAGCCAAGAGACATCATCAAGCTCCATGCAGACATGTTCAAGAAGCATGGAATGACGACAATCAGAAACTTCGACGCCCTCAACGACGTCGACAACCTCATCGACAGCGGAAAGGCAATCCATGATGCAGGTCTCAAACACGAGATTACAATCACAATGATGAGCCTTCCTCCAAAGACGACAGGTGCACACGACCCAGACTTCTACGAAGGCGTTCTCCGCGGAATCCTCGATGCAGGAATCCCGTTCGACAGCCTTTGCTTCAAGGATGCATCCGGTACATCCACACCAGCTGTCGTCTACGAGACGATCAAGAGAGCAAGAAAGCTTCTTGGAAACGACATCACGATCGTCATGCACAGCCACGACACAGCAGGCTGCTGCGTACAGCAGTACATGAGCGCCCTCGAAGCAGGTGCAAACCAGCTAGATCTTTCCATGCAGCCGGTATCCGGTGGAACATGCCAGGTTGACATCATCACAATGTGGCATGCCCTCCGTGGCACGGAGTACGATCTTGGAGTCGATATCCACGCCATCCAGAAGGCGGAGGACGTATTCCAGGAGTGCATGAAGGACTACTTCCTGCCACCAGAGGCAACAAGGGTCAATCCAAACATCCCATTCTTCCCTCTTCCAGGTGGAGCACTCACAGCAAACACACAGATGCTCAGAGACAACGGTCTCATGGACAAGTATCCACAGATCGTCGAGGCAATGGGCGAAACCGTTGCAAAGGGCGGTTTTGGAACATCGGTCACACCTGTTTCCCAGTTCTACTTCCAGCAGGCATTCAACAACGTCATCTATGGACCTTGGAAGAAAATTGCAGAAGGCTACGGAAAGATGGTCCTTGGCTACTTTGGAAAGACTCCTGTCGCTCCGGATCCAGAGGTCGTGAAGATTGCAGCAGAACAGCTCAAGAAGGAGCCAACGACAAAGAAGGTCGTCGATATCAACGATGCAGATCCTACGAAGGGCCGCAAAGCAGCCATCAAGATGCTTGAAGACAACGGCATTGCAGTGACTGAAGAGAACATCTTCATTGCAGCATCCTGCAAGGAGAAGGGAATCCTCTATCTCACGGGAAAGTCAAAGGTCAACGGTGTCAGAAAGATAGATCCAAAGGAAGAGGCAGCAAAGAAGGCCGGCGAATACACAGTCAAGGTCAACGGCAAGGCCTATGGCGTCAAGCTTGGCAAGGACAGCGCAACGGTCAATGGTGTCTCCTACCCTCTCAACCTTGAGTTCGGAATCGATGAAGCCGCAATCAGTGCAAGCGCAGCAGCTGCCCCGGCAGCTCAGGCAGCTCCTGCCAGTGCAGCTCCAGCCGGTGGACAGGAAGTCACAGCTCCAATGCCAGGTCTCGTTCTTAGACTTGAGGTCAAAGAAGGACAGGCAGTCAAGAAGAACCAGCTTGTCATGGTCATGGAAGCAATGAAGATGGAGAACGAGATCTATGCTCCATGCGATGGAACGATTGGAAAGATTGCAGTCTCCGCAGGTCAGCAGCTCACAGCAGGCGACCTCCTCATGACAATCGTATAATAGGAGCTGACAGATGGGTGAATCGTTATTGAATCTGTGGCAGTCCACAGGACTCTACGCCTTCCTTGGCCTTGATCCAGCATCGGGTTTTGGCTGGCAGAACCTAGTCATGATTCTGGTAGGACTCCTTTTGTTCTACCTCGCAATCAAGAAGGGCTTCGAGCCTCTTCTTCTCATCCCAATTGGAATGGGCTGCGTGCTCAGCAACATCCCATACGCATACATTGCAGGAACCGACCCGTCGCTCGCAGCAGGCGCACAGGGTGCAACGGGATTCATCAAGATCCTGTTCGATGCAGGTATCCAGAGCGGACTCTTCCCTGTGCTCATCTTCATGGGCGTTGGAGCAATGACCGACTTTGGACCTCTCATTGCAAACCCTAAGACGCTGCTCCTTGGCGCAGCCGCACAGCTTGGAATCTTCGCAGCCCTCATTGGCGCACTGCTTCTCAGCTTCATTCCTGGAATCAACTTCGACCTCCACGCAGCGGCCTCCATTGGTATCATTGGCGGAGCCGATGGTCCTACGGCGATCTATGTAACAACGAGACTCGCCCAAGACTTGCTTGGTCCTATCGCAGTTGCGGCATATTCCTACATGGCTCTCGTACCTGTCATCCAGCCACCTATCATGAAGGCTCTCACAACAGAGGAAGAGAGGAAGATCAAGATGCAGCAGCTCAGACCTGTCAGCAAGACAGAGAAGATCATCTTCCCTATCTCCGTTCTCTTGGTCTGTTCCATCCTGCTTCCTAGCTCAACGCCTCTCATTGGCGCACTCATGTTTGGAAACCTCCTCAAGGAGTGCGGATGCACAGGCAGACTTGCAGACACAGCAAGCAACGCAATGATGAACATCGTCACAATCTGCCTTGGCCTGTCCGTAGGTTCCAAGATGGAAGCATCACACTTCCTGCAGCTCAACACCCTTGGAATCCTCCTTCTTGGTGCAGTTGCATTCTCGTTGGGAACAGCAGGTGGCGTCCTCATCGCCAAGCTCATGAACAAGCTGGATCCAAAGCATCCTGTAAACCCACTCATTGGAAGCGCAGGTGTTTCGGCCGTCCCAATGGCAGCCAGAGTCTCCAGCAAGGTTGGACAGGAAGCCGATCCTCAGAACTTCCTCCTCATGCACGCCATGGGTCCAAACGTATCCGGCGTCATTGGAAGTGCGGTTGCAGCAGGTGTCCTCCTTGCATGTGTTCCAATCATGGAACCTCTCATCAACGGAGTAAGACCTGTTCTTGCACTTCTCTAATCAGAAGTCCATACAACAATAAAGGCTGTCGCAATCGCGGCAGCCTTTTGTTTTGTCTTGAATTCACAATGTAAATCCTGTGTTCAATCATATAATGATGACTGGGTTTATCGTATAGACGAATACGGCCACAGCCTTTGCATACCCAAAGGAAGCTTTGACAGAAACTCTTACATTATAGAACCCCGCATCTGCAGGAGATTCACAAGTATAGGCGGAATCTGGAGCATCCTCGGCCTTGTACTCAATCGTCACTTCTCCGCCGCCTTCATAGTCGAAGCAATCTTTTGTAAGGCCAATGGGCTTCCCGTCGTATGATTTGGAAAGCTCAATTCCATCCTTGAGGGTGATTGTCCTTGGTTCAAGCTCGCAAGAAGTTGCAAGACAGGAAAACACAAGGACAGCCAGCAAAATCACAGCAATTCTTTTATTCATTTGGGAACTCCTTATCGTCAACGAGGATACTTAGATGAATCGAAGATATAGTCGCAGTAGTATCCTTCATTGGAGGAAGACTCAAACTTGAAGGTGCGGTCTTCGATTGTCTGAAGATTCTCATCAAGGATGGAAACGTTGACCATAATGATGTAGGTTTCATCTTCATGGGTTTCAATCTCCACTCGACCTGAAATCCTTACAGGGATTTCATGAAGAACTGTACCTGAACCATCCATTATGGAAACCGCATAGCATAGGTCGTTGAAACCACGCCAATCGCTGGAATTTCCCTTGTAATCAAAGGAATGACCGCCTCCGTAGAGTCCAACAGACCCTTCTATTGTGTAGTCTGTACCAGCCTTCAATCCAACATCTTTGTTGTCCTTGTAGCTGTAGTATTTTTGACCAGCGATTTCATAATATGGAACACTTCCAAAGGAATCGGTCTCGCCTAGAACCAAAAGCATAATCTCAAATAGGTACTCGTCTGTGTTTTTAGCGTCTTCGAACATATTCTCAAGGTCCGGCAGACCTCCATCTTTTATGCCGCTAAAGATTCCAACAAGAGGGAACATGGAGTATATCCTGCCTTCCATATCTTCAGTGGCAGGAAGATAATACGCAGCATACAAAGTGACGTCTCCAGAGATTCCATCACTGAAATCAAAGGATTCACCATCCTTCGTCCTCCATTCAATGAATCCAGCAGTCCCCTCCTTTGTAGGAGCCTCAGGTTCAATTGCCTCGTAGCCATGTTTTACCTTTTGAGGAGGAACAGGTGTACCACCTTTTGAGTTAAACGTAACCGTGTAGAGCAAATTGCGTACGTAATCACCATAGATGATTCTGCTCTTTTCCGAGTCATACCTAAAGGTTGGACGCTCTGCACCATCGAACGAAAAGTCAAGTGTGTAGGAAGATTCTTCGTCCGTATACCACTCGTTATCTTCTTCGTCATAATAGACTCCAACCACCAGCTTTGCGCTGAATCTGACATCTATTGTGTAGACAACTGGAGAAGATATCTCCACGGAGAAGGAAAGGTTCTTCAACTCAACAGTCTTGGTTTTTGAGACTTCATCACGTTTGGAGCTGAAGGATTCAATCTTCAGACCTTTAATATCATAGACACCCTCGACGATGTTGTTTTCGTCTCCGGAGTCCTCATAGTATTTGTTTCCATCGATTTCAATATAGAGGTCATCGTCAAAGGAATCGGACTTTCCTTCCTTTGCAAAAGCCAAAGCTAGGAATATTGAGTTAACGTACTCGTTCCACTCTTCATCGGTCTTATAATAGGAATCCTCACCTTCAGGTCGAGGCCAGAAAAGCTTTAAATAATCGGATGTAGCAGGAACTTCCTCATCCAAACCGCAGAAGTCAACGAAGTCAAAGACCTGTCGGCACACCCTCAGGTCGGATTCCTTTGAAGGGTCTATGGGTGAAAAATCCTCACTCTCCCTCTGGGGGGGGGGTAGGTTCGTTCTTGCAGGACACAAACGCACCTACAAGTACCAGTAAAAGCAACAATACAATAGAAATCCCTTTCTTCATTGCAAGCCTCCAAATCTATCACTTTTCATTTTCTGGTTTTATCACATAGGAAAACACCTTGGATTCCTGGGAATATTCAGCTGAAGCTTTGACTGTAACCCTTACATCATAGATCCCTTCGTATACAGGAGGGTCCTCCGTATAGAAAAAGTCAGAATCATCTACTTTTTTGTACTCTATCTTTATGGACCCGTTACCTTCATAGGAGAACCAATCACTAGAAATTTCAATTGGGAAACCTGTGCATGTACTAGAAAGCTCGACCCCATCTTTGAGAGAAATGTTTCTTGGTTTCAATGATTCATCCTGTGGGATGTCAATGACATAATCACCATAATAGAGTTTCAAATCAATGAGATAACCTTTCAAAAGAGGAAACTCCACACCGCCCAAAGTCAAGGAAAGCTCAAAACGATCGGGTTCTTTTCTTTTGTCAAAATGAATTTTCAACATACAGTCGAACGACACGTCCACCGAGTACTCGACAGGATCCATTATCCTGACTGTATACCTCATATCCTTTATTTCATAGGTCGCGACATTCCCGTCTTCCACTGCAATGGCACACAACTCCAAGAAATCGTCTTCAATGTTGTAGTTCGTACCAGACACAAGCCCGATATCCTTGTCGTCTTTTGAACTGTAGTACTTATTGCCATCAATCTCCAAATATGCAGGCGAGAAGAATCCATCCCTTTTGCCTACGAGATGCAGCATCATTTCAAAAAGACGTTCAGGTGCGTCGGACAAGTCATAAAATATGTCAGTCGCCCTACCATTTTCGACTCTTGCGTCTTGGGTTTGTATATAAGTCAGCATATTTGCAAAGGAAAGCATCGAAAATGCTTTGTTCTCGATTTCTTTCGTTGGAGTCAGGTAATAGGAAGCATACAAGGTGATGTCCTCGAAGACTTCATTATTGAAGTCGAAGGCTTCACCATCCTTCGTCCTCCACCCGATGAAACCGGAAGTCCCTTCCTTGGTTGGGTTTTCAGGTTTCTTGACCTTATTTCCCATTTCCACGCTTTGCGATGGAACAGTGGTACCACCGTTGGAATCGAACGTCACTGTACACATCAGGCTTCGCACATACGAACCATAATAGTACTTGGACTCAGATGCATCGAACCTCAAGGTAGGCTTCTTTACGCCATCCACGGTCAATTCCAATATGTAGGAATCTTCGAGGTCAGGAATCCATTCACCTTTTTCAGGTTCCTCACCCGCAATATATCTCGCATGGGCAGAGAGCTTTGCGCTTATCCTGACATCTATGTCAAGTTCGAATGGAGCCGAAATTCTAAAAGTATAAGAAAGGTCATTGACTTCAATGGTCTTCGTCTTTGTCGTTTCGTCTACAACATTGGAATATGAACCAACGCTGAAGTTCGCAATCTCATAGGAATCAAGGCCAAGTTCGCTTGAAGCAGGGTCTGGGAAATACTTCCGGCCATCATGTTCTATATAGAAATCGTCCAATGGAGAATCGGCGTTTCCCTTCAATGCAGCCGTCAGCCAGAAGAACATTTCCGCAGCACCTTCTTCTCCTACCTCAGATGGAAATAGATCAGCGGCACATGAAACAGTCTCCTTGGTTACATCGAATTCACCCAACATAAGTGAAACAATGATCGACCTTGAAATTCCCATGTTATCCCCTGCTTCTATAAGATCTTCCGGCTCAATTGGCCCTGGGGGGGGGTAGGAAGGGTCTTTGTCGCAGGCAACGGCGAAAAGGCAGCACATAACAGCCACCAAGGCGAGCAGAAAAATGTTCGTCTTCTTCATAATGGTTTCCCCTTTTTTTGGTTTCTTCGTCAGCGGTCATGCAAAGAGCATTCCGCAGCAACAATGTCAATACAACCTCAACAAAAGAATAGCATGTAAGTTACAGAGATATCAAACTATTTGATCAAGCCATCAACAACCATCATGTATCCTTTGGACTTCTAATACAGAAAACCTGTTGCAGAAAAGAACTATCTGCAACAGGCATCATTTGCACCCTTAGCTACTCAACCATTGCGCTGATGTTGGTTTCTGCAAACGGGGTCGATATGGGATCATCGGAGGCCAAAGTCGTCTTGTATGCCTCAAGAGATGCCTTGGGAACATATGCCTTTGCGTCCCTATACGCAGCTGGTCTTTGTATCGATGGAGTTGCCTCATCTCCAACATACCTGCCATCTTCAAAATGGAAATTCACAATATACGGAAGAATCTCAGGAGGCGTCGCGCCCTTGAAAACGACTTCAATCGAATCGGCCTTTGTAGCAAGAGCCACTTTTGAGAACCCTTTCAATGTTTCCGGCAATTCGAACTTCGTTATAGAGAATCCCGTAACGAACGCCTCTTGATAAAGATACTCCAACTTGTCATTGAATTTCACGATGTAGTTGTAGTTGTCGTCATTTTGGATTGCAAATGCGTTGGGCCCTATTATCCTTACATCCCTTGGAATCACCAATGTATTGCCTTCCAGCTTCAGGTATGTATGCTCAAAGGCATACGCTCCAATCTTGGTGATCTCGTCATGGAAAGCAATCTTCTCAAGTTTGGACTGAGCGAAACACCAATCTGGAATCTCTTTGACTGAATTTGGAATTTTGACCTCTTTTACTGTGGAACCCCAAAAAGCACTTGGAGCCAGTTCTTTGATCCCCTCTGCCAGTGACAACTCAAGAACCGCAGCATCTTCCGGAATCATCCATCCCGTTGTCTCCAATGCCTGCTGAACAATCCATCTTCCAACAAGTTCAACACTTCCAGGTATGCTGAGCTTTGACAGCTTCTTGGCACCCATGAATGCCGCATTCCCAATGACCTTCAATCCTTCTGGCAGAATCATCTCGGTTATCGAAGAGTTCTCAAAAGCCCATTGGCCTATCTTCTTTAGGCTTTTTGGTAGAAGTATGTGTGAAAAAGAAGCGTCATAGAAAGCACTATCTGGAATTTCTTCATTGTCTACATTGGAAATGTCCAAGGTTTCCAAGGTTATCATTTCCCTAAGGGTTTTGAAATCGGCCTCGCTCAACGTCCCTTTTATCTTCAGATAGGTTGCAGACTTCAAATTGTTTTCATCAAGAAGCACATCAAGGGATTTTCCGTTACCAGCTTCGATTCCACTCGGAATCACAACTTTCTCAAGTTCCCTTTTGCAAACCGAACAACAAAAGACCTTTTCTCCATCCTCCGTCATAGAGGATTCCTTCGTGACCATGCCGGAATCCTTCGTATGTTCTGCTTTGCCCTGTACCTCATCCTTATGCTCGCAGGTAGCGGCATGCCAGTGATATGTGGCATCGGATGTCCACGTCTCTTCAAACGTATGTGTATGCTCTTCTACCGGTGGTTGGGGGGGGGTAGATGGCTCGTTCTTGCAGGAGACTGCAAAACTTGCAACCGCCAGCAGAGCCAGCAAGAGGACTGTAGTTTTTCTCTTCATATAAACTCCTTCACACCAGAAAAAGGTGTGACACGACTTAACAAACGAGAAACAAAACGGTTACAAAAAATTTTAGCAATGGAAATCTGGAAACTACTAAGTAGAAGACCCCTATACGACAGGCTTTCTGAGTTCTTTCAAGGCGTTTTCATGGGCTTTGGAGAATGCGGCCTCCAACTCACGTGACCCAGCAGGTACAAAGCCATGCCAATCCTGAGCCTTCGCCATGCCAACGATATCCTGCTTTGTAAGTACTCTGGATGCCGGCACATTCCTACGACGTGCCACGCTGTCACGAGCAAGGAAGTAGTGCTTTATGAACACCCTCTCTCTATGCCCAAGCAGCTTGTAGTTGCATATCTTCTCCCACCCCGGACGTTCAGGGTTCTTGGGAAGGGCGCAGCGCTTCATCTCGTAGGCAATCTCCTTCTGCTTCGAGGCAGGAAGTGTCCGCGAAACCTCATCCTCCAGAATGGCCCTTAGCTCGAAAAGGTGCGCCACATCGCCAAGGGCATATAGAATCTGGTCCCTTGGAATTGGACGGCGCATCCAGTTGGCGGTCTGGAACTTCTTCTTGCTTCCATGGAGAGCACTCTCCAAGGAAGGAACCTCAGAGACATCGGTCTTGATATATTTGTCCTCAATGGACGAAAGGTTGCCGGTCATGCCCAAGGCCATCGCAAGCAAGCGGATATCGTATATGTTCGCAAGTTGGATGCCAAGCGTCTTGCGGGCAAGTGCGGCGTCGCTCTGACAGGCGAACATCACCTTCTCGATAGGCCCTTCCAGAAACGCCTTGAGACCTGTTCTCCCCTCATCCGTCCTGGCAAGAGCCAAACAGTCCACCAAGTAATAGTGACTTCCATCGAAAAGCTGCATGGTGCACACGTACTCGCCATAGCAGTGGAGGTTCGACTCCTCTTCAAAGTCCATGGCCACGCTCACCACGCCATCTTCATCCCATTTGGCAACAAGTTCATCTAGGCCGATACCATTGTCTATAACGCTGTAATTGACCATCAAAACGGCACCTCCTGAGCCTTTTGGGCACCTGTTCGCGATCCTGCATGACAAGCTGCAATAAGGTCGTCGCCCTGCATTATGGAGTATGCAAGACCGGCGGTGAAGGCATCGCCACACCCTGTAGTGTTGCGGGATTTGACCCTGATGGCTCCTATATGCACAAGACCTTCTCTACTCTTTGGATCATAGACGAAGCAGCCTTTTGAACCATTCGTTATAACAGCGTTGCACTTGAGCCTTTCCAGTATTGAAACTGGGTCTCCATCAAAGCCAAAAGTCTGAAGGAACTCCTCCATGTTTGGCTTTATGAGATTTGGCATGGACTTTTCGTCATTGGACAAGCAGCGTACAAGGTCCTGACCTTTTATATCAAGAATGATATATTTCCCCGCCTGTCGTGCCTTCGCAGTCATACTTGCATAGATATTGGAATCATAGCCGGGGCTCCTTGTCCCAGTGATTATCACACAGTCGGCTTGGCTCAGAAGCGTTTCGTAGCTATCCATGACTTTACGTTTGGTATCCGCCCCCTCGATTGGAGGGGTATTCTCCACAAGCTCCGTCGTTGTCATGGATTCAGAGACATCGAAAGGAAGGTTGGTTTGCTCTTTGGAAGCTCCTCTCCTACGGTTCTGGAGAAGTGTAACGCAGGTTCTTATGGGACTTGGGTCAGACACGCAGCATACATCAAAACCAAGCCCTTTCGCTTCAGCCCTGCATTCATCTATGAGGGATGGGTTCATGTGGGTGAGAAGCACTGCCTGCGCCCCAAGCTCTGCCAGCTTTCGTGCAACATTGAAACCTTTGCCTGAGAATCCGTTGCGCCACATGTCGGTGCGGTTCACATGGCCTTCGTTCAGTCGTCCATACCCCACTACGACCTGGTATGTGGGATTGAGGCTAACAACGAGGAATCTGTTCTTTTGAGGTTCTTTGCCAAAACAAGGCTCTCTGTCCAAATCCATCAAAGCCATCAAATGCGAATCTCCAGGACTTCGTCCTTTGCAAAATGACGGAGAACTACACCGGCCTGTGTGAGCATCCTAAGGGATGCCTTCACGCTGTCCGAATCTGGATACTTGTTCTCCATGTAGACGACTTCCTTTATGCCGCTTTGGATTATGGCCTTGGCGCATTCGTTGCAAGGGAACATGACGACATAGAGCGTACATCCTCTGAGGTCTCTTGATATGCTGTTGAGTATTGCATTGAGTTCTGCATGGCATACATACGGATACTTGGTATCAAGATGGTCGCCTTCCCTTCCCCAAGGAAGGTCATCGTCGCTGCATCCAATTGGAAAGCCGTTGTATCCAGTGCCCACAATCTTCTTGTCCGCATTCACAATGCAGGCTCCAACCCTTGTGTTGGGGTCCTTGCTTCTCAAAGAGGACAGCACCGCAACGCTCATGAAGTATTCATCCCATGAAATGTAGTCCGTTCTTTTCGTATTGCCAGTATTGCTCGTATTGCAAGTCATGTTGCAAGATTCGCCCATAGTGCATGCCTCCTCGCCGATATGTCATATGTCGATATGTACGTAACGCAAGTATAACCCAAACACAGCATGGGTGGCAAAGGAAATGAATGCGCCATGCAAAGCTACACCAAGTAGGACTGATTGATGCAACCAAACTCACCATACCCACCACTCTCACCACTGCGACCATGCTCACCAAGCTAACAACCGCTACAAAAAGCTTACAATTACTGGATGAAGGAATCACCCAAGACAAAAACAGAGCCGCCCCTTGGAGGCGGCCCTGAACAGATTCCAATGAATCAGTTGGCTTACTTTGCAGCCTTGAGGTTTGCCTCAAGGGTGTCAAGCATGTCTGAAAGCTCCTTAGGAAGCTTGTCGCCGAACTGTGGATAGTAGTTGTTGCGGATGTCATCGACTTCCTTGAGCCAACCATCGACATCGACAGCAAGAAGCTGCTTCATGTCTTCCTCGGTTACGCCCTCAGGTCTGTCGATTGCATCGACTGTAGGCATGATTCCAATTGGAGTATCGACTGTCTTTGCAACACCGTCGCAGCACTCGAAGATCCACTTGAGGACACGGCTGTTGTCGCCGTAGCCCGGCCAGAGCCACTTGCCTTCTGGAGTCTTGCGGAACCAGTTGACATAGAAGATCTTTGGAAGGAGGCTCTGATCCTTGGCAGCCTTGCCAACATCGAGCCAGTGCTTGAAGTAGTCACCTGCGTTGTAGCCAATGAACGGCTTCATTGCCATTGGGTCACGTCTTATGCCGCTTGCAACGTCAAGTGTAGCAGCTGTGACCTCGGAGCCAACGATGGAACCAAGGAATGTTCCGTGGGTCCAGTTCCTTGCCATGTGGACCAATGGGATTGTACTTGGGCGTCTGCCGCCAAAGAGGATTGCAGATACTGGAACACCGTGTGGGTCGTCCCATTCCTTTGCAAGTGTAGGACACTGGTTTGCAGGAGCTGTGAATCTCGAATTTGGATGTGCAGCAGGCTTCTGCTCCTTGTCTTCCTTGTTCTGGATCCATTCGTTTCCGTGCCAGTCGATGAGCTTGCCAGGAGCATCGTAGCCGATTCCTTCCCACCATACGTCTCCATCCTCTGTGAGGGCGACGTTCGTGAAGATCGTGTTCTTGGAAGCTGCAGCAAGAGCGTTGTAGTTGCTCTTTGCAGATGTGCCAGGTGCAACACCAAAGAAGCCTGTCTCGACTGCCATGGCGTAGAGCCTTCCGTCCTTGCCGTAGCGGAGCCATGCAATGTCATCGGAAAGGGTCTCGACCTTCCAGCCTGGGATTGTAGGAATGAGCATGGCCAGGTTGGTCTTTCCACATGCGCTTGGGAATGCAGCTGTGATGTAGCGGACCTTGCCTTCTGGGTTGGTGAGCTTGAGGATGAGCATGTGCTCTGCAAGCCAGCCTTCGTCCCTTGCAAGGACGGTTGCTATTCTAAGAGCAAGGCACTTCTTTCCAAGGAGGGCGTTTCCACCGTAACCTGAGCCGTATGACCAGATCTCCCTTGTCTCTGGGAAGTGTGCAATGTACTTGTGCTCCATGTCTGCGCATGGCCATACACCGTGGTCGGACTCGCCTTCAGCAAGAGGCTTTCCAACGGAGTGGTAGCAAGGTACGAATGCACCGTCCGTTCCAAGCTGATCGAGTACGTTGTAGCCGACACGTGTCATGATGATCATGTTGCAGACGACATATTCGCTGTCTGTGAGCTCAACGCCAATCTTTGCGAACTCAGAGCCGACTGGACCCATTGAGAATGGAATCACGTAGAGTGTGCGGCCCTTCATGCAGCCCTTGTAGAGGGCGGTCATCGTCTTCTTGAGCTCATGTGGCTCAATCCAGTTGTTGGTTGGACCTGCATCCTCCTGCTTGAGGCTGGAGATGTACGTTCTCTTCTCTACACGAGCGACGTCCGATGGATCCGAGCGGAAAAGTACGCTGTGAGGCTTCTTCTCCGGGTTCAGACGTGTTGCGAGACCGCTTTCAACCATCTGGTTGATCAATGTGTCATACTCTTCCTTTGTGCCGCTGCAGACATGGATTGCCTCTGGGGTCGTGAGGGCTGCGAAGTCCTCGATCCATTTCTTAAGACCAGCATGTTTGATTTCGTTGACTGTCATTAAGATATTCTCCTTATGGGCTTACGGGCAAAGCCCTTGTAAACAAAGCCTATACTTGAAATGTAATGAATTTTCACCCCATATTCAAGCAAGAATCGCTCTTGGCGACGCATTGGCACCAAAACCTGCGCATAAAGACCGATTTCATTGAATTAAGCCAAGAAACGAACACAACTATGTGATACAATCCAACACACAAATACCGGGAGAGCGTACATGGAAGGAAGAGGACCTCAAACGAAAATGAACAACAGACCTGAGCTGGCACTGCCGGCGGGGTCTCTGCAATGTGCGCTCTATGCATTCAAAGGCGGCGCCGATGCCGTATACCTAGGGCTCAAGGAGTTCTCCGCCCGCAAAGGAGCGGTGAACTTCTCGTTCGAGGACGTAAGGAAGCTCAAGCAGCTGTGCATATCGCAGAACAGAAAGTTCTACATAACGCTCAACACACTTGTCACGGACGAAGAGCTTTCAGAGGTGGAAAAGCTCCTCAGACAGCTTGAGTATCTGAAGCCTGACGGAGTGATAGTCCAGGATCTGGGGATAGCCCGTCTGATGAGAGAAAAGCACCCTAGTCTTCCGCTTCATGGCTCCACACAGCTTGCAGTGCACACTGTACAAGGGGTCAAGGAGCTTCAGGAAATGGGGTTCTCAAGGGTGGTGCTCTCAAGGGAGCTTTCCTTATGCGAAGTGGAGGACATACGAAAAGCCTGTCCTGATGTAGAGCTCAAAGTGTTCGTTCACGGAGCGTTGTGCTATGGATTTTCAGGGTTGTGCATGGCAAGCGAACGCATTACAGAACGCAGCGCCAACCGCGGAGCCTGTGCACAGATATGCAGGACATGGTTCTCCTGCAACGACACATACACGGGCAACGGAGGCAAAGGGAGCAACACTAGGAAAAGCGAAACGGACAGTTGGCTTTTCAGCATGAAGGACCTCTGCCTTGGAGAACTCGTCAACGAATACGCCAGGATTGGAATCGACTCCCTAAAGATAGAAGGACGCATGAAAGGGCCCGAGTACGTCTATTGGTGCGCCCGCTACTACTCGCTGCTGCTTGATGGAAGGAAAGAGGAAGACGAAGAGGTCGAACATGCAAAGGAATGCATGCAGACATCGTTCTCAAGGGAGACGACCACAGGCTTCTTCAAGACACCAGAAGACACACTGACATGTACAGACTATCCTTCCCATAGAGGTATACGCATTGGAACCATAGAAAAGGTCCTAAGAGGCAAAGCTGTGATAAGGTTTGAAAAGCCAGTGGCCTTGCGTGATGGACTGCTTGTGATATCGCAAGGTGAAAAAAGCAACGAAAGCGCCGGTTTTGGGCTATCGTTCATAGAGGGAGGACGCTCATTTATAAGCGAAGGCGAGAGTGCAACGGTGAACTTCCCTTCCCAGGCGTTCTCCAAACGCCCTGGCTTTGGAACCACCGTCTGGTGCACCTCAAGGCACAACCAGAACCTTCCGCTTCTCAATGAAAACATCCCCCTCTACAAAGAGCCGGTGGCCATAGGCATACGAATACTCCCGCAGTCGTTGGAAATCAACGGCCAAAGCTACGCTGTGGATCCTTTGCAGGAAGCCAAGAATCCAACGGATACTACAGCACAGATCAAAGGAATCTTCGAAGCATCGGACAAGAGCCTCTTCACACTGGGGAACCTCTCTGTGGAGAACGAAAGCGGCATAAAGCACCCATTTCTTCCTCTTTCGCTTCTCAAACGCATACGAAGGGCGTTCTACGAAGAACTTGACGGCAGGTTCGAGCGCTCGCTCGAAACTACATTCGACCGAACTTCAACAAAAGCTACAGCAACGCTTCCAAAGCGCAGGAACATCGGTCTATGGGATGAAATCGTCCAGATAGAAGACCCCAATGGTTCAAGAATGGAGTTCTTGCCGCTGTCGCCCCTCATGTTCGACGAAGAGGGGTATTTCAAGAAGTTGGACGCCGTCGTGGAGACGCATCCGCACGTCATAGTGGGGCTCAACAACGTGGCGCAGATCGGGTGGGCGAAAAGACATCCTGAAACCAAGGTCTTTGCAGACTTCTTCCTCTACACCTACAACCAGTTGGCCTACGAAGAGCTCAAGCAAAGGCTTCCAAACCTCGTAGGCTCGTGCGAAACGAGGAAGGACACCCGTTTCACATACGTTGGCGACGACTTCAAGGTGCCGCTTTTCGTAAGCAGGGTATGCCTTAGGCGCAACAGCCTTGGATCTATGAACACAGGGCTTTCGTGCGCCGGTTGCTCAAAGGACAACGCATACCACATAAGCCAGAACGGCAAACGTTACAATGTACTGTGTAGGGACTGCATCACCATTGTGACAGAAGCATAAAGGAAAGAGCAAGAAGAATGGGACGAACAATACGAAGGAACACAGACGATATGACAAAACAAGACAAAAGGAACCTTGCAATGTACCCAGTTGGAACGATTGGCAGGGACATGGTATACCAGCTTTTCACGAACTACATACTCACGTTCATACTCTTCACGAGGACGCTTACGGCGGCACAGCTCACGGCGATCACCGCAATAATGGTGGCGGCAAGGGTGTTCGACGCCCTCAACGACCCAATAATGGGGAACATAATAGAGCGGACGAGGACCAAGTGGGGCAAGTTCAAGCCGTGGCTGCTTGCAGGATCCGTCAGCACAATGGCGGTGGTCATAGCGGCGTTCAACACAACGCTCCAAGGTTGGCCTTTCGTATGGTTCTTTGGAGTGGTCTATTTCCTTTACAGCATAACATACACAATGAACGACATATCATACTGGGGCATGATACCGGCACTTTCATCGAATGCCCATACGAGGGACCAATTCACGTCAAGGGCTACGCTTTTTGCAGGAATCGGTGGAACTGGGGCATCGATTCTCATTCCAATGCTCACAACAGGTGCAATGGCCATAGGAGGCAGCACCGCCAAGGCATACGGCATGATCTCCATAGTCATAAGCGTGCTCTCTCCTCTTTTCCTATGCTTCATATTCTTTGGAGTGAAAGAGAACCGCGAAAACCTCAAGGAGCCCGCACCCCGCATAAGCCTCAAGATGATTGTAGAGACCATAGCCCACAACGACCAGCTACTATGGGTCTCCTTCATATTCCTGCTTCAGCAGATAGGAAGCGGAATCGTACTTGGAGGCATAGGCTCCACATACATCTACTTCGAGTTCGGCTACAACGGAGGCCTCTACTCGCTGTTCACCACCATTGGGATGTCCGCAACCGCAATCCTCATGGTGTTCTATCCTGCAATCTCCAAGAAGGTGCCTCGCAAGAAGCTCATGTCCATAATGCAGGTCATATCCATAGTAGGCTACGTCACCATGCTCATCCCGGGCCTTGCACTTGGCACATCCATGACCAAGTTCTACCTCATAACGGTTGGCTACATGCTCGCCAACTTTGGGCAATACTGCTTCTATCTCATAATGATGATATCAATCATGAACACCGTGGAATACAACGAATACAAGAACGGCTCACGAAGCGAGGCCATCATCACATCCCTGCGTCCGTTCTTCACCAAAATGGGCGGAGCATTGGTGGTCGTGATAACATCGGCCTCATATCTGCTCTTTGGCGTGACAGGTCTCACCAACCAGATATCGGAGTACGAGAACGAAGCGGCGCGCAGCCTCATCACGGAAACCCAAAAACTCAGTGCAATCGAAGGCGTCCTCTCCAACGTGCAGCGCTCGCAGACCACGGGACTGCTCCTTTGCATCACGATCGTCCCTCTTGCATTCATGCTGGCCGCCTACTTCCTCTACCGCAGGCACTACAGGCTCGACGAGGCCGAATACGACCGCATTTGCACCCAACTGGCCGCACGCAAGGGGTGACAAGGCCCTCTTCGCTTGAAAAGGTCCAACTTAACCCGATTTAGATAGCTTTTTTAGACCGATTCCCCAGACCGATGTCTCTGTGTTTCGCCATGGTCTGCCTTAGGGGTTTACATTTTATAACAATAGTTATATAACATATGTTATAAGAGGTTTGAAGTGCCACCAAAAGCAAAGACGAACAGACAGCAGATCATAGACACAGCCTTTGAAATCGTGCAGGAAAGCGGTGTCGAAGCGCTCAACGCCCGCACATTGGCACGCCGCATAGGATGCTCCACCCAGCCGCTTTTCTACAACTTCTCCACCATGGAGGAGCTTTTGGAAAACGTCATAGCCAAAGCCAACGATTTCTACCACTCGTATATATGGAAGGCTATGTCGGAGGCAAAGTACCCACCCTACAAGGCAAGCGGCATGGCCTATATCCAGTTTGCAAAGGACGAAAGGAACCTTTTCAACCTCCTCTTCATGAGGGACAGAACGAATGAAAAGGTGGACGTTCAGAATGCGAACTTCGAGGAGATAGTATCCATGCTCATGACGAACTATGGCCTATCACATAAGGAAGCACAGCTTTTTCATCTTGAAATGTGGGCTGTAGTACATGGAATAGCCTCAATGCAGGCAACCGCGTTCCTGAACCTGAACACAGAGATGATAAGCACATGCCTGACCGATGTCTTCGAGGCCCTCAAACTCAGGCTTGCGCAAAGACGCACAGAACAAAAACAGCAACAATGAAGGAGATGCAGGATATGACTACCGCAATCGAGATAAAGGACCTTACAAAGGACTACAAAGATGTAAGAGCCGTCGACACCCTGAACCTGTCCATATACAAAGGGGAGCTCTTCTCCCTTCTTGGTGTGAACGGAGCAGGAAAGACAACCACCATAAAGATGCTTTCATGCGTAAGCTCCCCCTCTTCAGGGGACGCCTTTGTGAACGGCATGAGCATAAAGGACCATCCAACCGACGTGAAGAAGGTCATTGCAGTCTCGCCACAGCAGTCGGCCATTGCAAGGAACCTGAGCGTAAAGGAGAACCTTGAGCTCATGTGCGGAGTCCATGGCTTTGACAAGGAGAAGTCTGCGATGAAGGTCCGTGAGGCCTTAGGGTCGTTTGGCCTTTCGCAGGTTGCAGGGCGTAAGGCCGCAAAACTCTCAGGAGGCTGGCAACGAAGGCTAAGCCTAGCCATGGCGCTCATAAGCGAACCTCAGATCCTCTTTTTGGACGAACCCACACTTGGACTTGATGTAATCGCAAGAAGCGAGCTTTGGGACACCATCCGCGAGTTGAAGTCGAAGATGACCATAGTACTCACAACCCACTACATGGAGGAGGCCGAGGCTTTGTCCGACCGCATTGGCATAATGAAGGAAGGCCATCTCATATTCTGCGGCACTGCAACGGAGATGAAGGCCTCCAGCGGCAAGGACAACATAGAAAACGCCTTCATTGAGATTGTGAAGAACGCATCCAAAGGAACATCCAAAGAAGCATCCAAGGAGGTAAAGGCATGAGACGCATGGCATCTTTTTCAGGAAGGACATTCAAGGAGATTCTGAGAGACCCTTTGACTCTGGGCTTTGGCCTTGGATTCCCATTGGTTCTGCTGTTGCTTCTGAGCCTGATACAATCCAACATTCCGGTCTCCATGTTCGAACTGGACACGCTCACACCTGGCATAACGGTCTTTGGACTATCGTTCATAACGTTGTTCGCTGGACAGCTTGTATCAAAGGACAGAGGTACATCGTTCCTCCAAAGGCTCTACACAACTCCAATGAGACCCTTGGACTTCGTACTGGGCTACATGCTTCCGTTCTTTGCAATCGCCGTTGCACAGGCTCTGCTATGTTACGTTGCAGCATGGATTCTGGGACTGGAAATCACCATAAACGTCCTATGGAGCATCTTGGCCATCCTCGTACCCACACTGTTCTACGCTTCGCTTGGGCTCCTTTGCGGAAGCACATTGACGGAGACCCAGGTCGGAGGCCTATGCGGAGCCCTGCTTACCAACCTATCGGCATGGCTTTCTGGAATATGGTTCGACATCTCCATGCTAGGAAGCGTATTCGAAAGGATTGCAAGCCTGCTGCCGTTCATCCATGCAGTTGAGTTCGAACGCTCCGTACTTGCAAGTGACTTCGCTTCCGCCCTCCCCCACATGCTGTGGGTTTTGGGCTACGGAATCGCCATAACGGCCCTTGCAGTCTTTGCATTCCTAAGGCAGATGCAGAAGCAGTAAGACTCACCCAAAAACAGCTTGCCCAGAAAGCTGGGGTTGCATGCTCCTCGTACAGACGCTTTGAACAGACTGGGCATATATCATTGGATTCCTTTGTAAAACTTGCAAAAGTACTCGATTGCGAAAAGGAGATGTTGGAGCTTTTCACAAAACGTCACTACAACTCGATTCAGGAGCTTTTGGAATGAAAGACACAAGCAGGATTGAATTCCTGACACTCCACGAAATCAAAGTCAGAACACCTATGTTAATTGGACAATTAGAGACAGTCTGGGAAAAATCCGTCAGGACAACACATCTGTTCCTTTCAGAAGAAGAAATAATGAGAATAAAGAGGTATGTTCCACAGGCATTGATGGAAGTTCCACACCTCATAGCGGCAGAAAGAAACCAAAGCCAACCCATTGCCTTCATGGGCATAGAGAACAGTAGATTGGAAATGCTGTTCATTTCACCAGAAGAAAGAGGCAGAGGCCTTGGAAGGATGCTCCTTGAATACGGAATCCTCAACTACGGAATCAACGAGGTCACCGTAAACGAACAGAATCCTCAGGCCGTTGGATTCTATCGATACATGGGTTTCAAGGAATACAAAAGAACAGACTTTGACGAAGAAGGCTATCCCTACCCTCTTTTGTACATGAAGCTGCACAAAACACTTTGATTACAATTTCTTCATTTTTTCGATTTTTGGGCGTTACTGAAGAAAATCTTCTTCCGAAACCTGTTTTTTCAGGCCTACTGAAGAAAGCCAATGAAATCCACAATGATAAAAAGAACTAAACTATGCCTTTGAGAGTTTCCAACGCCGCAGCCATGTCGCCGTCGCAGGTCTCGAAAGAGATCGTCTCATCGTAGCCGCAGGACTTGAGCAAAGACAAAGCATGTAGGATATATGGATTGCGAAGAGTGTCCTCCAAAGAACGCTCAACCCCAGCAATGTGGATGTGATGGACCACGCCCAAAGAGGCCCTCAAAGAGGAGAGTGATTCTCCATTCGAGTTCATGTGGTAGATATCCGCCATAAGCAAGAACTGCGGAGAGGAAATATCTGAGACGAACGAACGTCCCTCCTCCACTGTGTTTATGAGGTTGCATTCACCCCGTTTCAACGGCTCAAGGAGAATGGTCACACCATACTCGCGGGCCTTTGGAACGACCACGCACGAAACGATCTCCTTCAGTCGTTCCATAGCAACATCAAACGACATTGAAAAGGCGTCATAGCTACGGGCCTTGCCGCTGCCAAAGACGATCTTCCCAATTCCAAGGGAAACGGCGCGGGAAAGGGCAATGTCCAAGTAATCACGGACAACTCTCAAATCCCGCTCCAAGGAAACCAATGGAATCCTTCCAGGAAAGAGATTGCAGGCAACGGGTGCACGGAACCCACCAAGGACGGAACCAAAGACGGAGGGCTCCATGTCCGCAAAGCTCATGACAGGAAGCTCGGCATAGTCAAAACCAGCATCCCGTATCCTTGCAAGCATGGAACCCTGAATATCCCAAAGAGGGGTGGAAGCGAATCCTGTACAGAAACCGTATCTCATAAGCCTCAGAACCTAATGCAGAGCGTTCTCGCAGGCCTTTTTGTGGGCCTCAAGCGTAAGCCTCATGCTCTCGAAGACATGTTCCTGCGTCATGCAGGTCTGCGTCCCGTCAAGGCAGTCTCGGATGAAAGCACCAAAGAAAGGGAAACCCTCTTTGCCCGTGGCGTTTATGACATGCTCACCATCCGCATCCACCAGAAACACGTTGTCACCTTCCATGGAAACGCCAACGTTTATGTACTTGCGGATCTCAACCGTAGCCTTCGTACCCACGATGAACACACGCCCGTCACCCCAGGCCGATAACCCAGAGGGTGTGAACCAATCGACCCTGATATAGCCTGTTGCACCATTGTCCAAGCTTATGACAGCCTGTCCAAAGTCAGTGAAACGGGGATGGTCGGGGTTGTTGAAATTGCGCTCTTCGCTGTATTCTATACGCCCGCTTGAAGCGCCAGTGTATGAAAGAAGCTGCTCGAACTGGTGGGAACCAATGTCACGCAGTATGGAACCGTTCTCATCAGGATTGAAGAACCAATCCGGACGGGTCTCCTTGTTCAAACGGTGAGGAGCAAGGATCGTGACGGACAGCACTCGGCCAAGCACACCCTCGTCAATGAGGCGTTGGACGCATACCGCACCCTCGACATGGACGCGCTCTCCAAAATAGACCATGAACCAACGATTGGTCTTTTTTTGCACCTGTTGTACGGTCTCTAGGTCATCGAATGTGAGCATTCCAGGTTTGTCAGTAAAGTAGTGGTGACCGCTTTTCATGACCGCCACACCCAACGAAGCCCGTTTGTCAGGTCTGATTGCAGAAGCCACAAGCTGTATGGAGGAATCCTTCAGAATCTCGTTGGCGCAGGAGACAGGGTGGGCACAGGGGAATCGGTCTATGAAAGCCTTGACTTTTGCGGGGTCCGGGTCATAGACGTCCTTGAGCGAGGCCCCCGCCTCGGTTAGGCCGTTGACCATAGCGTATATGTGACCATGGTCAAGACCTATGACGGAGAAGAGGAACTCCCCCTCACCCACGGTCTTCACGACCTTTCCAGTGGACTGAGGGGCGTAGAAGATTCCATCGGCCTTCTGTATCATGCCTTCTTCCCCATGAGTTTCTTGAAGACTCCAAGCTGAGCAAGGATCATAATCACAATGAGGACTAGGAAGAAGATGCAGATTGGGCGCTGTACGAGAGGAGCGAGCGAACCATCGGAGAGGTTCAGGGCCCTTCTTAGGTTGGAGTCGCACATAGGACCAAGGATGACTCCAAGGAGGAACGGTGCGGCTGGGAAGTGCAGCGAAGTAAGCAGTGTTCCAAAGATTCCAAACACGAACATGACCTTGACGTCGAACATGTTGTAGTTGATGAGGTACGAGCCTATCACACAAAGCGTGTAGATGATTGGCATGAGGTACTTCTTTGGAATTCCAAGGATCCTGACGGTTCCCTTTGAGAGAACGAGTGCAAGGAGCCACATGCAGAACGACGCAATGGCAATGTATATGCACACGTTGTAGAGGAAGCTTGGGGATTCTGTCATAAGGAGAGGACCTGGCCTATAGCCGTGCATGTAGAATGCAGCCAAAAGGACGGCCGCAGGTGCAGATCCTGGAACCGCCAATGAAAGGACAGGGATTATGGCTCCGCCAATGCAGGCGTTGTTTCCAGTCTCCACGGATATGACGCCCTTTGGGTTTCCTGTTCCAAAGGTCTTCTTCTCTTCTTCAGAGCAAAAGCTCTTGGTCGCCCAGTACGAAAGCCAACCGGCTGTGTCTTCGCCAACACCGGGGATGATTCCAACTCCAACGCCAATGGCGGCGGAGCGAATGACCTTGACAATGTTGCGGCCCATGAGCCTGAAGCCTTCCTTTGCTTCGAATTTGCTTGAAGGGATGACCTGTTCATCGTTGTTCAACTTGAACGCCTTGATGATTTCCGGGAATCCGAAGAGTCCAATCATGACAGGAATGAGCTGGATGCCTGACATCATGTTGACGTTTCCATACGAAAAACGTGGTATCGTGTTCACTGAGTCAAGCCCTATCATGGCGACCATGAGTCCAAGAATTCCGCTTATCCATCCCTTGACCTGAGATTCCGTGGAGGTAATGGTTCCGCAGATGAGGATTCCAAAGATGGAAAGGAGGAAGAACTCCCAGGACGTGAACTTGAGTGCAAGCTTCGTAAGAACCGGTGTAAGGGTCATTACGAAGATGACGCTCAGGAACGTACCAAGGAAGCTTGAAGTCGTTGCAAGGAATATTGCAAGACCGCCTCGTCCCTGTTTCGCCATTGGGTGGCCGTCAAGGGCTGTGGCTGCAGATGCAGGAGTTCCAGGGATGTTCAAAAGGATTGCCGATTGGCAACCACCCGAGATTGCACCAACGTAGATGGAAAGCAACGCAATGATCGCCGTCTGCGTTGGGAAGTTGTATGTAAGTCCAGTCAAAAGGGCTATGGCCATCGTTGCGGAAAGGCCGGGAAGCATACCCATCACGAGTCCTGCCAGAGTCGACAGACACATGACAAGAAGGTTCATTGGCTGGAAAGCTGTTGCGAATGCTGTTGATATGTACTGAAATGTCATATTCTACTCCTCAAGGAAGCGCTGCGTTGAAGCAGTACTTGAAGATCACGACCGTCAAGACCACTGCTGCCACTGCGACGATGATGGACTTCCACCATACTCCGGCCTTTAGGTAGAGGAATATGCCAACGAGGAAGATGAGCGATGCGGCCCAGAAAGGAAGAACGCTCAAAAGCAGATACGAATAGATGAACATTATGACGACTGCACCAATTGTGAAGTAGTAGTCCTTGTTGCGTGAGGCGTCTGCAAACCACTTGCCAACGACCTTCCAACGCTCCACAAACGCAGCGCCAAAGTTCTTCTCCCCTTTCATTGTGGAAACGAAGAGGAGAATGCTGAAGAAAACTAGAAGAATGCCAAGAATGAGAGGCAGGAAACCAGGTGACAGGCTAAGCTTCTCAATCTTGAAAGGTGGTCCTGCAACCCTCTTGTATATGGAGAACCCTTCTATTGCAAAGTAGACTCCAAGAGCAGCAAGGACAAAGGAAAAAACGAAATCCTTGGTGTTTCTATCCATTTTAAAATCCTAACAAATATGGGCTCCGTCCCAGTTCTTTGGGACGGAGCGTTCAAGAATTGGAACTACAGTCTGTTGATACCATAGTCAGCTGGGCTTATCGTGACTGCGCCAGCATCGTACATGAGCCAGCAGGCCTTTGATGCGAAGTTCTCCATGAACTCCTGGGAGTGCTGTCTGTCGTAGACGTTGACTGCGAAGCTCTTGGATTCGCAGAAATCCAGGAAAGCCTGGTCCTTGACTGCAACGGCGAAAGCCTCGTCGAGCTTTTCAAGGTATGACTCAGGAAGTCCCTTTGGAACGAGGATACCTGTGACCTCACCCATTGGCAGGAACTTTGCTGCTTCTGGATAGAAGTCCTTGATTGAAGGAATCGTGATTCCATCGGCAATCGTGATGTCTTCGTCTGAGAGTGTGCAAAGGGCCTTGACCTGTCCGCCAATGATTGCATCCTTGTACTCGGCAAGAAGCTGTGGGCAGAACTGAACTTCACCGGAGAGCGTTGCCGTGAAAGCAGCGGATCCGCCATTGTAGGTGATGTGCTTGTAGTCAGCACCGGCGATGGACTTGATGACCTCAGCGCCAAAGTGTCCACCGGAGCCAATGCCTGCGGTACCGGCTGTGATCTGACCAGGGTTCTGTCTTATTGCCTCAACGAGGTCCTGGATTGTGTTGAATGGGGAGTCTGCAGGAACGACGATTACGTTTGGTGCGTATGTTGCAATCCAAATGTCCCATTCGCGGAAGGTCTTTTCCGTGTAGCCGTTGATTGGCATTGTGCAGAATGCGAGCATTCCGTTGGCAAGAAGTGAGTATCCATCGTTCTTTGCGTTCTGAACGTTGAGGGTTCCTGCGCTTCCACCAGCACCAGGAGTGTTGATGACGTTGATCGTGACGCCAAGCTTCTCACCCATTGCGTTTGCAAGAGCTCTTGCTGTCAAATCAGTTGTTCCACCTGCACCGTAAGGAACCGTGAGGTTGATGTTCTTGTTTGGATAAACCTCCTCCTGTGCTGCCTGTGCGAATGCGCACATTGCAACGAGAGCGAGAACCATAACTGTGGTAAGAATCTTTTTCATTCTTCCCCTCCTTTTAGTCTATTTTCAAGACCGAGTCGCCTTCTATGACGCTGCAGTCATGAATATATTGTTTTGGCTGCATAGGCTTGCCCTGGATTTGGTCGAGCAGCACCTGCGCAGCGGTGTTTCCAAGGGCCATGTCGCCCATGTCCAACCTTGAAAAGTCATTGAGTCCCGTATAGGTCCACATTGGAGTTCCAATGAGCATGACGGATATGTCCTGCCCAATCGTCCTACCCATCCTCCTAAGTTCGTTCACCCCACCCTGAGCCTGTATGTTGAAGCCGTAGAAAAGCGCCGTTATATCAGGATGCTCCTCAAGAATCTTCCTTGTAAGCCTGCCACCTTCCGCAGCAGAGAACTCCCCGTTCTCCACATACACCTTAGCCTTGTCTCCAGCGGCATCCAGAGCAGCCTTCTCTCGAGCAGCCAGGTCAGGAATCCCTGAGTTCCAGCCAATATAGCCTATCTTCCTATGCCCCATGGACATGAGGTATTCGATGCCTTTGAAGCCGCAGCCATAGTTGTTGGTTGTGACCCAGTAGTAGTCGTTCACCCCCTCCAAAGGACGGTCGACGACTACCATCTTCATTCCAACGCTGCGAGCAAGCTCCGTGTTCTCCGCACCTTTGGCCGTTGGAGTGACGATTATGCCGTCAACCCTTTGCTCAAGCATCCTGCGGATTATGGACTTCTCCCTCTCAGGGTCGTCCAACGTGTTGGTTATTATCATGTCATAGCCATGTTTGACGAATACCGCTTCCGCCGCCATGACTATACGTGTGAAGAACTGGTTCTCGAACTGAGGGATGAGTATTCCTATGAGCCTGCGATGGCCGCCTTTGAGGGAGGAGGCTCCCTTGTCGCGTATGTAATGAAGCTCCTCTGCGGCCTCCATAACCTTGCGACGGGTCTCTTCGCTTATGTACCTCTCTCCATTTCCGTTGAGGACATAGGAGACCGTACCAATGGTGGTTCCAGCCTTCTGAGCAACATCCTTCAACGTCGTATACTTCGCCATTTCCTTCCCTTTCAAGCCGTCTTCATTTGTCCTTTTGGACGTGCAAACGTTTGCACAACACCCATTCAACCCTGCAAAGTCATATGCAAACGTTTGCTTACAGCTTAAGGAGTTACAATGAAAATCCAACTTTCACTTAGATGAAAACACGGCTTTTTCCAGTTGTCAACTTTTATTTTGTAAAAGTGATTGATTAAATCCCAACCACCAATCAACAAGGACCACGCAAGACCTACAAGAGTTGCCTTCCAAAGCGCCAGCGACTATCTTTTGGACATGACAACAGCAACCATAGTCCTACTCGCTACAGCGCTTCTAATCCTGGTCGCAATCGCAATAGCGACAGACAAGTTCGTATCCATGCTCACGAACCCAAAGGTCCACTCCCACGAAGAATCCAGGAACTACCTCCGGGATACGGAGCACTTCGACTGCAACGAATTCGAACAGGCACACGCCCACGAAACCTTCATATTCGACTCACCCCGCGGCTACTCCCTACGAGGCATAATCCTACACCCCAACACACCAAAGACCGATGTTTCCGAGCCCCAGAAGGCGGCTGTCATCGTGCACGGATACACCGGCAACTACTCCTCCATGTATCCATATGCGAAGGTCCTTCTCGACAACGGCTTCAATGTGGTGCTCTACGACCACAGGATGCACGGAATCAGCGACAGAAAGAACAAGGACGGCAGAAGGATATGCTGCAGCATGGGCTACTACGAATCAAAAGACCTCAAGGACCTGTTCGATTATGTAAAGACACGTTTTGACGAAAACTGCATATGGGGGCTTTTGGGAGAATCCATGGGTGGAGCCATAGTGATGCAGACCGCCCCTGAGATTCCAGAGCTGTCGTTCGTCATAGACGACTGCGGATATTCAAGCATGGAGGAAGAGGCAAAAGCTGTGTACAAGGGTCTACACATGCCATCATGGCCAACAATGCAGCTTGGAGATGCAATCCTAAGACATCGTTGGAAGTGGTCTCTCTATGACATAGACGCAGTCAAGGCACTGAAGAGGACGACCATACCAATGCTCTTCTGCCATGGGGATGCAGATACATTCGTACCAACATGCATGGCAAAGGAAGTCTACGATGCAAAGCCAGGGGAAAAGACACTTAGGCTCTACAAAGGCTCCAAGCACGCACGAAGCGTGCTGGACCACCCTCAAGAGTATGCAGAGAACGTAAAGACTTTCCTCAAGGATATTGGGCTACAAAAGAAATAGTTGTCCAGAAACCTCCGTTTTCCTACATTTATGGGCACTTTGGTGCCCATAAAGTGCTTGAAACAGGCTTTTATGGGCAACTTCATGAAAGACGTCAGTCCACGTACGGGATGCTGTCCATGTGGCGTTCGATTATGGATTTGAGGCGTTCCAGGTTGTCCTTGGAGTTGGCCACGATAAGTGGACACGGACCTTCCAACGAAGGTGATGCACCCTTGAAGCCCTCAACGAAGCCGCCGGCCTCTCGCACGATGAGCGTTGCGGCGCAGTAGTCCCAAGGAGAGAGGCGAATCTCGAAGTACATGTCAACCTTCCCTGCCGCAAGATAGCACATTTCAAGCGAGCATGCGCCAAAACGGCGGAAATCGGCGCACTGGAAGTAGGCATCCATGAGTATGTCGTTGCAGACCTGGGCGTACTCCTTGCGGTAAAGGCTGAACGCCGTGCAGAATATGCTGTGCTCAAAATCCATGTTGGAGACATGTAGCGGTTTGCCGTTGAGAAATGCACCCTGTCCTTTGACGGCCCAGAACATCTCCTTTGAGACCGGGTTGTACACGACACCAAGAAGGATGTCGTCACCATCCACGAATCCAACGGAGATTCCTGACTGCCCTAGCCTTCTTGTGAAGTTGGCCGTTCCGTCTATTGGGTCGACGATCCATCTACGGCCATCGCCTTTTGTGCAAAGATGCTCTTCCTCTCCAAAGAAACCACAGCCAGAGACAAGTGCGACAAGCTTCTTTGCAAGGTAGTGTTGCACGGCAAGGTCAGCACTTGTCACAAGGTTGCTCACCCCGTCCTTCTCATAGACCTGAGCTGTATCCATATCCATAAGAGGTGCAGCTTCAAGCACGACCCTCTTTACATCTTCAAGAAGTTTTTCCAAATCCAAAACCTTGGACTCCATGGCAAATCATCTCCTATTGAGCAACTCTATTGAATAACTTTCTTTCGTTTCCACGACACAACAAAGCATAGTTCATAATCCTTCTTTGCGGAATACATATGCTCCTTCAAAGTGTATGGGCCGCAGCTTCCCGTGCCAATGCCCTGCTGGAATGCAGAAAGCGTCACGTATGTACCGGTACGGACCTCGTCCTCCCGGTGTTTCATTTTGGCAAGCTCCAAATCCGAATAAGGTTTTATTCCAAGATTGAACGGCTTTTTTACAGCATCGAAACGAACAATCAGGCTATCGTTCTCAAGCTCCACCCATTGGGTGTCGCAGCGGTTACCGCTTTCCTGAGGACGAATGTTGGGCTCCGTCATGTCGCACACATGCTCTAAATACTCGCCAATAGGGCTCTGCTCCTTCATGTCCAAGTATGATTCCTTCTCCCTTCCAAACCAGCGTACAGCATCGAAGGACGAATCCAGCTTGAAGGTCTTTCCAAATCTTGGAAGCCGTCCATGGGTGCTTACAGGATGAAGCAATGCCTTTACATAGACGGAACCATCAAAGCCGTCCGGAGCCTTGCACGATTGGTACTCATCCACGCACATGAACCTGTTGCCTGCGGCCATTATGTTGCTCATCACGACCTTGCGGCTATCTCCAACAAGCTTCCTTTCAAAGACCTCTTCCTTCTGGGAGTACCATTTCTTCATTGGATTTGGCCTGAACAAAGGCTTGTCGTTGTCCGTCGCAGCCCTGAACAGAATGGTGGAAGGTTCGCCAATGAAGGACGGGACATCCACAGCGGAAACTCCAACAGGTTCAGGTTCAAAGAGAACAGGCTTTGAAACCTCTATCTGATCCGTTCCAACCAAGACACCGCGCCTGTCATACGTATCGAACTTCACAAAACATGCACCAGCTGGAATATCAATGGAGAACTCGCTTCTTTCAAGAGGAGGAGCGTCCACCAACACATCAAAGGAAGATCCAGAATCCACAGAGACCGCAACTCTAAAATCCTTTCCTGAAGTGAACCCTGTCGTATTGAACACTTCAAAGCAAGAACCTCTTTGAGAATCAGAAGAATCTCCCAACAACGAGAACCTCAAAGGCCTATAGACATGGCGCACAATCCATGCACCTGTGGACGGGCTTCTGTCTGGATAGAAGATACCGTCAACACAGAAGTTCCCGTCATGGATCCACTCGCCGTTGTCGCCACCGTATGCATAATGCGAGACTCCCACAGAATCCACATTCAACACAGCGTGGTCAACCATCTCCCATACGCAACCGCCCATAAGGCTTTCATGCGAATATATCTCCTTCCAATAACCTTCTATGTTGCCTGGCCCCACACCCATTGCATGTGCGTATTCACAAAGAAAATACGGCCGGTCGTTGAACTCTTTGGTACGGCTTGTCCCAGCTCCTGCAGCAGCCACGTCCACAACAGGAGGATACATTTGGCTTGCCACATCGTATGCCTTGCGCCTTGCATGGACGGCACTCTCATAGTGGACAGGAAGCGAAGATACGCTCTTGAAATACTCGTACATTGCATACGTGTTGCATCCGTCGCCGGACTCGTTCCCAAGGCTCCACATCACTACAGGCGTTGCAAGGAGCTTGTCGCGATTGTAGTGGCGCACCGCCCTGTCAACGTAACGGGTCTTCCACTTGGGGTCGTTCGATAGCCAATTCATCGAAGGCGGCAGCTTTTGGACATACACTCCGTGGGTCTCCAAGTCAACCTCATCCACAATGTACAGGCCATACTGAGCTGCAAGTTCAATCAAAAGCGGATCCGGCGCATAGTGGGACGTCCTTATGGTGTCTATATTGAAGTCCTTGCAAAGCTTCACATCACGCTCGATCTCCTGCGGCGTCATCACATAGCCATTGACGGGGCTTGTGTCATGATGGTTCACACCTCTGAGCTTTACGGGCCTTCCATTCACAAGGAACACCCTTCCCTTTATACCGATATCCTTGAATCCAACCCTCTGGTGCACACATGCACCATTGGTTTCGACGAACAGGTCGTAGAGGTTGGGCTGCTCAGCGTTCCACTCCAAGACATCAAGGTCCTTGAAACCAAAGAAAAGGGTTCCTCCGCAGGAATCCTTACAAACCAACGTCTTCTTCAGACAAAGACCATGGCCTTCAATGGAGACCGTCGCCTCAAGGGGCCCAGAGACCTCCACCAGAACCTTTGCATCATAGAGGCCGTCATGCTTGGATGTTTTGAAATCAATGTCCCAGATGTCTGATTTGTTTGATATCCTAAGCAGAACATCACGGAATATGCCATTGTTTCTGAACATATCCTGGCATTCAAGATAGCTTCCGTTGCACCATCTACGAACGAGGACAAGCATTTCATTGGAGCCTTCCCTCACAAATGAGGAGACATCGAACTCAGCGGTGTTGTGGGATTCCTCGGAGTACCCTACGAACGAACCGTTCACATAAAGCTCCATACAGCTTGATACTCCAAGGAAGGAAAGTACGTACTTCTTGGAGGCATCTTCAACCTCAAAGAACGTCCTGTACAGTCCAATGTGGTTCCACTCCCCCTTTGGAGCATGCTTTATGCCGTCAAGGACGCTGAAATACCATCCAACTGGCTTGTCCACAGGCACCTTTGGAGGTGCATACCTGAAAGGATACCGCAGGTTTATGTACGCAGGCTTTCCATAGCCTCTGAACTGCCAACAGGAAGGCACGTCTATGGAGCCAAACCCAAGGGCATCGGACTGTGAGGAATCGGTCTGGATGGATGAAGGCAAATCGTTGGGGTCGTCGTAGTAGATGAAGTCCCAGGTGCCGTTCAGGACCTTCACGAGAGGAGAGCTGTAGCGCTTTTCGACCAAAGGGCACGCCAAAGCCTGCTCGCGGGTTGGAAACGGTATGAAGTAGCTTCGTGGTGGAAGCTTGCCAATCTCAAGGATGTCGAAGTCCCCACACAGGTGGGCGTTCAGGTCGTAGTGCATCCAAGGCCCATCCTGCTAGAAGATGAATCCCGCCACTAGATACATGGCCATGGTGATGATTGCAGCCAGGATTCCGTACGGCATCTGGGTCTTGGCATGGGCGAAGTTGTCGCATCCAGTTGCAGCGGAGGTGATGACGGTGGCATCGGAATAGAAGCACACGTGGCTACCGAAGACGCCCGCGGAGATGACGGCGCTGACAGCAAGGGCTACGTTCACACCCATGTCCATTGCAAGTGGGATAACGATTGGAAGGGCTATGATGTACATGCCCCAGTTCGTGCCGGTGACGAACTCTGTGATCGAGAGGATTATGAACACGATAAGTGGCATGAGCTGCGGTGTCATGAGCTTTTCTGCAGTGTGGATCATGTAGTACGTGAAGCCTATCTGCTCGTTCATGTCTGCAAACAGGAATGCAAGTATCATGAGCATGATGGAGTTGAGCATGTTCTTGAGGCCGCCTATGAAGCACTCCCAGTATTCACCCGCTGTCATCACGCCCTGTGCAAGATAGAGCACGAAGCAGACTGCGAGGGTGCAGAGGACGCCAAGCTGCATGTCAAGGTCGCCTACGCTTCCGCTCTTGAACACGGGGACCATTGCAAAGAATATAAGCGAGAGGATTGGAATGAAGAAGTTGATTATTCGTGCATTCTCATGCTCAAGGATTGGCTTTCCTCCCCTTATGTCAACCTTCTCCGAGCCTTCCGGCACGATTGGCCCGCCGTTTGCAACACGTTCGTAGGCCCTCTTCATTGGACCGAACGGCTTGATTATGTTGTAGATGAAGAACGGCACTATGAGGATTCCTATCCATGCGTAGAAGTTGAAAGGAATGGTCTTGATGAAGTATGCAAGACCCTCTCCGTGAGGAGCCCAGCCATTTGCTTCCAGAAGCCTTCCGCAGAAGACACCCCATGTGGATATTGGAATGAGCACGCATGCAGGGGCGGCGGTGGAGTCCACGATGAATGACAGGAACTCACGAGGTTCCTTGTGTTTGTCGCAAAGAGGTGCCATGCATGAGCCTATGACAAGAGCATTGAGGTAGTCGTCAAGGAAGATGGCTATCCCAAGCACCCATGTCCACATTAGGACCGAGTTCTTCGTCTTGGCTTTCCTTGCAACCCACTCTCCAAACGCCCATGCGCCACCGGCCTTCTCCACCATGGCTATGATGCTGCCCATGAGTCCGCATACGATTATGAGCCATGCTATGTCCTCAGACATCATGACATCCAGGATTCCAGAGCTGAAACTGTCCACGGCATCGCCAGGCCCTATCATTATGTATCCCATCAGGGATGCAAGTATGAGGGCTTCGAATATCCTCTTGGTGAAGAAGATGTATACGATGAGAAACACCGCAGGTATCACGGAGAAGATTCCGTATGAAGGTGCGCTCTTGTAGGACTGCGGGATTAGGTTTGCAATCAAAAACGAACAGGCTATCACCGCCACTGCGGCGATTATGGCCCGCCTTGCACCCCACTTTGCATCATCCTTCATTAGCTTTGACATTGAACTTCCCTCTCCTTTGGACTCATGTTGCCGAATATGAAAACAGCAATCTCCACTGTAGGGCTTTTTTCCATTGAGCGCAAGGAGTAATCTCAAGTTTTTTGACGAATCGGAGCAGGTTCGAGGCGTCTTCTGCAAATGCAATCCCCCAATTGAACATGCAAGATTCTTCTGCGATAATGTTGCGTGAAACGCAATCCCCCACCACCACAAAGGAGCCAGGCCATGAGCAGAGCGGACGACATATTCAAGGAAAACGTAAGGGACATACTTGAAAACGGCTTTTCAGACGAAGAACTGAATGTTCGTCCACACTGGGCGGACGGCACCCCTGCTCACACGATAAAGAGTTTCTGCATCGTCAACCGCTATGACCTAAGGAAGGAGTTCCCAATCATGACCCTGCGCAGGACGTACATGAAATCCGCCATAGACGAGCTTCTATGGATATGGCAAAGGAAATCCAACAACATAAAGGACCTCAAATCACATATATGGGACAGCTGGGCGGGTGAAGACGGCTCAATTGGAAAGGCATACGGCTACCAGCTTGGAGTCAAGCACAGGTACCCGGAGGGTGAATTCGACCAAGTGGACAGAGTCCTCTACGATTTGAAGCACAATCCCCAGAGCCGCAGAATACTTACCAACATCTACAACCACCACGACCTAAGCGAAATGAAACTGTACCCTTGCGCCTATTCCATGACGTTCAACGTAAGCGGCAACGTACTGAATGGAATCCTCAACCAACGCTCGCAGGACATGCTCACGGCGAACAACTGGAACGTGGTCCAATACAGCATACTACTCATAATGATGGCACAGGTAAGCGGCCTTGTCGCAGGAGAGCTTGTACATGTCATTGCAGATGCACATATCTATGACAGACATATTCCAATAATCAAGGAAATGTTGGATAACCCATCCTTCACCGCTCCAAAGCTTGTGGTGAATCCTGAGATAAAGGACTTCTACGACTTCACTCCAGATGACTTCAAGCTGGAGGGCTACGAGTACTGCAAGAAGAAGTACGATATCCCAGTTGCCATCTAATGTGGCAGAAAACGATAGGAGACATGAAATGCAGGCCATACTTCATTGCGACAGGAAATGGGGAATAGGAAAAGCCAACGACCTTATGTTCAAGCTTCCAAAGGATATGAAATACTTCAGGGAGAAGACTACCGGCAAGGTCGTCGTAATGGGATCCAACACCCTTCTGTCCTTTCCAAACGGCAAGCCCCTCAAGAACAGGACGAACATAGTCCTTTGGCCGGGCGGTGACCACAAGAGAGCGGATCAGGACGGTTTCATAATAGTGGAGACCTTGGAGGAACTGTTTTCAAAGATATCGGCCTATCCAAGCGAGGACGTCTTCGTGATAGGCGGGGCCATGATGTACCACACGATGCTGCCCTACTGCGACAAGGTGCTGCTGACCAAGGTGGATGCGGACGGTGGTGCGCAGGTGTTCTTCGACAATCTGGACGAACTGCCAAACTGGAAGCAGACATGGGAATCGGAGCCAGTTGAGGACAACGGCTACCAGATAAGGTTCACTGTCTATGAGAATTCCAGCCCGCTGCGAATGGAGGTCTCCAATGGGTGATTTGCAAAAGCTGTTCGAGGACGCACTTAGAGAGATCAAAGACGCCCGGCGCATCATAATCCACCGCCACACGAGACCTGACGGCGATGCATATGGCAGCCAGCTTGGACTATACCTGCTCGTGAAGGCCAACTTCCCGGACAAAGAGGTCTACATGGTTGGCGATGCCAACGAAAGGCTTTCCTTCATGCTGGAAGGCCGCACGATGGACGACATCCCCTCCTCCTTCTATGCCGATGCCCTTGCGGTCATCATGGACACATCCGCATCTGCACTCATAAGCGATGACCGCTGGAGCTTGGCGGGGCGTACACTCAGGTTCGACCATCACCTGTTCCTTGGGCGCATAGCTGATGTAGAGGTTGTGGATTCATCCTTCGAAAGCTGCTGCGGAATCCTTGCTCTGTTTGCAAAAGAATGCAGACTCGATGTCCCAGATGACGCAGCACAGGCCATTTTTACAGGCATAGTCACGGATTCAGGCCGTTTCAGATACGATGCCGTCAATGCCCGAACATTCGAACTGGCATCGTTTCTGATGCAGCGCAACATAGATACGGCTTCCATATATAGAAGTCTATACACCGACGATCTCTCGTTCGTGAAGCTTCGTGCAAAGTTCGCCCTTCGCATAAAAACAACAGAGCACAATGTAGCATATACATACACCACAAAGAAGGAGCTTCTTGAAGACGGCATAGACGCACCAACGGCGGCCAGAGCCTTCGTCAACGTCATGGGAGACATAAAGGGTGTGGACATATGGGTTGCGTTCGCAGAGGGTGACGACGGCATAGCGTGCGAACTCAGAGCCGCCAACTGCAACATAAACCCAATAGCAGTCAAGTACGGCGGGGGTGGACACGCAAAGGCAAGTGGTGCTACAGTCAACACTCATTCCCTAGCCATGGATATGCTCAAGGACCTTGACGACATGGCAGCCGGCAACGCCGTGGCAGGCAATTAGAATACAAAGTTTTGATTTGGAGGCGAAATGACAGGACTTAAAGCCAAGAAAGCCGTTTTGGAAAAAATAAAGCAGTACGACAGAATCATCATATCCCGCCACACAAGACCGGATGGGGATGCAATAGGCTCAACGAAAGGGCTGTGCGAATCATTGCGTCTGTCGTTTCCAAACAAGGACATACGAGTAATAAACGACGACTACTCGGAGCATCTTGCCTTCCTAGGGAGTGAGGATGCCCCCGTAGACGATGCCTTCTATGCTTCAGCCCTTGCAATAGTTCTGGATACCGCCACACTGGACAGGGTCTCAAACAAGAAGGTCTCATTGGCAAAGGAGATGGTGAAAATAGACCATCATATAGAGGTAGAGCCATACGGAGACGTCTCCTGGGTTGAGGATGGTAGGTCATCCGTATGCGAAATGGTTGCAGACTTCATAAAGACCTTCGACGGCGAGCTCAAATGCAACAAAGATGTTGCAACATTGGTGTTCACTGGCATGGTGACGGATTCAGGACGTTTCCAGTTCGCAGAGACAAGTGGAGAAACACTTAGATTGGCGGGCTATCTCCTTGATTTTGGAATAGACACCACCACCTTGTATGCACATCTATACCTTGAGGACTTTGGATTCCAGAAGTTCAAGGCAAGTGTCATTGACAATATGAACATAACGCCAAACGGTGTGGCATATACATACGTAAGCCAGAAAATGCAGAAGCAGTTCGCACTCACAGGCGAACAGGCGAGCTGCAGCGTAGGCTTCATGGACAAGATAAAGGGCAGCCTCATTTGGCTCGCATTCATAGAGAATACAGACGGCTCAACGAGGGTTCGCCTTAGATCCCGTTTCGTCACGGTAAACCAACTGGCGGAGAAATACCACGGAGGCGGCCATGCATTTGCTTCCGGCGCCACGGTCTACAGCCAAGAGGAGATGAAGGCTCTCGTTGACGATGCAGACTCTCTGCTTGGGACCTACAAATCAAACAACGGAGGATGGCTATGAGAATTCTTATAACCAACGATGACGGATACAACTCGGAAGGACTCAGAATCCTTGCATCATGGGCCAGGAAGCTTGGACACGTTACGGTCGCGGCTCCAAAGAACGAGCAGAGCGGCAAAAGCCACGGCATTGAAATACACAAACCATACGAAGCGAAGAAGGTCGAAATGCTGGAGGGAATCGACTGGTACTATGTAGACTCCTCCCCTGCCGACTGCATACGCTTTGGCTTCAACGGCCTCAAGCAGCGCTATGATATGGTGTTCTCAGGGATCAACCGCGGCCTCAACCTTGGCGAGGACATAGCCTATTCAGGCACAGACGGCGCAATCTTCGAAGCCGCCTACATGGGTTGCCACGGCATAGCATTCTCAACGGTCCCGGAATCATTCGATGGTGCTCAGGCCCACTTGGACAGGGTCTACGATTTCATTGTGGACAACAAGCTTTTTGACTACAACCTCATCTACAACGTGAACTTCCCTCTCGTCCCACACGACGAAATCCTTGTCACACGACAGGGAGGCCCGTTCTACAAAGACCGCTTCCACTATCTTGGCAACGACATCTACCAGGTGGAGGGCTACTCCGTATACACGGGAGCTCAGAACTATACCCATGACCTCGACGCCACGCTCAACGGCTACATCTCAATAACCCCATTGTGCAACGTGCGCACCGCAGAGAAAGCCTACGAGCAGATCAAGCACCTGAATCCGTTGGCATAAGAGGCCTTTTTCCCTTGTTGGCGCGTACAAACGTATGTAGACCTATTGGCTGCCGTATTCTGATTCAGGTTCGGCAGCCATCATTATACTGTCCTCTTCACTTGCTTTATAGACAGTGACTGTATTTGGATGGTTCTTTGCCCAAACCCTGGATTCCACTTCGCATTTCAGAAATAGATTGTAGCGGCCATCCTTCTTTATTGGGTGAAGTTTGCCTCTCCTTACAAGGTCATCTATATTCTGTTTTGAGCATCTGAGAATACTTGAAGCTTCATGTGTCGATATGAGGTTGTTCTCTGCAAAAGCTCTGAAATCCTCAAGTCTCAAGGGAACATCAACTCCGTTCTGGTAAAGCTCTCCTTCGCTGCAATCCAAATCCTCGTTCCAGCTTATGCCATATCCTCCAGCCTCAACCTTGAGTTTCTTGAACAAATCTTCATCTTCAAGAACCTTGTACTCCGGCCATTGGGCGTATAAGCCCTTCACATCGAACTTCTTGACTTTGCCGTCCTCGAAGAAAACAAGAACTTTCTGATTTGCAAGAGGCACAGCATCAACAACCTTTATAGAAAGCATAACGACTCCTTAATCATTCCAGAGGTGGTAATTTGATTATACGTTTTTCATTCCACATACATTCAAGTTCTTTCTTGTGCATCTTTGACCATGTTTCAACAACACCTGCGACTTTCTTTGGAAGGTCTCCTTCAATCATCTTTGAAGTTTCAATTTCAATAACACCATTGAACTCTCCATAGACAGCATGAAAGTGTGGAGGATTATGCTCTCCTCTAAAAAAAATCTTAATGACAATACCATCAAATCTGGTTATCTCTGGCATAGGCCTCCCCTAATACACCCAAGATAAACCACTACTTGGCGAAAGTCAAGTATAAGATTATAAACAGCCACAGCTTTTATTCAACAAAAGAGAAAAACTGAAAGTTCAAAAAAAACGGTTCTTCACGGAAAGTTGGGGGATTGAAGGGAACAGGTGATTGAAAAAGTAGGATGTCCACAGCTACGGCAGACGATGCTATTCTGACATTGA